>DATMFB010000100.1:0-3509 GCA_035556395.1 Microbacteriaceae bacterium
ATCACCGACTTCCCGGGGATCCGCATCAAGGCGGCCATCCAATCCGGGACAGGCGGCAACGCCCTGCTCATCCCCCGCGAGGGCGGCCACCTCATCCGGCTCTACGTCGACCTCGGCGAGGTGCCCGAGGGCGACGACGGCGCGATCCGACGCACTCCGCCCGAGGAGATCCTCACGGTCGCGAACCGGATCATCCACCCGTACACGCTCGAGGCGGCCGACATCGCCTGGTGCTCCGTCTACGAGGTGGGACAGCGCCTCACCGACCGATTCGATGACGTTCCGGACGAGGCGCCCGAGGAGCGCACGCCCCGGGTCTTCATCGTGGGCGACGCGTGCCACACGCACAGCGCGAAGGCCGGCCAGGGGATGAACGTCGGGATGCAGGACGGCTTCAACCTCGGCTGGAAGCTCGCGTCGGTGATCGAGGGCCGGGCCGAGGCGTCGCTCCTGCACACGTACTCGGCCGAACGCCAGCGCATCGCCCAGATCCTCATCGACTTCGACAAGGAGTGGTCGGCGATGATGGCCGCCGGGCCGCGCGACCCCGAGCACCCCGAGCGCGGCGGCGTCGACCCCGACGAGCTCCAGGCGTATTTCGTCGCGATGCAGGGCTACACCGCGGGCGTCGGCACTCGCTATCCCGAGGGGCCGCTCGTCGGGTCCGAGGAGCACCAGCGGCTCGCGACCGGATTCCCGGTCGGCATGCGCTTCCACTCCGCCCCCGTCATCCGGATCGCCGACGCGAAGGCGATGCAGCTCGGCCACGTCCACGAGGCGGACGGCGCCTGGCGCCTCTATGCGTTCGCCGACCGCTCCGAGGCGCGATTCGACGAGCTCATGGCGTTCCTCGCGTCCCCCGAGTCGCCCGTGGCCCGGTTCACGCCGGCCGGCTCGGATCCCGACCGCGTCATCGACGTGCGCGGCATCCTCCAGCGCGCGCACCGCGATGTCGAGACGAACGAGCTGCCCGCGGCCCTGCTGCCGAAGGTCGGCCGCCTTGGGCTCGTCGACTACGAGAAGGCCTTCGCACCGGATCTCAAGACCGGTCCCGATGTCTTCGACGCACGCGGCATCGATCGCGAGCTCGGCGCGGTCGTGCTCGTGCGACCCGACCAGTACGTCGCGCACGTCCTGCCGCTGACCGCGCATGACGAGCTCACCGCGTTCCTCGGGCGTTACCTGCTCCCGCAGCAGGCCGCCGTCGCGAGCTGACGCGCACGAACGACTCCGGCCGTGGGAGCATCGACTCACCCATGACGAGCCTCCCCGAGCCCCAGCGCCACATCGGCAACCTGATCCGGCGCGCGCAGCAGACGCACGCCGCGATGTGGGCCCGCGAGGTCTCCGAGCGCATCACGAGCATCCAGTACGGGGTGCTCGCGATCCTCGAGCGCATGCCGGGCGCGAGCCAGAAGGAGATCGGCGAGGAGGCCTCGGTCGATCGCTCGTCGCTCGCCGAGCTCGTCCAGCGGATGCAGCGCGCCGGTCTCATCGAGCGCGTGCGGGATGACAGCGACCGGCGGCGCAACGTCCTCGCGCTGACCCCCGCGGGCCGCGAAGAGCTGCACCGGCTCCAACCCCGCGTGGACGAGCTGCAGCGGCTCCTCGTCGCAGAGCTCTCCGCCGCGGACGAGGTGGAGCTGCGCCGCCTCCTCGCGCTCGTCCTCAGCGCGGAGGACCCTCGGACTCGGTGACGACGACGCCGGCCTCAGCGAGACGCTGAAGCGCCGCGGCGGAGGAATCCGGGTGGACGCCGGCGACCAGGTCCGTGAGCACCCGGACATTCCGCCCGGACGCCCGCGCGTCGAGTCCCGTGGCGAGCACGCAGTAGTCGGTCGCGATCCCGACGATGTCGATGTCGCTCACGCCGTGGCTGGCGAGCACCTCGGGGAAGTCCCGCCCGTCGTGCGTGTGGCCCTCGAAGACCGAGTACGCGGGGATGCCCTGGCCCTTGAGCACGTGCACGTCGATGCGATTGACGTCGAGCGCCGGGTGGTACTGCGCACCGGTCGTGCCGGCGACGCAGTGCGGGGGCCAGGTGTCGACGAAGTCGGGCTCGGCGGAGAAGTGGCCGCCGTTGTCGCCGTCGCCGCGGTGCCAGTCGCGAGAGCCGAAGACGACGTCGTAGTCTTCCTCGTGCGCCTTCAAGTACTGGGAGATGCGAGCCGCGACGGCCGCTCCGCCCACGACGCCGAGGGCGCCCCCTTCGGTGAAGTCGTTCTGCACGTCGACGACGAACAGCGCGCGGCGGCCGGCGTTCTCACTCACGGATCCAGCGTAGAACGCGATCACAGGCCGGCGGCCGCGAGGTCCGCGTCGATCGCCGCGGCGCTCTCGAGCAGCGCCGGCAGGTGCCGCTCCAGGAGCTCCTCGCGCGAGACGCGCGAGGTCGAGGTGGAGACGTTGACGGCCGCGATCACCCCGGCCCGCCCGTGCAGGGGCGCCGCGATCGAGCGCAGGCCCTGCTCGAGCTCCTCATCGGCGATCGCCCAGTCGCCGCCGGCCGTCAGCACGTGCCCCATGCTCGTCGTCGCCGCCGGGAAGCGCGTGCCGATCGTGATCGCGACGCTCATGATGCGCCGGACCGGGACGCGCGCGACGTAGACGATCTCGTCGCCGTCGAGGACGGCCGCGGAGACGGACTCGTCGAGCCGACGGCTCAGCTGCTCGAGGTGCGGCTGCGCGAGCTCGGGGAGGCTGAGCGCCGACAGATAGCTGTAGCCGAGCTCGAGCACGCGCGGCGTCAGCGAGAACGCCCGCGCGTCGCTGCGCACATACCCGAGGGACTCGAGGGTGTGCAGGAATCGCCGCGCGGTCGCCCGGCTCAACCCGGTGATCTCGGCGACCTCGCTCAGCGTCATCGCGGGATGCTCGGCGTCGAACGCGCGAATCACGCTCAGCCCCCGTGCGAGCGACTCGATCCACTCCCGCCGTTCCGGTGAGTGCCCGGACTCGGCAGGGTCCGGCGGCTGGTCGCCGGGGAAGGGGGCAATCACCGGGGTGGGGCTCAGCGCTCGAGGACGATGGCGAGGCCCTGGCCGACGCCGATGCAGAGCGCCGCGACCGCGACGCCGCCGCCTCGGCGGGCCAGCTCATGCGCCGCATGGCCGACGATGCGGCCGCCGGAGGCCCCGAGCGGGTGGCCGATCGCGAGCGCTCCGCCGTGGATGTTGACCTTCGCCGGGTCGAGGTCGGGCCAGCCCTGGATGCACGCGAGCGATTGCGAGGAGAACGCCTCGTTGAGCTCGACGAGATCGACGTCGGCCCAGGTGCGGCCTGCGCGGGCCAGCGCCCGGTTCGCCGCCTCGATCGGCGCGACCGGGAAGAGGTCGGGGTCGTTGCCGAACCAGCCGCGTCCGGCGATGCGCGCGAGCGGCTCGCCATCGATCGCGTGCTCGCCGCCGATCAGGACCGCCGAGGCGCCGTCGTTGATCGGCGAGGAGTTCCCGGCGGTCACGGTGCCCTCGCCGGCTGGCGCGAAGAGCGGCTTGAGTCGCGCGAGCGCC
>DATMFB010000101.1:0-2138 GCA_035556395.1 Microbacteriaceae bacterium
GCGACTGCAGGATCTGCAGGCCGACCTTGACCTCCTCGACCGGCGGCGCGGAGAGCGAGACGCGGATCGTGTCGCCGATCCCCTCGCCGAGCAGGATCCCGAACGCGGTCGCCGACTTGATCGTGCCCTGGAAGGCGGGTCCGGCCTCGGTGACCCCCAGATGCAGGGGCCAGTCGCCGCGTTCGGCGAGCAGGCGGTAGGCCTTGACCATGACGATCGGGTCGTTGTGCTTGACGGAGATCTTGAAGTCGTGGAAGTCGTGCTCCTCGAAGAGGCCCGCCTCCCAGACCGCGGACTCGACGAGCGCCTCGGGCGTCGCCTTGCCGTACTTCTGCAGCAGGCTCGGCTCGAGCGAGCCGGCGTTGACACCGATGCGCAGGCTCGTGCCGGCGGCCTTCGCCGCCGCCGCGATCGCGCCGACCTGGTCGTCGAACTTGCGGATGTTGCCCGGATTGACGCGGACCGCGGCGCAGCCGGCGTCGATCGCCTGGAACACGTACTTCGGCTGGAAGTGGATGTCCGCGATGACCGGGATCTGCGACTTCTTCGCGATGATGTGGAGCACGTCGGCATCGTCCTGCGACGGGACCGCGACGCGCACGATGTCGCAGCCGGACGCCGTCAGCTCGGCGATCTGCTGGAGCGTCGCGTTGATGTCGGTCGTCTTCGTCGTCGTCATCGACTGGACCGAGACGGGGGCGTCGCCGCCGACGAGCACCTTGCCCACCCGGATCTGGCGGGACAGGCGGCGCGGCGCGAGGGTTTCAGGCACCTTCGGCAGCCCGAGGTTCACGGCTGGCACGCCTCCCAGCCTACGCGGGCGGGCCTGGGAGGAGGGCGGGCCCTCGCCGGGCCCGCCCCGTTCTCACAGCTCGGGGCGATCGGCGCGCAGCACCTCGAGCCGGGCGCGATACTCCTGCTCGTCGATGTCGCCCCTCGCGAAGCGCTCGGCGAGCGTGCGCTCCGCGCTCCCGGCCGGCGTGGCGAACGGCGGGCGGCCCGGATGACCGGGGCCGTACCAGCCGTACCGGCGGCGGCGCGAGGCGGCGAACACGATCGCGAAGACGAGCAGACCGATGAAGAGCAGCGGGACGATGAGGAACACCCAGCCGAAGCCGGCGGCCCAGGGCCCGCCGATCCAGGGGCCGGGACCCCACGGGCTGGACACCGCGGTCGCGGCGAGTGCGGTGAGCGAGACGGACATGCGAACTCCTTCGATGAGCGACCCGGCGGGCCGATGCATCGAGTCTTCGCGGGAGCGCGGGCCTCGTCGTCGGCCCTGCGGAGGCACTTCGACTGCTCCCCCGGGAGCAGCGCAGCCGGGCGCCGCTACCGCCAGCCCGGCGCGACGAGACCCGATTCGTAGGCGATGACGACGAGCCGCACCCGGTCCCGCGCGTCGAGCTTCTGCATGATCCGCGAGACGTGCGTCTTCGCCGTGAGCGGGCTCAGCACGAGCGCCTCGGCGATCTCCGCGTTGCTGAGCCCGCCTCCGACGAGCCGCAGCACCTCGCGTTCTCGCTCCGTCAGTCCGGCGAGCCGGTCGTCGTCCGGCGTCTCCCGCAGCCCGACCGAGAGCCGCGTGAGCAGGCTGCGGGTCACCCCGGGTGAGAGCAGCGCGTCGCCGTCCGCGACCGCACGGACCGCGCGCACGAGATCGGCCGGCTCGGTGTCCTTCACGAGGAAGCCGCTCGCGCCGGCCCGCACCGCGCGCACGACGTACTCGTCGAGCTCGAACGTCGTGACGATGATGACGCGCACCCCGGCGAGCGCCGGGTCGGCGGCGAGCTGCTCGGTCGCCCAGAGCCCGTCGCCGTCGGGCATCCGGATGTCCATCAGCACGACGTCGGCCGGCGCGCGGCGCAGCAGCGCGAGGAGATCCCTGCCGCCCGCGGCCTCGCCGACGACCTCGATGTCGCCCTCGGCCTCGAGCAGCGCTCGGAATCCGGCACGGACGAGATGCTGGTCGTCGGCGAGCGCGACGCGGATCACGAGTCCTCCGACCACGGCAGGCGGGCGGCGACCCGCGTCCCGCCCATCGGCGCCGCCTCGACCTCGACCCGTCCGCCGAGCAGCTCCGCGCGACCGCGCATGCCGAGGAGCCCGCCACCGGGCTCCGCGTCGCCGGCCCCGCGACC
>DATMFB010000102.1:0-2831 GCA_035556395.1 Microbacteriaceae bacterium
CCATCAGGACTACCGGGCCGAGGCGATGCCGGAGACGCACGATCTCGTCCAGCGGCTGCGCGCGGCGGGCCATGCGGCGGTCGTCTCCGGCGCCGGGCCGTCGATCCTCGTCCTCGCCTCGGACCCCGCCGCTCGGGCGGAGGCCGCGGCGCTCGTCGCCGCCACCGCGACGAGCCGGTGGGACTCGTCCATGCTTGCGGTCGATGTCCGGGGTGCTACAGTGAATGCGCTCCCGATGGGCGCGGACTGACCGCCGCCCCGGCAGCGACCATCTCGTTCCCGGTCGGCCGCGTTCTGCGGTTTTCGCCGTTCATAGGCGCCGGGGGCATCAACGCTCCGCCCCAGGAAAGATCCTGCATCGCGCGGAGGAAGGAATCACAAGGCAATGACCGAAGAGCACACGGCGTCCGAGACAACCGACGTCGACACCCAGCGCCAGGCGGAGATCGATGCGCTCGCCGCTCAGCTCGCGAGCGCCGCGGCGGGCGAGCCCGAGGCGAAGGCGCCGCGTAAGCGCGCCTCGCGCCGCGTCACGGCGAAGAACCCCGCCGAGTTCACCCCGAGCGAGCCGGAGGAGCCGGCGGCGCCCGCCGAGGCGCCGACGAGGAGCAGGAGGGCCGCGGCCGCCGACAAGGCGCAGCCGACCGAGTCCGTCGAGGAAGTCGAGTCCGTCGAGTCCGCAGAGCCCAAGGGCGATGAGACGAGCACGGACGTCGCAGCGGGCGAGCCCGCCGATGCGATCGACGCCACCGACAGCCCCGAGGGCGAGTCGGCCGACGGCGAGTCCGGCGACGCCGGCGACGGCGAGCAGCGCTCCGGCCGTTCGCGCCGTGGGCGCAGCCGTAACCGTGCCGGGGGCGAAGGCGGCCAGAACGGCAGCGGCCCGGCCGGCCAGTCCGGACAGAACGGGCAGCAGAGCCAGCAGCAGGGCAACCGCCGCGGTCGCGGCCGGGGCCCGGTCGGTGATGACGTCGAGCCCGAGATCCTCGAGGACGACGTCCTCATCCCCGTGGCGGGCATCCTCGACGTCCTCGACAACTACGCGTTCGTCCGCACGACCGGCTACCTCCCGGGCCCGACGGACGTCTACGTCTCGCTCGGCCAGGTCAAGAAGTACGGCCTGCGCAAGGGCGACGCGGTCGTCGGCGCGATCCGCCAGCCGCGGGACGGCGAGCAGCCCGGCCGCCAGAAGTACAACGCGCTCGTCAAGGTCGACTCCGTCAACGGCCAGACGGCCGAGCAGTCGATCGCGCGGACCGAGTTCGCGGCGGCGACGCCCATCCGGCCCTCCGTGCCGCTCGGCCTCTCGGGTCTCGTGTCCGGGCTCGGCAAGGGCGCTCGCGCCCTCGCGATCGGCGCGTTCGGGAAGACGGCGCTCGTCGCGCAGATCGCCGAGCAGGTGAGCGCGGGCCAGCCCGAGACGCACCTCATGGTCATCCTCGTCAGCCCGCGGCCCGAGGAGATCACCGACTTCCGACGCAGCGTCAAGGGCGAGGTCGTCATCGCGGCGCTCGAGCAGACCGCCGAGGACCACGTGACCGTCATCGACCTCGCCGTCGAGCGCGCCAAGCGCCTCGTCGAGCTCGGCATCGACGTCGTCGTGCTGATCGACTCGATCACGGGCCTCGGCCGCGCGCACTACACGCTCGCGTCCCGCACCTCGGTCGAGGACCCGGCGATCGCGCTGCCCGCGAAGCGCCTCTTCGCCTCGGCCCGGGCGGTCGAGGAGGGCTCGTCCCTCACGATCGTCGCGACGGCGTCCGAGAGCACCGCGATCGACCGCCTCGTGACGTCGGAGCTGCGCGCGACGGCGAACGCGGTCGTGCAGCTCGCCTGATCCGGCGCCGATGTTCGACAACGTCGCCGCCCTCATCGCGGAGCACGCCGAGCTGCAGGAGCAGCTCGGCGATCCCGCGCTGCACGGCGACCCGGTCCGCGCGAAGCGGGTGAACCGGCGCTACGCCGAGCTCTCCCGCATCGTCGCGGCGTACTCGGCCTGGCGGCAGGCGACCGACGATCTCGAGGCGGCGCGCGAGCTCGCCGCCGAGGACGCGGCGATCGCGGCCGAGATCCCGGGGCTCGAGGCGTCGATCGAGGAGTATGCGGACCTGCTCCGACGGCTCCTGATCCCGCGCGACGAGAACGACAGTCGCGACGTGATCATGGAGGTCAAGATGGGGGAGGGCGGCGAGGAGTCGGCGCTCTTCGCGGGCGATCTGCTCCGGATGTACCTCCGCTACGCCGAGTCCAAGGGCTGGCGCACGGAGATCATCGAGCAGACGCCGACCGACCTCGGCGGCATCAAGGACGTCCAGCTCGCGATCAAGGGCTCGTCGTCCGACCCCGCGGAGGGCGTCTGGGCGCACCTCAAGTACGAGGGCGGCGTCCACCGCGTCCAGCGCGTGCCCGTCACGGAGACGCAGGGCCGGATCCACACCTCCGCCGCCGGGGTGCTCGTCTTCCCGGAGGTCGACGCGCCCGAGGAGATCGGCATCGACCAGAACGACCTGCGGATCGACGTCTTCCGGTCGTCCGGTCCCGGAGGGCAGTCGGTCAACACGACCGACTCGGCGGTGCGCATCACGCACATCCCGACCGGCATCGTCGTCTCGATGCAGAACGAGAAGTCCCAGCTGCAGAATCGCGAGGCGGGGATGCGCGTCCTGCGCGCACGCCTCCTCGCGAAGCAGCAGGAGGAGGCCGACGCGGAGTCCTCCGCGATGCGCAAGTCGCAGATTCGCACCGTGGACCGCTCGGAGCGGATCCGCACGTACAACTTCCCCGAGAACCGCATCGCGGACCACCGGACGGGCTACAAGGCGTACAACCTC
>DATMFB010000103.1:0-3915 GCA_035556395.1 Microbacteriaceae bacterium
CCTCGAGACGCGCCGTCACGAGCGCGTGGCTCAGATCCTGGGCGAGCGAGCACCACCCCTTCTCGCCGTCGAGGCGCCACCCGCCGGGAGTCCCGCGCGCGAGGAGCGCGGTCCCCGGCTGCTCCGCGGCATACACGCCCCAGGCGCTCCCCTCATCCGCGCCGACCTCGTCGAGCGGCAGACCCGCCTGCTCGAGGATCGCGAGCGCGTCGAGGTGCGGCTCCAGCACGCGGGCGACGCCCACGTCGATCGCCGCGACGTCCGCGAGGAGGCGCCAGAGCCCGTCCGTATCGCCGTGGCCCGGCTTCGGCGCGGACCGGCCGATCTCGGCCGCCCAGGCGAGCGCGGCGGGGACGTCGCCCACGAGGGCGGGCACCGGGTCGAGCATCATTCGCTCCTGGTGGGCATCGCGTTCTCCCGTCGTCGGCGCCACGACACGCGACGAGCATGTCGCGGTGACCGTCTCGACGCTACGGGCGCCTCCGGCGCGATGGAAGGCATTGACGCTCCGGGGCGCGCCATGCTAGCCCGGCGGGCGGGACTCGCCCTCGCCGCCCCCGCGACCGGCAACGCTCCCCCGAACGGCCAGGACGTACTAGCCTGACGCTCGAGAGCACATCGGCGTGCTCGAGGAGGTGTCCCGGTGCGGGAGTACTCGTTCATCAGCGTGGGGGTGGGACGCCGCCGCGCGGGACTCGAGCTCGCCGAGGACCACCGCGAGATCATTCGCGCGCAGGCGGCCGCCGGCTGGCGCTTCGTGCAGGCGGTCAGCTTCGAGCAGCACATCGACCCGCATATCGACCTGGTGTTCACAAGGAAAGGTGAAACGGAATGAAGCATCCCCTCCGGCTCCTGCAGTCGCTGACGGTCCTCCTGACGGGCCTCTACGCCCTGTTCGTCTTCCTGGGCAACCTCATGGACTACGAGTCCAACTACCAGTTCGTCGAGCACGTCCTGTCGATGGACACGACCTTCGAGGGCAACGCGCTCATGTGGCGCGCGATCACCGAGCCGTGGGTGTGGACCGTCGCCTACATCGGCATCATCGTCGCGGAGGGCCTCGTCGCCGCGCTCGGCATCATCGGCGGCATCAAGCTCTTCCTGCGCCGCAACGCCGACGCGACCGCCTACAACCGCGCCCGCATCTGGGGCTACACGACCTATGCCCTCGCCCTGCTGATCTGGTTCCTCGGCTTCATCGTCATCGGCTCCGAGTGGTTCGCGATGTGGCAGTCGAGCACCTGGAACGGCAAGGACACGGCGATGCCGCTCGCGACGCTCTTCGCCGTCTTCGCGGTGCTGCTCGCGATCAACGAGCCGGAGCGGTCGAAGGAGGCGCAGTAGCGTCGATCGACGCCGCCACGACGCGCGCCATCGACTTGCGCAGGACGTGATCGCTCGCCCGCACGGGGTGGGCGGTCACGCCCTTCATCCGGGCGATGATGCCGACCGCCTCGGGGACGAGGAACTGGTCGAGCACGCCGTAGACGAGCTCGATCGGGGCCTCGACCGTGGCCAGGTCGCTGATGATCGTCTGCGTCTCGATGCAGTGCTGAAGCGACTTGACGAACGGCGTCCAGTTCTCCTCGGTGATCTCCATCACGTTCTTGATGGGGAGGAGCCTGCTGACCCAGGCGGCGTTCGCGATCGTGAACTCCTTGTTCTCCCGCAGGAAGCGGTAGGCGGCGAGATACCCCGACACCCGCGCTCGCACGCGGGGGTCGCCGATGTTGTCCGGCGGCAGGTACACGGGCGGGCTCACGAGCACGAGCCGCTCGACCGCCTTCCGGTGGGTCGCGGCGTAGCGCGCGGAGATCAAGCAGCCGAGCGAGTGCCCGACGAGGGTGAAGCGGGTGATCCCCATCGAGCGCAGCGTGCGCCCGATCGCGCCGACGTGCTCGTCGAGTGTGTACTCGGCATCGTCGGGCCGCGGCGACTCGCCGAAGCCGAGCAGGTCGAGCGCGACCACGCGATGCGTCGCCTCCACGAGCGGGACGACGTGGACGAACGTCACGGCGCTCGACGCGATCCCGTGCAGCATCACGACCGTCGGCACCTGGTGCGAGCCGGCCGGCGACTCCGGCGTGCGGTCGATCGCGACGTGGAGCAGCGGCTCACGGCGTTCCTGGATGATCTGCCGGAGGGACATCGCTCCTCCTCTCCACGTGCTCTGCCGGAATGCTAGCGGCCCGGTCGTCCGAGCGGTCCCTGGCCCATGAGAGCATGGAGGGCGACGGGGGTGCTGCGTGGACGAAGGTCTCCTCGGGTCGGTGAGCCCGAGCGATCTGCCGTGGGTGCTCGCGATCGTGCTGCTCGCCGGGCTCGTCGCCGGCACGATCAACGCGGTCGTCGGCTCGGGCACGCTCATCACCTTCCCGATCCTGCTGATCCTCGGCGTCCCGCCCGTCGTCGCGAACATCAGCAACACGATCGGGCTCGTCCCCGGGGCCGCCGCCTCGGTCTGGGAGTACCGCGGCACGCTCGTCGAGTCGAGGTCCCTCCTAGCACGCGTCGTGCCGTTCACGGTCGTCGGCGCCGTCGCCGGCAGCCTGCTCGTCGTCGTGCTGCCGCCGGGCGTCTTCGGCGGCGTCGTGCCCGTGCTCATCGCGATCGCGCTCGTCGCGGTCCTCCTGCAGCCCTGGTTCCAGCGCATCGCCCGGACCCGCCTCGCGGCCGCGAACGACACGGGGCTCTCGGGCGACGGCATGGCGACGTCGGTGCGCTGGTACACGGCGCTCGTCATCCTGCTGCTCGGCGCCTACGGCGGCTACTTCGGCGCCGCGCAGGGCATCCTGCTGCTCGTGACGCTCAGCCTCGCGCTCGGCGGCTCGTACGGCCATGTCAACGGGATCAAGAACGTCCTCGCCGGACTCGCGAACCTCGTCGGCTCGATCATCTTCATCGTGACCGCCTGGTCGCAGATCGACTGGCTGACGGTCGGGCTCATCTCGGCGGGCTCGATCGTCGGCGGCCTCATCGGCGCACGCGGCGCCAAGCGGCTGCCCCCGCTCGCCTACCGGATCGTCATCCTCGTCGTCGGCGCGGCCGCGCTCGTCGTGTCGGTCATCCGGCTGCTCGAGGGCTGATCGCCCGGTCAGCCGTCCCCGGCGCCACCGACCGCGGTAGCATGCCCGAAACCGACGAAGGAGGCAGCCATGCCCGAGGCACAGGTCCGAATGGTGGTCTTGTCGACCGACGATCTGGACGCGTCCATCGCGTTCTACGAGTCGATCGGCTTCCCGCTGAAGTTCCGCGACGGCACGCACTTCGCGGCGCTCGACGGCGGGAGCATCACGCTCGCGCTCGCGACGGCCGTCGATCACCCGATCCACGGCCAGGTCGTCGTCGGCATCAAGACGGACGACGTCGACGGCGCGGCGAAGGCGATCGAGGACGCGGGCGGCGGCGTCGCCCGCGCGCCGTACAACGACGCGCACGAGCGCCGCGCGGTGGTCTACGACAACCAGGGCAACGGGCTCGTCTTCTACAAGTCGCTCTAGCTCTCGGGCTTCGCGACCGGCGCCGCAGGCAGCTTGCGCACCTTCGCGCGGCGGCGACGGCGTTCCGGGATCATGGAGCGCATCTCCTCGAGCTTGCCGAAGCAGAGCAGCCGGTCGCCGGCCTCGAGCACGGTGCTGCGCTTCGGGTTCGGGATGACGGTGGCGCCGCGGTGGACGGTGAGGACCGTGATGTCGCGCTCGCCGAGGCCCGAGTCGCTGAGACTGCGGCCGACGAAGTCGCCGTTGTTGTGCACGAGGAGCTCGGCGACGCCGTAGCCGGTCGAGACGCTGAGGCGCTGGCGGACGTCGATCTCGGGGAACGCGACCTGGTTCGCGATGTAGTCGATCACCGCACCGGCGACGTCGAGCTGTGTCGCGCGCTCGATGCCCTGGAGTCCTGGCGAGGAGTTGACCT
>DATMFB010000104.1:0-5773 GCA_035556395.1 Microbacteriaceae bacterium
CAGCTCGCCCGACGGCGCCAGGTAGGGCACCAGCGAGACGTGCAGGAAGAAGCAGTTGTCCCGGCCGACCTCGTGGCGGACCTGACGGGCGGCCTCGACGAACGGCAGCGACTCGATGTCGCCGATCGTGCCGCCCACCTCGGTGATGATGACGTCGGGCGGGGTCTCGCCGTTCGGGCCGACCTGCGCCTGCAGCCGCATGCGGCGCTTGATCTCGTCGGTGATGTGCGGGATGACCTGGACGGTGTCGCCGAGGTACTCGCCGCGGCGCTCCTTGGCGATGACCTGCGAGTAGATCTGGCCGGTCGTGACGTTCGCCGCCTGGTTGAGGTTGATGTCGAGGAAGCGCTCGTAGTGGCCGATGTCGAGGTCGGTCTCGGCGCCGTCATCGGTGACGAACACCTCGCCGTGCTGGAACGGGTTCATCGTCCCGGGATCGACGTTGAGGTACGGATCGAGCTTCTGCATGACGACGCGAAGGCCGCGCGCGGTGAGCAGATTGCCGAGGCTGGCCGCCGTGAGGCCCTTGCCGAGCGAGGAGACGACACCCCCGGTCACGAAGATGTGCTTCGTCACATGCGATCCGGGCCCGTGCGAAGTGTCCACCACGGGATTCCAGCATAAGCCACCGACGCTGATAGGCCGACCCGCCGCGCTAGCTCACCGCAGCGCCAGCAGCTCGCGCGCGTGCGCGAGCCCAGACTCCGAGTCGGCGAGGCCCGAGAGCAGCCGCGCCATCTCGCGTTCGCGCTCCTGGCCCGTCAGGCGCGCGACGCTCGACTCCGTGAACCCGCCGGCCGTGTCCTTCTCCACCCGGAGATGGTTCGTGGCGAACGCCGCGACCTGTGCGAGGTGCGTCACGACGACCACCTGCGCGTGCTCGGCGAGGCGCGCGAGGCGGCGGCCGATCTCGATCGCGGCGGCGCCGCCGACCCCCGCGTCGACCTCGTCGAAGACGAACGTCGGCACCGGATCGACGCCCGCGAGCACGACCTCGAGCGCGAGCATGATGCGGCTGAGCTCGCCGCCCGACGCTCCGCGGCCGAGCGGCCGGGGTTCCGCGCCGGGATGCGGGACGAGGAGGAACGCGATCTCGTCGCGGCCCGTCGCGCTCAGCCGCTCGGTCGGCTCGACCGTCACGACGAGGCGGGCGTCCGGCATCGCGAGCGCCGCGAGCTCGGCGCTGACCGCCTCGGCGAGCCGCTCGGCGCCGGACCGGCGCAGGGCGCTCAGCCGCCCGGCGAACGACTCCGCAGCCTCCAGCGCCGCCCGCACCCCGTCCTCGAGCTCCGCGATGCTCGCATCGGTGCGGTCGAGCTCGAGCAGCCTCGCGCTGCCCGAGTCGAGGACCGCGATGACGTCGTCGAGCGCGGGCCCATGCTGCCGCATGAGCTCCGAGAGCTCGGCACGGCGCTCCTGCACCGCGTCGAGCCGGCTGGCGCCGTCCGTGTCGAGTCCCGCGAGGTAGCCGGAGAGCTGCACGGTCGCGTCGCCGAGGCCGTAGGCGAGCTCCGCGAGCGCCTGCGCGATCGGCGCGAGCGCGGGATCGTGATCGGCGGCGCGCTCGATCGCCCGGCGCGCGCTGCCGACGAGCGCGGAGGCGTCGGGCGACTCGTCCGACTCCGAGCTGAGCAGCTTATGGGCCTCGGCGGCCGCCTGACGCAGCGTCTCGAGGTGCGAGAGCCGCTCCGCCTCGGCCGCGAGCGCCTCGTCCTCCCCCGGCTTCGGGTCGACCGCCTCGATCCGCTCGATCGCCGCACGGAGTTCTGCCGCTTCGGCGGAGCGTCGCTCCCTCGCCTCGAGCAGCGAGTCGAGCTCGGTCTGGGCCGTCGACCACCGGGAGAACGCCGTGGCGAGCTCCGCGCGCAGCTCACCCGCCGACGCGAAGCGATCGAGCGCGTCCCGCTGCGCGGCGCGGGAGCGCAGCCGCAACTGCTCCGACTGCCCGTGGACGACGACGAGCCGCTCGCCGAGCTCCGCGAGCACGCCGGCCGGGGCGCTGCGGCCGCCCACGAAGGCGCGGGAGCGCGCGGCGCCCTCCGGTCCGCGCGCGAGCGTGCGCGCGAGCACGAGCTCGCCGTCCTCGATGCGGCCGCCCGCTTCGTCGACGCGCTCGGCGATCTCGACCGCGTCGCCGGGGAGACGCCAGACGCCCTCGACCGAGGCCTGATCCGCGCCGGCGCGCACGACGCCGGCGTCGGCGCGCTCGCCGAGCAGCAGACCAAGCGCCGTCACGACCATCGTCTTGCCCGCGCCGGTCTCGCCGGTGACGACCGAGAGGCCCGGCCCGAGCGGCAGCGTGGCGTCCGCGATCACGCCGAGGTCGCGGATGCGCAGCTCATCGATCATCGCGGGCTTCGCCGGCCTGAGCCGCGCCATCCGGCGACGGGGAGGTCGAACTTGTGCACGAGCCGGTCGGTGAACTGGCCGCGAGAGAGTCGGGCGAGCCGCACGGTGGTCGCGGACCGCGTCACCTCGACGCGGGCGCCGGGGGCCAGCGGCGTGCTCCGGCGGCCGTCGCACCAGAGCATGCCGGGGCTCGCCGTCGTCTGGAGCAGCTCGACGGCGAGGACCGAGGTCGGGGCGACGACGAGCGGCCTCGCGAAGAGCGCGTGGGCGGACAGCGGGACCAGGAGCATCGCGTCGATGTTCGGCCAGACGACGGGACCGCCCGCGGAGAACGCGTACGCCGTCGACCCCGTCGGCGTCGCCATGACGACGCCGTCGCAGCCGAACGACGAGAGCGGCCGGCCGCCGACCTCGATGACGACCTCGACCATCTTGCCCGGCGTCGACTTCTCGACGGTCGCCTCGTTGAGCGCCCAGGTGCGATAGACCTCGCGATCCTCCGCGTCGAGGACGACGACGTCGATCGCCATCCGCTCCTCGACCTCGTAGTCGCCGACGATCGCGCGCCGGACGACCTCGTGGAGGTCCTCGCGCTCCGCCTCGGCGAGGAAGCCGACATGGCCGAGGTTCACGCCGATGATCGGGATGCTCGCCGGCCGCACGACCTCGGCCGCGCGCAGGATCGTGCCGTCGCCGCCGAGGACGATCGCGAGCTCGATCTCCTCGAGCGGGACGTCGACGCCGAGGATCCGGCAGGCGCCCTCGCCCGGCTGCCCGCTGATGACCCCGGCGGAGTCGTCAGCCGGCAGCACGGGGACCGCGCCCGCCTCGAGGAGGCCGGCGATCGCCTCGCGCGCGGCGCGCACCGACTCCTCGCGGCCCGTGTGGGCGATGACGAGGAAGGCGCGCCGGGCGGCGTTCAGCTCGGCCATGTCACCCTCCCGCGAGTTCGGCGATCCGTGCGGTCCATTCTGACGGAGATCCGCCGCGGCCGGGGCTGAGCAGGGCGAGGAACTCGACATTGCCGTGCGTGCCGAGGATCGGCGAGGCGGCGAGCCCCGCGACACCGAGGCCCGCGTCGTGCGCCGCCCAGAGCACGCCCTCGACCGCCTCGACGCGCAGCTTCGCGTCGCGGACGATGCCCTCGCGCACGCCCCCGCGGCCCACCTCGAACTGCGGCTTCACGAGCACGACGAGATCGGCGCCCGGCGCGGAGGCCGTGAGCGCGGGCAGCACGAGCGTCAGCGAGATGAACGACAGGTCGGCGACGACCAGCCCGATCGCGCGGCCGCCGAGATGCGGCTCGAGCGTTCCGGGCGTCAGCTCGCGGACGTTGACGCCCTCGAGGCTCACGAGGCGGCCGGCACGGATCTCCGACTCGAGCGCGGGCGAGAGCTGCCCGTGCCCGACGTCGACGGCGATGACGAGCGCCGCACCGCGTTCGATGAGCACCTGGGAGAACCCGCCCGTCGACGCACCCGCATCCAGGCAGACGAGGCCCGTCGGGTCGATGTCGAAGGCGTCGAGCGCCCCGACGAGCTTGTGGGCCGCCCGGCTCACGTAGGCGTCGGCCGAGTCGACCTCGATCGTCTGATCCGCGGTCACCGATGCGGATGCCTTGACGAGCGCTCGGCCGTCGACCGAGACGCGGCCGGCGCGGATCAGCGTCGCGGCATGGTTGCGCGAGCGTGCGAGACCCCGGGTGACGAGCTCGACGTCGAGCCGGGCAGCGCTCCCCGCGTCGCCCGGGCTACCGCTCATCGGCGGCTTCGAGCGCCGAGCGGAGCTCCCGGACGACCCCCTCGTACCCCTCGGCGCGGGCGGCGAGCGGCTGCTCCTCGATCAGGCGGAGGCGCTCGATGAGGGCGTCCGGGTCCGTCGCGTCGCTCACGCAGCCAGGATAGCCGCGCGATCGCGTTCTACCGCGTTCTGCCGCGGTGGAGTCAGCGTGCGAACGCGATGGGCGCGAGCGGCGTGCCGACGCGGCGCGCGGCTACGCGTAGATCTGCTCCGGGACCTCGAACGCATAGATCGCGAGTCCCGAGCCCCAGATGATCGCGCAGGCCGCCCGGACGAGATCGGTGCGCCGCGTCCCCGCGTCGAGCACCTCCAGCCGGTAGCCGTCGAGGCGGATCGCCGCATCGCGGACGCGGACGATCCCGCCCTCCTCGACCGTCGGGAGCGGATACGGCGTGCTGAGCTCGCGGAGGTCGTCGAGGATGTACGTCGGGCGCTCCTCGGCGCCGGCCGCGAGGAGCTGCTTCGGCCCGTCGATGCCGGTCAGGACGAGCGCGGACGCGATGCCGGCGCGATTCGCGCCGATGACGTCGGTGTCGAGGCGATCGCCCACGACGAGGGGCCGCACCGCGCCGAAGCGCGCGATGGCCGTCTCGAAGATGGGCCGCTCGGGCTTGCCCGCGACGATCGGCAGGGTGCCGGTCGCGGTGTGGACGGCCGACACGAGTGTGCCGTTGCCGGGGGCCACGCCGCGCGAGTGCGGCATCGTCCAGTCCTGGTTCGTCGCGATCCACGGGATGCCGAGCTGCTGGATCGCGAACGCCGCCTCCGCGAGATTGGCCCAGCCGACGCTCGGGTGGAACCCCTGCACGATGGCCGCCGGGGCGTCCTCCGCACTGCCCGTGACGGCGTAGCCGGCCAGGCCGAGCTCGTGCGTGATGCCCTCGCCACCGACCACGAGGATCGTCGACCCGGGCGGCACGAGCTCGCGCAGCACATCGACCGCCGCCTGCGGGCTCGTGACGACGTCGTGTGGCGCGACCACGAGCCCGTAGCCGCGCAGCTGCACGGCGACCTCGTCGTCACGGCGTGACGCGTTGTTCGTGATGTAGCCGACCCGGACCCCGTCGGCGACGAGCGAGTTGACGGCGTCGACCGCGTACGGGATCGGCTCCGCGGCCGCGTACAGCACGCCGTCGAGGTCGGCCAGCAGGACGTCGACCCCGTCCAGCGGTGCGCCCGGCGCGATCACTCCGCGCCGCCGGCGCTGCCTGCGCCGTCGTCGGCGTCGTGGTCATCACCTTCGGAGGCATCGGCCTCGAGCAGTTCGTCCTCGAACACCTCGATGAAGTCCTCGTCGTCCTCGTCCGTGGTGAGCGCCGCCGACGCGACGTCGGCGCGGCGGTACCACTCCGCGGCCTCATCCGCTCGGCCGAGCTCCTCGAGCACCGTCGCGTAGGCATCGAAGAGCCCTGGGCTCCAGGAGAACGCGACGTCGGGATCGAGCTGCGGGATCTCCAGCTCCGCCAGTGCGAGCTCCGGCTGGCCGAGATCCAGGCGCGCGCCCGACATGGCGATCGCGAGCTCGACCTGGACCGGGATCGGCAGTGTGCCGCGCGGCACACTGCGGGCGAGCTCGAGGGCGCGCTCGGGGCGCCCCAGGCCGCGCTCGCTGTCCACCATGAGC
>DATMFB010000105.1:0-22013 GCA_035556395.1 Microbacteriaceae bacterium
GGTCGACGAGGAGGTCGTCGTCGACCAGGGCCTGGTGTCGAGCCGGACACCGGACGACCTGCCCGCCTTCACGGCGAAGACGGTCGAGGAGATCGGGGAGGGCCCCCACGCCGGCCAGACGGCGTGATCGCCGCCAGGCGCGCGCGTTGCAGTCGGGCGACTCCCGAGCTTTGGGCTACAGTCGGGAGTTCGTCATGTGGCCGGGGGGCACCACTTGTTCAGAACGAATACCGCTGTCGGCACGGTCATGCTCTTGGCGGTCGCGGGGGTGGCAGCATTTCCCGCTGCGGCGATCGCTGATGAACCCGTAGGGGCCCTGTATGTCGCCATGCACGGCGACGACGCGTCGTCCTGTGACGCGATCGAGACGCCGTGTCTGACCGTGAGCACGGCGGTGACTCGCGCCCATACCGCGATTGCCGGGGGTGCCCTCGACGTGACCGTGCATATCGCGGCAGGCATGTATCCGGACAGCGTCGACATCGGCACGGTCGCCCCCGGGAGCCGCCTCAACCTCGTCGGCGCTGGCGCCGGGTCGACGAGCATCCTCGGCGGCGGCTCGACGAGCGTCATCACGGTGGCAAGCGGCACGGTCGCGATCGAGCACTTGACGATCACGGGCGGCTCGGCACCGAGCGGTGGTGGTATCTACAACGCCGGGGGCACGGTCACGATCTCGGACGTCGTCGTGACCGGCAACGCCGCGACCGGTGACGGCACCAACGGCGGCGGCGGGATCTACAACGGCTTCGGCTCACTGATGATCCACGATTCCGAAATCTCGAGCAACCTCTCGGCGGGCCAGGGCTACGGCGGCGGTATCTTCGCGTCCTCAGGTGGCACGGTCGCGATCACCGACTCGACTGTGTCAGGAAACACGGCGGCGTACTACGTCGGCGGGATCAACAATCTCGGGTGGATGTCGATCGACGGGTCGACCGTCTCCGGCAACACGACCCAGCGCAACTTCGGCGGCGGCATCCAGAATCACAACGGCACGCTGACGATCACCGACTCCACGATCTCGGGTAACTCGGCGAGCGGTAGCGGCAACACCGTGAAGGGCGGCGGGCTCTACAACCGGGGATCTACGACGATCACCAACTCGACCTTGTATGGCAACTCCGCGGGAGCATCTGGCGGAGCCATTCACAACCAAGGCAATGGCAATGCGCTTGTGGTCGTCAGCTCGACCCTGGCCGGCAACACCTCGGCAAAGGGCGCGGGCTTCTTCATGGACGGCGGCACGATCAGCTTCGCCAAGTCGATCATCTCCACAAGCTGCACCATCGACTCCCGAGTCACCGACGGCGGCTACAACGTCACCGACAACTGCGCGTTCCACACGCCGAGCGCGACGAGCATCACCGGCAGCAGCACGATCGGGCTGAAGCCACTCGCCGCGAATGGCTCGACCGGCCCGAAGACCATGGCGATCACCACCGCGAGTTCCGCGCACCACCTCGTCCCCGGATGCACCGGCACCGACGCGCGGAGTCTCCCCCGCCCCGGTTTCGGCGGCACGGCGAACTGTGACGCTGGCGCGTTCGAGCTGCAGGGTGTGGCTGCCGCGGTGACGACGGACCCGCAGTCGCAGACGTTCGCGATTGGCTCGGACGCGACGTTCTCCTCGGCAGCTTCTGGCACACCGACCCCGACCGTGCAGTGGCAGTCGTACATCGATGACACCTGGACCGATGTCGCCAGCGCGACCGCGACCACGCTGACGCTGGAGAACGTGACCCACGCAATGAGCGGCACCCAGTACCGGGCCGTCTACTCGAACGGGATCGGCAGCAGCGCGACCACGGCGGCGGCGACGTTGACCGTGCCGGTTGGACCCCTGTCGTACCTCATGCTCGCGCCGTCGACGGCGACGTTCGTCGCTGGCGAGGCGCAGGCCTTTACCGCTGGAGGCTTCGACGCGCACGGGAACTCGCTCGGCGACCTGACCGCGTCGACGACGTTCGCCGGATCTACCGACCTGACGTGCACGGCAGACAGCTGCACGACGACGAAGCCCGGGACCTACACGGTGACCGGCACCTCTGGCAGCGCGACCGGCACGGCGACGGTCACCGTGGAGTCGCTGCCCGCCGTCCCGCTCCCCGCGACCAAGCCCGTCGCGTCAGGGTCCCTGACTGGCGTCCCCGCGACGCTCGAAGCCGGTGCCACCTTCACCGCGACGGCCGCCGGATTCGCCCCGTACGCGCCGGTCACTTTCGGCATCTACTCCACGCCGGTCACGCTCGGCACGGCGGTCGCCAACAGCGCCGGCACGGCCGTGGCACAGCTGCAAGTCCCGGCTGGGTTCACCGGGAGCCACACGATCGTCGCCGCTGGCATGGGCCCGTCGGGGACGCCTAGGTACCTCGAGATCGCCGTGTCCGTCACCGCAGCGGTTGACCCCTCTCTGGCGAGCACGGGCGTCGATCGCGGCTACGTCGGCTGGCTCGGCGCGGGTGCGCTTGCGCTGATCCTTGCGGGCGTGTTCGTCACTCGCGCTGCGCTCCGGTCTGAGCGGGGTCGCTGACCGTCGCTCGGACCGGGGTCCCGACACGGCGACCGTGGCGTCGGATGAGGTTCAGAACCGGAGCCCTTGTCCGATCAGCACCAGATTCAGCTGACCTTGGCGACGGTCTTGCTTGTCTAAGTTCACCCAAGCAGTGTGCGATTGGGAGGCGAGAACGCTAGTCACGGCGTCCACGCGCTTGCGATCGTTCGAGCTCGCTGAGGCGTAGTCGAGCTCGGACGCGTGACCGAGCTCGATGGCGGTCGTCCACGCTGGGATCAGGTCGTCGTCCTGCATGTCCACACTCAGCGTGCGGCCAGCCATGCCTGCCTCAGTTCCTCGAGCGCTCGCAGCCCGGCGCTTCGCTCGCGCGTGTCGGTGCTCGTTGCGAGGTCCGCGGCAATGACGGCGCTCGGCATGACCTCCCCACCCTCGAAGCGAACGGGCAACGTGTTCTCGTACACGACGTCCTGCCCATTGACGTCGGCGACCATGAAGTGTGCGGCGGCATACTCATCGGGAGTGCCGGAGCGCACGTAACCGGCGACTCGACGCCGATCGCTGATGAGCTCGGTCCCGAGCGTGCTGGCAGCCGCTCGACCGGTGGCAATGAGGTCGGCTGCAGCGCGTTCCGCGTTTGCCGCGCTGTAGCGATGAGCGACGGTTCGCTTCGCGACAGCGGTGGCGAGATGCTCGGCGGTCGACTCGCGGATGCGGCGCCTGACTCGCGCCCGGGTGCTTCCCGTGAGCCAGGGCGCGTCGATGCCGGAGAGCTCCCAGAGCAGTCCCCATGCAGTGCTGGGATCCAGCGACCGTCCTTTCCCGCGACGTGCAACGACTTCGTACCTGTTCACTGCGTCGCCGTCGGCGAGCCAAGCTCCGCTCGCGAGCCGACGACCGGCGATCTCGCCAGAGCCGAGGAGGTCGAGCGCGCGTCGCCGTGTCACGCCGAGACGATCGGCGAGTTCCGTCGCAGTGAGATCATTCATGTCACATAACTTCCTATTTGAGAAGTATTCTGACACATCGGTGGGGCGGGTGCGAGTGTCCCCCGTGCCTCTGCGGGGCCAATGTCACCCTTCCTCGCGAGCCTCAGCGAGCTCGATGAACCGGCTGAGGACCGCCAAACCGTCGGGGGTACGCGGCAGATAGTCGACGAGTGCCGGCGAGTGGACGAGATAGGCGGCCCACTTGGCGCGGGAGATCGAAACGTTGAGTCGGTTGCGATTCAGCAGGAACTCCATATGGCTCGTGTTCTTCGCAGCCTCGCGACAGACTCGGCCGCAGGCGACGTGACCCATACCGGGATCGTGTACATCAGGACCTTGTTCGCGGCCGGAGAGACCGCTCCGGGGTCCAGGTTCGCTGGACAGGCCGAGGTGTTCGTCGGAGACTCAGCTCAAGTCGCTATCGCCGCCAGTCTGCTGGCACAGGACCTGATTGCGGCGCTCTCCGAGCACGCGTCGTCGCCACCGACCGACACGGCCAAATCCTTGCCGAGTTCACCCTGAACCGAACCGCACCGACTGCGCCTATGGGTACTCGATGACGGCCACCACTGCGGCCTTGGTCCGTGATGCACGAGATGGAATGATCGGCGCCGCGAGTGTGTTGTACTTTGCACGACTCAAAGTGACGTTCGCGCCCGGGTCCGACCCGTCTTGCGGCGCTTCCGAGCCCGCTCCTGTCGCGTCACGAAAGAGGTTTCGATGTCAACACTCGGACTCGTCCCCGAGCAGCCGCATCCGTGGTCCGGTCTGCTTGAACGCGACGACGTCATCCTGGACGGCGGCGTGTTGCGCATCGTTCATGACTCGGTCACACCGCAACAGGCACGCATCGACGACCTGCTCCTGGTCGCGGCCGCGTTGGAGGATGCCGGGGTCGAGATCGTGCTGATCCGTAGCGATCACTCGGTCCCCACGCTCGTCGTCGACGTGAACGCCCATGCTGCGGCCATCGTCGCACTGGCGGCCCTGTGTGATCGCGAACCGCTCTACATCAAGGCGAAACGGCAGCCCGCCGTACTGGCGGCCGAGGCGCCCCCCGCGCCCGCCGGCCAGGGCGCGGAGCCGCATGCCGTGCGCGTCTATCGCCCGCGCATCACCGCGAATCACTCACTGCGCTACGGCGCGTCGCTCGGCGTACACCTGGAGTTCTGGCACTTCCACGACGACTTCGTCGAGGCTCCGAATGACAATGTGCTCACTCGCCGCGTCATCCCGCGCGAGGATCTCGCGTTCGACACCGTCGAGCGCTACGGCCGCCACTGGCGCACGATCGCGGGAATGTTTGACCCCCAGCCGCACGAGTTCATCGGCGACATCGACATCGTCTTCTCCTGGGTCGACGGATCTACGAGTGAGTTCCAGCGCGAGCGGGCGGCCCGCATGGCCGGGTATGTCGTCGGCGAGGGCGATGACGGTCCCGCCCGGTACCGCCATGTCGACGAGCTGCGTTTCGCACTGCGGAGCGTGCATATGTATGCCCCGTGGGTGCGACGAATCTTCGTCGCGACCGACTCCCCCGTCCCCGCCTGGCTGATCGATCACCCCACGGTGACGTTCGTCCGCAGTGAAGAGTTCTTCGCTGACCCCTCGGTGCTGCCCACCCACAACTCGCACGCCGTCGAGGCGCAGTTGCACCGCATCCCCGGCCTCGCGGAGCACTTCCTCTATGCCAATGACGACATGTTCTTCGGTCGATTGGTCTCCCCGGAGCTGTTCTTCACGCCGGCCGGAGTGACGAAGTTCGTCGAGACCCACGTGCGCATCGGCACCGGGGCACCCGCGCCGCATCGCAGCGGCCACGACAACGGCCTTCGCGTCAATCGGGAACTCTTGAGAACGCGATTTGGCCGCACGATCGCGCGCGACCTCGCCCACTGCGCCACGCCGTTGCGCAAGAGCGTCATGGCCGAGCTCGAGCAGGAGTTCGCCGAGGACTTCGAGCGCACCGCGGCATCTCGGTTCCGCTCGGCCTCGGACATTTCCGTGACCAACAGCCTCTATCACTACTACGCGCTCATGACCGGGCGGGCCGTCGCCACTGCGCAGCCGCGCGTGCGCTACGTGCAGACGACGCTCGCGACGGCGCTCGCGCGCATGGAGCGCCTTGCCACACGTACCGACGTCGACATGTTCTGCCTTAACGACGGCGGCGAGGTGGAACTACCCGAAGAACTCAGAATCGGCGCGATCCGTGCGTTGCTGGATCGGATGTTCCCGGTGCTCCCGCCCTGGGAGCGTGCCGAGGTCAGCGATGCCGGGCGGACGGCCGAGTCGACGAATCCGCCCATGGCGCGCTGACGGCGAGATCTGCACCATACGGGCGTATGCCCGCGGCGGAAAGTCGCCGACGGACCTCCGCCGCGTCGATGTATTCCAGGGTGCGTGGCGCGTCGATCGGCACGACCGAGTGCACGACCGTGTCAGCAAACACGTGCACCAGGTTGAAGCTCTGCGCGCCATCCTGCGGGCGCGTGCCGCCGGTCGGCACCGTGAGGTCCTGCGAGTAGCACGTCGACGAGGCGACCGAGACGGGAATGCCGGCGAACGTCGCGAAGGTCGAGTAGTGCAGATGGCCGGCGATGATCGCCCGCACATCGGTGCCGCGCAGCACCCCGGCGAGTCGTGACTGTCCGCGCAGCTCGACGCTCGCCGCCAACGGCAGCACGCTTGGCACCGGAGGGTGATGCATCGCGAGGATCGATCCCAGCGGTGCCGGCGTCGCGAGCTCGTCCCGCAGCCACTGCAGTTGTTCATCTCGCAGCTCGCCATAGTGCGCGCCCGGGACCGTCGTGTCGAGTGTGATCACGCGCAGCCCGTTGAGCTCATCGACCCGATCCACCGGCCGCAGGTCGGCTGCTTCATCCAGCAGCCCTTCGCGGAACGCCCCGCGTTCATCATGGTTGCCCATGACCCACAGCACTCGCGCACCCAATCGCTCCGCGAACGGCTCAACGAGTCCCCGCAGGGCCGCATAGGCGGCAGGCTCCCCCAGGTCGGCGAGGTCGCCGGTGACCACGATCGCATCCGGAGCGATGCCCGATGCTTCAAACACGGTGAGCGCGCGAGCCAGCCGTTCTGTGCCATCCACTAGATCGAACAGGCGTGTGCCCTGCGCCGTCAGATGGGTGTCACTCAGGTGTAAGAGGGTCTGCTCGGGGGCTGGATACTCGGCGCTGTGCATCGTGTCGGCTCCTCGCCTCGGGCGCGGTTCCCGGGAATGCTATCCATGAGACACGACGACGACCGGGCGCCACGGTGAACAACGCGTGAATCGGCTCAGGTACGCGGTGCTCGGCGCGGCGACGGAGGGGGCACGGTCTTGGCTCGGTGGACCCGATCCAAGGCGATGGTGATCAGACCGCGGCGCGTCTCGAGGACGCACTGCGCACTGTCGCGCTCGCGCAAGTAGCCGAGCGCGTCGGTGAAGCCCCCGTCGATGCGCGTGCGCACCGTCAACCGGGTGCCCAATGGGACGGTCCGGATCAGCTCGACTGGATCTGACATCTCTGCTCGTGTCCGATGTGTTGGTTACGTTCGATCCGGGCCCCGATCCACGATCGCGCTGATCTCGGATTCCCATCCGGACTCAGTAGGCCACGCGGAGTGGACGAGCCAGGTCGCTCCGGCATCGGCGTATTCCTTGACCGGAATGCCCCGCTCGGGGGTGATGACGACATCCCAGTCAGCGGGTCGGGCGGCGCCGTCTCGCAGGAGATGCTCGGCGAGCTGTTCGGGGGTGAGGGGGCCCTCAGGGCTGATCGGCACGGTCCCCTCCCAGCGTCGGGAGCGGACGAGGGGAAGCCGGTTGGGGGTGAGCCCGGCGACCCAAATCGGCGGACGTGGCCGCTGTAGTGGACGCGGATGGAAATCGGCACGAATCTGATAGTGCTCGCCCTGGAAATCTGTGGGCCCGGTCAAGAGACTGTCGATCACA
Source organism: Microbacteriaceae bacterium (assembly GCA_035556395.1). GTDB lineage: Bacteria > Actinomycetota > Actinomycetes > Actinomycetales > Microbacteriaceae > 73-13. The sequence goes on from DATMFB010000105.1 coordinate 7,457, forward strand.
GTGAGCGCCTCATCGAGCATCGCAGCCCGAACTCGAGCATCCGTCTCCTCACCCAGGTCGGCGAAGTCCCGGTCGACCGGCTCGCCCAGCCCGACGCCAAGCACGGCGCGACCACCGCTGAGGTGATCCAGCGTCGCAATGTGCTTCGCGACGACTTGGGGCCGGCGGCGCGACAGCGGTGTGACGAGGGGGCCGAGCAGGACGCGTTCGGTGACCTGTGCCATTGCCCCGAGCAGGACCCAGGGGTCGAGCGGCGCGACTCCAGGACGCCACTGCATGTGGTCCCACAGGAAGACCCCGTCCCAACCGGCTTCTTCGGCTTCGCGCGTCCACTTGACGACAGTCGACGCGTCGGTGAACGGTGGAATATTGATCCCGTGTTTCATTGATTCGAACCCTTCGGTCTCCGGCAGACAGGCGGCGCCAAGACCCTATCCCGGGCCTCGACTCCTCGGCTCCGCCGGTGCCGGCTCCCGCGTGGCACACCCCAAACATGACGAAGGTCGGACCCATGTGCAGGTGATTTCTCGACCCGCAAATGAGGAGCTCGTGGCGGGTGCTCGCGGCGAGATGCCGCCACACCCCTCCTCGAGAGTCAAGGGAGCCTGACCCGGTTTCCCGGACGGTTCTTGTGTGTTGATCATGCCGCGGTTGCGGCGGGGATGTGAGGTCGTTCGAACTCCACGCGACTGAGGTTGCCGAGGGCAGTGTGCCGGCGTGTCGGGTTGTAGAAGCCCTCGATCCACTCGAACATCGCCGACTACAGCTCGGCCTGCGAGCCCCAGTTCGAGCGGTCGAGCAGCCCGCGTTGCATCGTCGACCAGAAGGACTCGATGAGCGCGTTGTCGACTGATGAGGCGTCGCGACCCATCGACCCGAGCAGGCCGGCTTGTCGGAGGCGGTGGCCGAAGAGCCAGGAGGTGTATTGCGCTCCCCTGTCGGCATGAACCACGGTTCCGGGCTCGGGTCGGCGTCGCCAGCGTGCCATCTCGAGGGCGTCGACGACGATCTCGGCGGTGATCCGGTCCGAGATCGACCAGCCGACGATCCGGCGGCTGAACGCGTCGGTGACGGCGGCGCAGTAGACCCACCTGTCTTTCGCGCGGTGCTGGGTGATGTCGCAGAACCAGAGCCGGTTCGGCGCATCGGCGCAAAACCGCCGCTTCACGAGATCCTCGTGCGTCGCCGTGTCTGGCTTCCACCCGCGGCGTTTGCGACGGTGAGACACGCCGGTGAGGCCGTCGAGGCGCACGAGCCGGGCGACACGCTTCTTGCCGACATGGATGCCGAGCCCGAGCCGCAGCTCGGCGAGCACCCGGGGCGCCCCATAGGTGCCACGCGAGTCGCGGTGAACTTTCCGGATCGTCGTCGTGAGCGCTTCGTCCGCGACCGCGCGCGGCGATAGCGGACGAGACGCCCACTCGTAGTAGCCGGACGTCGAGACGTTCAGGAACCGGCAGGCCACCGCGACGGGAACACCGTCCGCGGCGAGCTCTTGGACCAGCCGGAACCCTGTTCTGGGAGCACGTTCTCCCTGGCGAAGTAGGCCGAGGCACGCTTGAGGATCTCGATCTCCATCTCCAGCACACGGTTTCGGCGACGCAGCTCGACGAGCTCCTTGTGCTCGTCGGAGGTGACCCCGGGCTTGCGGCCGGAATCGATCGCGTCGCGGTTCATCCAGTTCCGCAGGCACGACTCGCTGATCCCGAGATCACGAGCGGTCTGCGCGACGGAGTTGCCCTGGGCGACCAGATCCAGGGCACGACGCCGGAACTCCGGCGGGTGGGCAGCAGGCATTCCACGGACTCCTTCCGAGACGATCATCGCCTCACTCAAGGTGTCCGGGAAAGCGGGTCAGGCTCCTTGTCTATCCCAGGCCACCCTTGCTGGAAGGACATGCCCGGTTCGACGTCAACGACGTACTTCCCGCTCGCCTCGCGGATCTTGCCGTTGCGCACTCCGTCGTCCTTGCCGACGAAGACAAGCTGCAACTCCTCCGGCCAGTTGATGCCGCCCGCGAACAACGACACCGCTACTCCGCCTTCGTCCCCTCGACCGCCATCCAGGAGATGAGGCGCACATCGTCCAGCGCGATGGGCGGGAGCGGTTCGACCTTCTCGGCGGGCTGGATGCCGAACCCGTCGAGCACCTGGACAATCGCGGTCACGACGGCCTCCGGCTTCCCTGGCGTGCGCAGCGCACCTCGCATCGCCTTCCTCGCCTTGGCGGTCGGCACCGTGTTGAGCCGCTTGATCGTCTGGAGCTGTGCAGCTCCGAGGTGACCGCCCTTGTTTAGGATGACTTCGCGCGCATCTCGGAAGGACGCCGGGATCTCGGCGGCGAGGGCGTTCGGGTCGGTTGAGCGCATCCACTCGTCGTGCGCATCCTCCTGCGCGAGAGCCCATGCCTCGTATGCGGCGCGGAACGCTTCGTCGGGCAGAGACCTGGGCCTGTCGGGTTTGCCGGGGTCTGCGGTGACGAGTGAAATCAGGGTGTCATCGACCACGACGCGCCCGTCTTCGTCGGCGATGGGCCGCCAAGCGTCGTCGGCGTTCACGTTGCGGAACCAGATGTGGCCCGTGTCGCCCATCTTCATGCAGAACACGAAGGCGCGGCCGGCGACGGCCGGGTTCACGAATCCGCTGCCGATACCGTAGGGCAGGTCTTCAAGCCGTCCGCGGAGCGCCTGGTCGGCGTCGAGCGCGTTAGCGAGCCGTCGCCGGTACTCCTCCCCCGATCCCGCGGCCGAGCCGCCACCCTGCTCGATAAGTTCCTCGATCTCGCCGACGATCGCGTCAGGGTCGTAATGCTCCTGCGGCGGGTAGTGCGAAACCCCTGGGAGCACCTTCCCCGCGCCGATGGCGGCATCCGCCTGCCGAAGCTTGCGGATCAGGGTCTGCTCCAGCCCGAGGAACTCGTCAAGGTGCTCGGCCGGGAAGAACACGTCGAGTTCGATCGACTTGTGCTGGCTGCCGATGCGGTCGACACGGCCGTGGCGCTGCACGATGCGCATCGGGTTCCACGGCAGGTCGTAGTTGACGATATGTGCGGCCTGCTGGAGGTTCACGCCTTCGGCGATCACGTCGGTCGTCAGCAGAAGGTCGTAAAGGTCCGCCTCGACCGGAGTGCCGTCGTCTCGGAGTTGCCCGGCTGTGCGAGGCGCGAAGTTGGCGACCGCCTTCGCGCGGGTCGGCTGGTCGATGCCGCCGCGCTTGCCCGAGGCGAACTCTCCGATTACCGCGGGCGCGACCCGGCCGCGGTAGGCCGCGAGGGGCGAGCCGTCCGCCACGGCGTCCAGCGCGTCGGTGAGCCGCTCGTGCAAGTCGCGGATCGTGTCAGCGTAGGTGGAGAAGACGATGACCTTCCGCCGGTCGCCGCTGGGGGCGTTCGTCATGGCAGGCTTCTCGGCCTCGGCCGCGATCCGCTCCAGCTCGGTCAGCAACGCCGCGACTTTCGGCTCGCCGTCGTGCGCCGCCGCCTGAGCGAGCGACAGCAGGTGCCGGATCAGTACGAGGTCGCGCTCGACATCCGATGCCAACAACTCCGCGTCGTACAGCGCGGCGGGGGTGGCCTGATGCTCGGCGTCCTCGTCGAGACCGGCGACGATCTCGTCAAGGTCTTCCGACTCGGAGTTGACGTAGTCGCGCAGCGCCCCGCCGACGAGCACGGTGCCCTTGCCGAGCGCAGAGAGGAACGCCTCGTGGGTCTGGATGAGCACGCCGAACGTTCCGGCCAGTGCGGTCGGTGAAGATTCGAGCCGCTTGAGGAGCGCGGAGCGCAGCAGCCCCATGTTCGAGACCTCGGTCTTATTCAAATCCTCGGACTTCAGGTACCGGCTGGAAACGTATCGCGCGAGCAGAAGCCGCCCTGGGTCGCCGCGGCGCACGCTGAACGACGCGACGTGCGCCTCATCGTCGGGGATATCGAGCGCGTAGGTGACCGCGTTCACCAGTGCTTCGCCGGGCTCATCGAGTTGATAGTCGACACGGCGTACGTCGGCGTCGGGGAACTCGACCGGGATCTTCTTGCCGCCAGGCCCAGCAATCGTTTCGCCGCGATAGTTGTCCTTGACGAACGTCCTGGTCCGCCGCACCGCAACCTGATCCATCAGGTCGAACAGGTGTGCGGGCGTGAGCGCCTCGGGATCGAGCGCCTGCGCATCGCGGATGTACTTGCGGATCGATGGGATGCCGATCGAAGCGAAACGCGCATCGTCACGGACGAAGTACTTGACCAGGGTCTCAAGGTCGATGAGCGAGTTGTTCACCGGCGTCGCGGTCAGCAGCACGACCTTCTTCGGGTGCCGCCCCGCGAGGATGATCCGATCCAGCGCCTCCGAACGCGCCGCGCCCGCGTTCCGTAGATTGTGCGCCTCGTCCACGATCACCAGCGCCGCATCCTCGGCACGCTCGTAGAAACCGACGTGCTCCGGATGCTCGGGGTCCATCCGGCTACGGATCTCCTCGTAGGAGTGCACCGAGACGCGGCGGGAGATGTCGTACCGCTCCAGCACCGGGTCCCACACCGACGCCTTCAGCGCGGCCGGAGCCGCGACCAGCACACGCTGCCGCTGCTCCTCCGTGGCCGCGGCAATCACTTCGAGCGCGAGGAAGGTCTTGCCGAGCCCCACCTCGTCGGCGACGAGCACGCCCCCGATCTCGTCCAGCAGCCTACGCATCCGCTTCACGCCGTCCGCCTGGAACCGGGTCAGCTCGAATCTCGTGGGACCGGCCTGCTCATCATCGAGGTGCTCTCCGTATCGGGCGAGCAGCATTCGAAGGAAGACGCTCCACGGCGTGTGCTCAGCCCACAGCGGCTCGTACAACCCGGCGAGGTCGAAGGCTTCGGAGTCGGCCCAGCACTCCTCGAACCAGTCGATGACCTGCGGCGTCGACCCGTGCTGCCCGGATGCGCCCACGTTCAGCTCGGCGTTGCGCGTGAGCCCGGCGTAGGTCAGGTTCGACGAGCCTGCGAGATAGGCAGGATGCGTCGGATGGTGGCTGATGAACGCTTTGCCGTGCAGGAAGCCGCCCGTGTAGCGGCGGATCTCCACGACCGGCTCGCCACGCTCGTCGGCGGCGCGCAGCCAGGCCACGAGGCGCTTCGCCGACTGTGTCGCCTTCAGTTCGAAGCCGAGCGCGTCGCGCTCCGCTTTCAGCCAGCGCACATGATCGGTCAGCGCCGCATCGAGCCGCTTCTGGAGCGTCGCGTCGGCATCCACCGGCAGCAACGGATCGGGCAGCGGATCAGCGCCAAGCAGGATGCGAAGGCGCGGCAGCTTCTCCAGTTCGTCGGCGAGCAGCAGGAAGCCCGCTGGGTTGACGTAGGCCGTCGCAATCGCCGCGCTCGGCGGCACCGCAAGCGCCTCCCGGTTCACCCGGAATAGGCGACGCACCTCCTCACGCACCGTCATCGGCGGCGCGATCCGGTTCGTCGCGAACGCGGGCAGCTGCTCGGTCACTCGACTAGGACCTCTCACGTTCGATCTGCTGACGGGTCTCATCCGGGCCGGGCCAGACCGCGATGATCGCTTCCGTCAGCTGCGTCGCGCGAGCCTCGATGTCATCGTCAGTCCAGGCCAGCGGATGAGCATCGACGATCTGCTTGTTGAGGACGAGCAGACTGAAGGTGTTCAACAGCGACCGCTTGCCCTGGCCTTCGTGGCCTCCCTGCTTGAGCCCGACAGACTCCGCGTCGAGCCAAGGCCGGTGTCGGAGCGAGCTGTTCAGTGATTGCGTGATGAGCGTCAGGTTCCCGATCGAATTCACGAGGACGTCGCGGCGCGCCTCCGCTTGCGGGTCGAGCTTCGGTTCCGGGTTCCAGAAGGTGCGCCATTCTCGGGGCATGACGTGCTCGATCGACAATCCGGACGGCACCGCCACCTGTTCGTGTTTGGCAGTCGATCGGAGGTATTGCTCCACCGCGGAGAGCACCGCGCGGATACGTGACTGCTTGAGCGAGTTGTAGATCTTCTGCCCAGGCATGCGCGCGCGCATCTCCTGATCGCTCGGCCAGTAGCGCGACTCCGCGGTCTGCGACGAGAGGAACGTGCGCAAGACGTCACCCGCGCGCGCCGGATCTACGGCCGCGAGCTCCTTGAGGACGGCGATCATGAGCCGGTTCACGTCGTTGTCGATGCGGAGCAGCGCACGGCGCGTTGCCCAGCTCTCCAGCGCACCGAGTCCGATCGCTACCTGATCCTCGGGAACACGGTGGTTCTTCGAGATGAACCAGAGGAACGCGGGCGTTGTGGCCGCAAGCTCCATCGCTTCGACGACTTGATATCGGTACCGTCCGGCAGGGGTGTCCCTCCCAAGGTCGTCGAGACTCCGGTACGTGTCGGCATCGGCCCGAAGCTCGCGGAGGAATGTCTCGGCCGCGGCGACATCGGTCATTCGCTTGTCTGCGTATTCCGTGAACTTCCGGAACGCGAGTTCGGAGGTGACTTCGTCGAAGGTGCACATCGTGAGCCAGTACTGCAGGAAGATGTCGATTCGGGAACGGCTCACGCGACCCTGGGCGATCTCGTCGCGCCACCAGTCGCCGTCGAAGTCGTCCCAGATCGTGTCTGACCACACATCGACGTCGGCACCAAGCTCGATACCTCGGCGGAATACCCAGTTCTTGATGAGATCTGCCTTGAGCAGTGGCGTACCGCGGTCGTTCAGGGTCTCGAAGATCAGTTGCGAGTCCTCGTCGTCGCTGAGGTCGATGGAAACGAGCATTAGCCGGTTCATCAGAGTTTCGCTGAGTTGCGTGACGCGGTCATCCTGCGTGCCCGGCACGATAACGTCCGGCGCTACCGGGACACCCGCGATCCAACCACGGGCTCGCTCCTTAAAGAACGCGTGTGCGTCCGAAATCAGGCTCGGTCCCATGGGCGCCGGCGATGCGGGGTCCATCGCGTGAGCGAACGCCGGCCGATCGAGTCGCGACGGCCAGAGCTTGAATCTCTCTGGCTGGCCGGCGAACTCGGGTGCGGGGTTCAGGATGAGGTCCTCAAGCCGGACGGCTTCGCGGGCGTACCCGAGTTCAGAGACGATCTCCTGCACCGCGTCGAGCAGCAGTTGCAGCGTGGTGAGGCGCTGCTGCCCATCGATCACGTCGAGGCGGCTAACCCCCGAGGATGAGGACTTCTTCGCTTCAAACACGACAGCCCCGAGAAAGTGGCTCGCCGCGGACTTCGCATCGCCGCTTGGGATGTTGCTCTCCGCGACGCGCACTACGTCATCCCACAGCGGGGCCCACTGATCTTCCTTGTTCCACACGTACGGTCGCTGGAACACGGGAATCTCATAGTGTTGTCTCCCGTCGAAGAGCACGCGGGCATTCGCCTTCCGGGCCTCGAGCATCAGGCATCCTTCCACTGGTCGTAATACGCGAGCACACGTTCCAGCCGCGCGGCGTAGTCCCAGCCGCGATGGAACGTCGCAAAGACGTGCTCCACCTGCTCCCGCGTCAGCCCGTAGAGGAGCGACACGAGCGCGTCGAGTTCCGCGATCAGCTCAGACTTCGTCGGCTCGTCGTTGGCCGTTCCAACCTCCACGCCGACTTCGGCGGCCCATTCCGTAAAACGATCATCTGTCGCAGACAGTCGTCCTGCAGCGCTGATCACCCGATTGGCGAGTAGCGACTCAGGCTTCAGCTCAGGGATGGGAAAGGCCTTCAGGATGAAGAAGTTGAGACTGAGCTCGACGAATCGCCGCGCGTACCAGTCGAGCGGAATCGACGCCAAGACCCCCAACAAGAAAGCCTCCGCGCGACTGTCCCGCATGCGGTTGAACAGGAACGGTGCCTTGTTGGTGAGAACCGCGGGTGGGACGAGCGCCGCAATCACGGTCCGCTGGTTTGTCTGGTTAGTGATATCCCGGAATGCGATGCGCGGCTGCTGATAGGGCATGCGGCCGCCACTGATCAGTGCCTCGGCGTCAACACCGAAAAATGCCGACGAAGAAGTGCGCGCCTGGCGTCGAAGCTTCTCACTGGCGCGCGGGCCAACGATCTCGGAACTCGCCGAACCGTGTGCTCTTCCAGCGGACGGCGCCCAGAGGTCGAAGGAGGCACCCTTGAGAACAAGAAGCTCCTTAGTGAAATCGCCAACAGACCACAGAGCAGCATCAATGGTCTGATTGAAATCACCCTGAACAGGGACAAAATCCATATCCGTGCGTGACGCGCCAAGACTGGGAGACTTCCTGAGTTGCAAGAAGACACCAGCACTTTCGGGCACGGGTAGGAGCGGAAACGAAAGCGCTTCTGACCACGCGCGCAACTCATCGTTGGACACCTTCACTGCTTCGCTCTCAAGCGCGGCACTCATCGCGGCTTCGCTCGCGAAAGGGCCAGCAATCGCAGTACGTGCCGAAGCCCCCCTGGCACAAGTAACCAAGGCGATTGAGTACTGGCCGTGCACATCCTTGAACACCCACTGAGCTGTGTTCAGCAGCGTGGTGACACTTACAAAACTCCCGTGCGAGATCACCGCTCGACGCCAGTCCGCGGTGCCCAGCGCCGAGGTCGCAGTCCTCGGAAGGACAACGGCAAAGCGCCCCCCGTTCCTGACTAGGCTGTCGAACCGCCAACAAAACGCCTTGTAAAGGTCCGCATGTCCCTTCTCAAGGCCTGGGAAAGGCCCCTTTGCAAGAACGCTTCGAAGCGCATCTGTACGAGTCCGCTCAGCGACCATCTGAGCGACGAGATCAGGTCTCGAATCGCGGTATTGCTCGATCAGCTCCTTTTGCCGCTCCACGGCCCATCCCTTCAGACCCGGGAATCGCAGGGTCCAAAACTTGATCTCTTCGTAGACAAGTTCTTCCCACGGGGGGTTGCCAACCAGCACGTCAAACCCCGGCCGGTCACGAAGAAACACCTCGGGAAACAAATACGGCATGTGCGCAGGCTGGAGCGGATTGACGGCTTCGCGCACTTCACGCATCGCTGCGAGCGTGACGAACTGCTCGGCGTCCCACGCCTCGTCGATCGTCACTCCGAGGCGCTTGGCGACGGCCACGTCGAAGATCGCCTTGGCCGGGGCCGCTGCGTCGCGTGCCTTCGCCAGCATCTCCGCACCCGCAGCGACTTCGGACTTGTCGGCTTCGGAGGCGTTCGCGTAGTCGATGAGGAGGTCGCGTGCGGCCGTCAGCGGCTCGCGGATGATCTGCTCGAACAGGCCGTCGGCCTTCAGGGCGTCCATCGCCTCGTCGATGGTGCCGATGCCGGTGAGGGAGTTGGCGAGGACGAGGCCGTGGTCGAGGCTCGACATCGGCAGGCCGGGCACAAAGGTGTGAATCCAAAGGGCGAGCTGCGACAGCTCCACGGCGAGCGGGTTGATGTCGAGGCCGTAGATGCAGCGGCGGGCCACCTGGCGGCGAAGGAGCTGGCCGTCGGTGATCGCCTTCGCCCCGTCGGTGTCCTGCCCGAGCGCCTCGCGCGCCTTCTCCGCGAGCCGGGCGAGTTCGGCGCGAACGCCGGGCACCTCGGTGGCGGTGAGAAAGTCGCGCATCCCACGCTCGATCTTGTCCACGGCCGCGACGAGGAAGTGCGCGGAGCCCATTGCGAGGTCGGCGACGCGGAAGTCGAAGAAGGCGTCGGCGGCCTGGCGTTCCTTGCCCTCGTCCATGAGGGTCTTGATCCGGTCGAGGTGGGCCTTCAGCGCGGGCTCGACCGAACGCTCGATGAGGTGGTCGACGACGATCTTCGGCGTGTAGTACGAGCCGGTTGCCTTGCGCTCCCCAGAGGCGGAGTGGAAGTACGGGCGACCCGCGGGCGCGACGATCTCGTCGTCGTCCTTCGCGGGGACGTATGCGCCGTTCCGGTCGACGGTGAGGTGCTGCTCGGCGAGCGAGAGGCTGGATTCCAGCAGTCCCTCGTAGATGGTGCCGAACTCGCGTACCTGGAGGCTGCGGAAGTCGACCGGCCCCCAGGTCTGGTCGACGGTCTCCTCGCTGAGAAGCTCCTGGAGGGCGGGGCCGATCACGCTGTCGGTGAGCTTGACGCGCGACAGCAGAGCGCCTTCTTCGGTGGCTGGGTCGAACAGGCTGCCACCGTAGGCGGGCACCTCCCAGCGGGAGTTGCCCTGGAAGATGACGTCCCACACCTGGGTGAGGTCTGACCAGATCGCTGCCGACTCGGTGGAGAATTGATCGGGTCCGGTACCGATTTCGCGGGTGATGAACGCCTGGAGCGAGTTCGCGTCGTAGTGGTCGTTGCGGCCCGCGGGCAGCAACTCGGTGGCTTCGCCGTATGCCTGGAACAGCATCCGGAACAGGATGCGCATCGTGAGGTGGTACGCGGTCTGGAGTCCGTGCGCGTCGAGCGCGAGCCCGAGCGTCGGGAGCTGGTCGGCGATGGCGAGCGCGACCCGAGGCACCACCCCCTCGTACACGCGGTCGCGCAGGCGCGTGCCGAGGTCGGCGGCGTACTTGCCCGAGCCGTCGAGGATCTGCTGCGCGGAGCCGTCGGCGTCGAGCGCCTCGGCGGAGAAGATGAGGTGGAGTAGCGCGGCCTGCTCGGGCGCGAGCAGATCCAGGTCCAGTTCGAAGTAGGTCTCGGACTGACCACGCTGGCCGACGCCCACACCGTCACGTCCGGGGTAAAGCCGCAGGGTCGACTTGCGAAGCGCGATCACCCACGGCACGGCCTCGCGGCCAGCGATCTCCAGCGCCTTCGCCACGGGTGTGAGCTGGTAGGTCGCGGATTTCTGATCGAAGTGCTCGTCGTCGCGCAGCAACACTGCGACCGCGCGCCGTGGCCCGCTCGATGTGCGCAGGACGAGCAGCCGCTCTGTCCCCGCGGGCTCGGCGTCGAACCCGAGCGCCTCCACCAGCTCGATGCCGCGCTTGGGCAGGATCGGCGTCGCCCTTTGACCCGCGGACTCCCAATCGGCACGGCGAGGTACGTCACGATTCAGGTGGTAGGTGGCGAACAGGAAGTGGTTGGAGAAGCCGTCCGTGCCCGCCGAGGACATCGCCTCCTGAATGGCGCGGATGCGCCCGTGAGCAGCGAGCCCGTTCCCCTCCTCCAGCACGGACTGGAGCTGCCGCTCGGCCTGACCGACCGTGACGGGGCCAATGGGCGGAGCGTCCGCGGACGGATAGTGAATCCAGACGCCATCCGGGGTGACGGCTGCGACGATGAAACCCATCGGAGCCCGCGTACCGCGCGACTTCCACAGGTCGTCGAGCACGCCCTTCGTCGGTCGCGCGGTCAGGCGGGCGATACCGACCTGGATCGCCCCTGCCCCGGCGTCATCCCGGCCGAGGACGACAATGGCGTCGGCAGCGCCCGCGGGCGCATCCGCCCACGCGACCGTGTGAATCCCGTCAAGATTCAACGCCGACATCAATCCCCGCCCTCGATCAAGCGTCTTCAGAAGCCCCGGGGACGCTCCGCACGCGCGCCAGCACGAGCATCGCGATCAGACGCAACCTCACCATGATTGTTGCGTGAAGGGGCTTCCCTCCGTCGACCCTAGGTCACACCGCTTCCTCGACGTAAGGGCGACGGCGTGTGGGCCAGTCCTGGTCAGCCCGCCGTCTACCATCCACATTCCAGTTTCACCGACGCACCAACAGGAACCAGCGTGGGCTTGCAGACTCGAGGCCGCGCAACTCGCTAATCGCGGGTCGGATCCTGGCTGAGCTCCACGCGGTCATAGGACGCACTGTGAAAGTCGACGTCGGGCGCCACATCGACGTCGACGATGTTCGAGAATGTGGTGTTGATGCCCACGCGCCCGATCGCCTTCTGCAAGGCCTGGGCAGCCGGGTAGATGATCCCGAGGACCTGGTCTCTGCCGGAGTAGTAGTTCCAAACCTTGCCCGTTACGGAAGCGTTCAGATGCTTCCAGTCGCCGCCGATACCGACCGCAGCGCCAATCGACATGAGGATCCGGATGCTGGAAGACCACACCCGAGCGCGGCGTAACTCAGGAGCCGGGGTCGCTGGAGCCGCTGATGCCGCTCGTTAGGTGCCGCCGGGACTTGCTCGTCGGGCAAATGTGTGGCCGCCCAAGCCGCTCGCGCCGGAAGTTGTACTCACTCGGTCCTAGCGATGACGGCTATTGCGGCAAGGAGGTCCAGCGCGTCTCGCAGGCTTCGCAGCGTTCGAGCGTCTCCCAGTCACGGGTCTGGACGAAGTAGACACCGCACATCGAGCGGACCGCGACGCCGTCGATTGCCGCGTCGGCGAGATTGCGGCGATGCGCGTAGTGGGCCCGATCGTTCGTACTCGAAGAGGCGAGTTCGCGGCGGTCGGTGATCGCACGAAGCTCATCGGCGCGTGCAGACGCATGACCGATGTCGTCAACTGTCGAGAAGGTCTCACCGACCCGATCCCACGAGATCTCGGGTGGGCTGATTGAGATTAGGACCCGGATCGTCGCGATCCAGCCAAGGTCGGAAGCGCGGAAGTGGTCCGCGAGCCGGAACTCGACATGCAAGTCCTCGCGGGCGTAATCGGTGTCGGCGTGCTGCTCAATCGTGATGGTCGCGCTCCCGAAAACCTCGGCCGCATCTTGGGGGTGCGGCAGTATCAGTTCAATCCCGCCTCCAGTCGCGATGGATTCGAGCGCTGCGAGCGTCCGCCGCTGGATCTCGAGCTCCCAGTCGGGGATAAGGGCAGCCACGCGCTCTCGCTTGAGCTGCTGTCGATCTTCTTCCGTGGGGAGCCAGTCGCCGATCACCCTGGCATCATTCGCGCGTTTCACGACCTCGTAGAAGTCGTCGCGGTCATCGTGCCCGCCCTTGGCGAGGCCTGCGGCGACAAGCCAGGGCCAGTCATCCTGATCGACCCAGACGGCGCCACGCCACTGGCCCCTACGGATCTCAAGCAGCGAAAAATCGGTGCTACTCCGGATGGCGCCTTCGTGGAGGTCGTCCACCTGCTCTGCCCCGAAGCTCTCCGCTGCTTTCCTGATAATCGGATGCCGCAGGTCGCTCAACGGCGAGAAAGGGTCGAGGCCGTCCACGCCCGGTTGGGCGCGCGAGCCTTCCCAGCCATCCCGCAGATCTGCGCGCAAAACGCGGAGCGTTGGCCGAGCGCGGCGAATGAACGACACCATGCCATTCTGCCGACGCCCACCGACCGGGAGCGGGCGGCACGCGCCCCTGGTTGGCGATTCGACTAGAGCAGGTCGGCGAGCTCGTCAATCGCTGCGGCTCGGGTCTGCTGCTGGTGCGCGAAGCGCTGGGCGAGTTCGCGGCGGTCACGCTGGCGACGCTCTTCAAACTTCGCAAGTTCGCTGAACGGGATACGTCGGTCGCGCCCGACACGATCGAAGCCAATCTCACCGCGGTCAAGCAGCTTGTACAGGTGCGTACGGCTCATCCCGAGACGCTCAGCGGCCTCGTTGGGCGTGAACGTCTGTGTGGCTCCAAACGCGACGACCTCAGCACCCGCGCGACGAAGATCGACAAGCGCGTGGATGACGTCGAGCATCTCTGGCGAGATGTCAGCAGCAGCGCGCTCAAGCTGAGCGAACTGCTCGAAGGGAACGCTAGAAGTATCGAGAACGTGCATGGGAATCACCACCGCAGATTGGCGACGCCAGCTGGCAAGTCCGGCGTAAATGTCACAGATGAAACTACCGGATTGACAACTGAATGTCAAAGCACCACGTCTACTGCGGGAACAGAGGTTTAGCGAGACGTCCGACCTCACGTTCTCTGCCCGTTTGCGGAGAGACAGATCGGAACTGAGACGAAAAGGTCCCGGTGAGAAAGCGATCTCACCGGGACCCCTGCTACGGCGTCGGGCTGACAGGATTTGAACCTGCGACCCCTTGACCCCCAGTCAAGTGCGCTACCAAGCTGCGCCACAGCCCGTAACAGCCACACGAGTCTACTGGCTTCGAGACCAGTCACAGAACTGAACCGCGCCGGAGCGACCCGGGACACACAGATTGACCACCAGTGCTTGCCATCCATCAGTCGCCATACTGGCCGCGTGGTCTACATCGTGATGATCCTGCTGCTGCTCATCGTTGGGCCGATCGGGGCGACCGCGATCGAGGTCGGGTCGACGGATCATCCGCTCCTCGCGGCGGCGACGTTCTGGTTCGCGTTCTTCGGCGGCGTCCGGCTGTTCATCGCCGGCATCAGCCAGGCGCTGAACCCCGCCTTCACGGTGAAACATCCTCGGTCAGAAGGACCCGAACCCCGGCGCGAACTACCTCGCACAGGAGCTCGGCTACGCGAACATCGGGCTCGGGGTGCTCGGCATCGTCAGCCCGTGGCTCGGCTGGGCGCCGGCCGGCGCGCTCGCGATCGGCGTGTTCCTGCTGCTCGCCGGCATCCGGCACCTCGCCAAGCGCGGGAAGGGCGCGAAGGAGTGGTTCGCGACCGCGACGGACCTGGCGTTCTCCGTCGTGCTGCTCGTCATCTCCGGGTTCGCGCTCGCGAGCGCCTGACCCCGCGCCAGGTCAGATTCACTCCGTCAGAACGCCGGCGAGGAAGTCCGCGAGCGCCTCGCGCCCCGTCGGGGTCGCCTGGACGCCGTGCCCGGCCATCTCGACGACGACGAGTTCACCGCGCGGGAAGCGCTCCGCGAGCACGGCCGC
>DATMFB010000106.1:0-1569 GCA_035556395.1 Microbacteriaceae bacterium
TCGATCGCGAGGTCCATGATCTCGCCGAACACGACCTGGGCGCGCTCGACCTGGGCGGGATCCATCGCGTCGTAGATGACGTTCGGGTGCGTGTTGCCGTCGCCCGCGTGCGCGACCGTGCCGACGAGGATGCCGTGCCGCCGCCCGATCGCCCCGATACCCTCGATGAGATCGCCGAGCCGCGGGAGCGGGACGCCGACGTCCTCGATGAGCACCGCGCCGAGCGCCTCCATCGCGGGCAGGGCGAGTCGCCTCGCCGTCAGGAACGCCTCAGCGCTCTCCGCGTCGTCGGCGACGAAGTGCTCCGTCGAGCCGTGCTCGACGAACACCTGGGCGATCAGCTCGAGCTCGTCGGCGACCGCGTCGCCGCGCGCGTCGCAGCCGACGAGCAGCAGCGCCTCCGCGTCGCGGTCGAGGCCCATCTTCGTCATGTCCTCGACGGCGTTGATGGAGACGCGGTCCATGAACTCGACGATCGAGGGCCGCAGCCGCGAGCTGACCGCGATGACCGCGTTCGTCGCCGCCTGGACGCTGGGGAAGAACGCGACGGCGACGGTCGCGGCCTCCGGGAGCGCGACGAGGCGCAGCGTCGCCTCGGTGACGATGCCGAGCGCCCCCTCGCTGCCGACGAACAGGCGCGTGAGCGGCAGCCCGGCCACGTCCTTGATGCGGGGCCCGCCGAGTCGCACCGCGGTGCCATCGGCGAGCACGACCTCGAGGCCGAGCACGTAGTCGGTCGTCACGCCGTACTTGACGCAGCACAGGCCGCCGGCGTTCGTCGCGATGTTGCCGCCGATCGAGCAGATCTCGTACGAGGACGGGTCCGGCGGGTACCAGAGGCCGTGCTCCTTGGCGGCGGCCTTGACCTCCGCGTTGAGCAACCCCGGCTGGACGACGGCGGTGCGCGTGCTCGGGTCGACCGCGATGGCGCGCATCCGCTCCGTCGACAGCGTGATCGCGCCGTCTCGCGCGGTCGAGCCGCCCGCGAGGCTCGTGCCGGCGCCCCGGACGATGATCGGGGTGCGGTGCGCCGCGGCGATCCGCACGACCGTCTGCACCTCGGCGGTCGTCGCCGGCTTGACGATCGCGAGCGGCGTGCCGGCGTCGGACAGGTGCGCCCGGTCGTAGCGGTAGCCGCTCATGCGGGCCGGGTCGACGACAAGCGCATCGCCGGGCAGCACCGATCGCAGCTCATCGATCACGTCGTCGTGCGTCACCGAGGATCTCCCCTTTCGCCCCGGCGAGCCTATTACCACTCGTGCGCCATGCGTCCCGCCGCGCGCCGGGTCGCGGCCGTCACCGCGGGCGGCGCCATCGCGTTCTGCCTCGCCGCGTGCATTCCCGCGACGCGGACGCCGTCGGGCGAGTCCGAGGGCGAGTCGCTCATCGCGAGCCGCCATCCTCGGCGACGCCCGCCCGGCTAGCGGCGACGCACCCGCCGATCCGCGACGGCGCGCAGGTCCGGCATGATGCCGGCGAGCGCGCGGAGATTCTCCGAGGCCTCGGCCACGTCGAGGTCGCCGAACGTCATCGTGAACTCGAAGTAGTTGATGTCGGCGTCCGCGAGGA
>DATMFB010000107.1:0-2897 GCA_035556395.1 Microbacteriaceae bacterium
CGACATCTGGGACCTCGACTGGACGCTCAAGCTCGCCGCGCAGATCCTCGCCGCGGGCGTGCTGGCGTGGCAGGGCATCCAGCTCTACACGCTCCCCATCGGCGGCCAGACGATCGTCAGCCCCTGGATCTCGCTCGTCGCGACGATCGTCGCGGTCGTCCTCGTGATGAACGCCGTCAACTTCATCGACGGGCTCGACGGGCTCGTCGCGGGTGTCGCGGTGATCGCCGGCGGGGTGTTCTTCGTCTACGCCTACCTGCTGCAGACGCAGGCGCAGACCGAGTACTTCAACCTTGCGACCCTCACCACGGTCGTGCTCGTCGGTGCCTGTCTCGGTTTCCTCCCGCTCAACTTCCATCCCGCGAAGCTCTTCATGGGCGACTCGGGATCGATGCTCGTCGGCCTCATGATGGCCGCGTCGACGATCTCGATCACCGGCCGGATCGACTCGGGGATCGCGCAGCGCGAGGACGTCTTCTCCGCCTACTTCGCGCCGGCGTTCATCCCGCTGCTGCTCCCGCTCGCGGTGCTCGCGATCCCGCTGCTCGACTTTGCCCTCGCGGTCATCCGGCGGGTAGCCGCGGGCAAGTCGCCGTTCAGCGCCGACCGCAAGCACCTCCACCACCGGCTCCTGGACATGGGCCACACGCATCTGGGCGCCGTGCTGATCCTCTACATGTGGACGTTCCTCGCGGCGGTCGGCGTCCTCCTCTTCATGTTCGTGTCGTGGTACATCGCGGTGGGCGCCCTCGTGGCGGCCGCGATCGTCTGCGTCGTGCTCACATTCCTGCCGCTGACCCGGTCGCGCAGGGAGTCTCGAAAGGCGGAACTCGAATGAACGCGGTGCTTCGGAAGTCCTTGACCTGGGGCGTGATCTTCGCCGTGGTCCTGCTCGTGGTCGCCGGCGCGATCGGCTGGTTCGTCGCCGGCGAGCAGGGCGTCGTGTCCGCCGCGATCGGCGCGGCCGTCGCCGCGATCTTCATGGGGCTCACGGCGGCAAGCCTGCTGATCGTGGATCGGGCGAACGCCGGTCGCCCATCGATTGTCGCGGTCGCGGGGACCGTCGTCGGCGTCTTCCTCGTCAAGATGGTGCTGTTCGTCATCCTCATGATCTGGCTGCAGACGCAGGACTGGCTCGCGCCCGGCGTCTTCGGCGTGACCGTCGTCGTCGCGGTCGTGGGGACGCTCGGAATCGACATCGCGGCGATGGCGACGACCCGCGTCCCGATCGTCGAGATCCGCCCGCCCGCGGGGGATGCGCGGGGCGACTGAGCGTGCGAAAACCGTCCTGGATGGCTGGTAGGGTATTCAGGAAATCCACGATCATCGACGCGCGTCGGCGCCCCGATTCTGGAGAGAACCCTGTTCCTCACGCTTCGCTCTGTTCTGCTTCCGGCCGCCTCTGATTGCCCCCCCGGTGAGTTCTGTGGACCCTCGATCGAGGAGTTCTTCCCGGAGGCGATCCTCTTCGTGGGCACGCCGTTCGAGCTGAACCGAGTCCTGCTCATCCGGCTCCTCGCGGTCGCCGCGATCATCGCGGTCCTCTGGATCGGCTCGAGCCGCCTCAAGCTCGTCCCGCGTCGCGGTCAGGCGGCATGGGAGGCCGTCTTCGACTTCGTGCGCAAGGGCGTCGTCATCGAGACGCTCGGCGAGAAGGACGGCAAGCGCTTCATGCCGATCCTGATCACGATCTTCTTCGCGACGCTCGCGATGAACCTGACCGGCATCATCCCCGGACTGCAGATCGCGAGTACCGGCCTCATCGGCATGGCGATCATCATGGCGGTCATCGCCTACGTGACGTTCATCTATGCAGGCATCAAGAAGTTCGGCGTCGGCAGGTTCTTCAAGAACTCGCTGATCCTGCCGGGCGTCCCGGCACCCATCAAGCCGATCATCGCGGTGCTCGAGGGTCTGTCGACCTTCATCATCCGGCCCGTGACGCTCACCCTGCGACTCACGATGAACATGGTCGCCGGTCACATGCTCCTCGTGCTGTGCTTCCTGGCGACGGACTTCTTCTTCTTCACGGTGCTCGCGAACGGGAACCCGATGGGCCTCCTGGGCGTCGGCAGCCTCGCGTTCGGCATCGCCTTCACGGTCCTCGAGCTCTTCGTGGCCGCGCTGCAGGCCTACATCTTCACCATCCTCACCGCCATCTACATCCAGATGGCGCTGGCCGAAGAGCACTGAGCTCGCGGTCTTCGACAGATCACCCCGAAAGGAAAACACCATGTTGGTTGGACACCTCGCACCGGTCGCCTTCGGCCTCGCGGTCATCGGCTCGGCGATCGGCGTCGGCGTCGTCGTCGGCAAGACGATCGAGTCGGTCGCCCGTCAGCCCGAGCTCGCCGGTCGCCTGCAGACCCTGATGTGGATCGGTATCGCACTCACCGAGGCGCTCTGCTTCATCGCCATCGGTGTCGCGTTCATCCCGTTCCCGTAGTCGCCTTTCCCGACCGCAACGACCTAAGGAGTCTGAATGCTGAACGCATTCGTCCTCACCGCGGCAGAGGGGGGCGAGGAGACGCATAGCATCCTCCTCCCCGCACTGCCCGACCTCATCTGGGGCTCGGTCGCCTTCCTCGCCGTGCTCGCGGTCGTCATCTGGAAGGTGCTGCCGAACGTCAACAAGGCGCTCGACGCCCGCCGTGACGCGATCGAGGGCAGCATCGAGCGCGCCGCGAAGGCGCAGGCCGAGGCCGAGGCCGCGAAGGCGTCGTTCACCGACCAGCTCGCCGAGGGGCGCGCCGAGGCCGCCCGCATCCGCGAGCAGGCCCGGGTGGACGCGCAGAAGATCGCGGCCGAGGTCAAGGAACAGGCGGCGGCGGATGCCGCCCGCATCGTCGCGAACGCGCAGACCGCTATCGAGTCGGAGCGGGCCGCAGCGCTCGCCT
>DATMFB010000108.1:0-2955 GCA_035556395.1 Microbacteriaceae bacterium
ATGGCGATGCCGACGACGACGCCGACGCCCCCGAGCACGAGCCAGAGCCACAGCGGGAAGGGTGCGGCCCAGCACAGCGCGATCGCGCCGACACCGGCGAGCAGCACGCCGAGCCCGATGCCCATGCCGTTCGCACGACCGCGCGACATCGGGTAGTTGGAGGCCGTCTCCTGCTGCAGCGAGTCCGCCGTGACGAAGCCGATGCAGAACGCGAAGACGCCCATCAGGAGCACGTGGAGCAGCGGGCTGACGTCCCCGCGGCCCGGCACCTCGGGCGCGACCGCGGCGAGCGCCATCGAGGCGACGAGGGCGAGCGCGCCGACGATCGGGAACACGGTCGCGCGGATGACGAAGGCGGGCCGGTATCGCACGCGGTGCCGCGCCCACTCGTCGGCCGGGGATGCCTCACCCGCGAGGTCGCCGACCGCCTCATCGAGGAATGACTGGAAGTCGCCCACCTCGGCGAACGCGCGCCGAGCGGCCTCCGCGGCTCCGACGCCGGCGTTCTCCAGCTCCTCGACGCGGGCGACGAGGTTCGCGCGCAGCTCCTCCTTGAGGTCCTGCATGGCGTGCGTCGACGGGGCTCCGGCGAAGGCCTCGTCGAGCAGACGGTGGATCGTGAGGTTGGCGGTCATGGTCATCCGTGCTCCGTAGTTCTGTCCTGGGTGTCCAGGAGGGTGTCGATGATGTCTCGGGTGGTGCGCCAGGCGCCCACGTTGCGGCGGAACACGGCGCGTCCGGCGTCCGTGATCCGGTAGTACTTGCGCCGGCCGCCCTGGGTCTCATCGCCCCAGTACGCCTCGACGAGCCCGTCCTTCTCGAGGCGGCGATACGTCGCGTAGAGCGTCGCCTCCTTGATCTCGTGGTCGCCCCCGGCGGCCTCGCGGATCGTCTTGTAGATCTCGAAGCCGTAGCGGTCGCCGCGGCGCAGGGTGGCGAGCACGATCGTGTCGGTATGCCCGCGCAGCAGGTCCGACGCGAAGGTGTCGCTCGTGGTTTCGCTCACGCCAGGTACTGTATCACACACACTACCTCCCCAGATCGAATCCACAATCGGATTCCGAACGTCATGCCACGGGTTATAGAGGGGAGCCAACTGCATAGGGCTGGCGGGTGCGGGCGTCTACAGTTGCGCCGTGACCGACTACCGCCCGCCCATCTCCGACATCGCGTTCGCGCTCAAGCTCGCCGGCTACGACCGGCTCGCGGCGCTCGAGCAGTTCGAGCACGCCGACTACGACACCGTCGTGGGCATGCTCGAGGAGGCGGGCGACTTCATGGCGAAGGTCGTCGCCCCGACGAACCGCGACGGCGACGTGATCGGCGCGGTGCGGCACGAGGACGGCTCCGTCACGACGCCCCCGAGCTTCAAGGTCGCCTACGACAAGCTCGTCGAGTCCGGCTGGCTCACGGTGCCGTTCCCCGAGCAGTACGAGGGCGGTGGCTTCCCCGGCACGGTCGGCTTCGCCCTGCAGGAGCTCGTCCAGACCTCGAACATGGCGTTCTCGCTCGGCCCGCTGCTGACGCACGGCTCGACCGACGCGTTCCTCGCATACGCGTCCGAGAAGATCAAGGACCTCTACCTGCCGAAGATGATCACGGGGCAGTGGATGGGGACGATGAACCTCACCGAGCCCCAGGCCGGCACGGACGTCGGCGCGCTCACGACGAAGGCCGTCCCGAACGGCGACGGCACGTACGCGATCACGGGCCAGAAGATCTTCATCACCTGGGGCGAGCACGACCTCACCGAGAACATCGTCCACCTCGTCCTCGCGCGCCTGCCCGGTGCGCCCGAGGGCACGAAGGGCATCTCGCTCTTCGTCGTCCCCAAGTTCATCCCGGATGCGAACGGCGACCCCGGTGAGCGCAACGCGCTCGAGTGCATCGGCATCGAGGAGAAGATCGGCATCCACGGCTCGCCGACCTGCGTCATGTCCTACGACGGCGCGACGGGCTGGCTCGTCGGCGACGAGCACAAGGGCATGCGCGCCATGTTCGTCATGATGAACGTCGCCCGGCTCTCGGTCGGCATGCAGGGCCTCTCGATCTCGGTCCGCGCCCACCAGCAGGCCGCGGAGTACGCGTCGCAGCGCGTCCAGGGCAAGACGGTTTCGCCGCTCGGCGAGACGACGATCCAGGGGCATCCCGACGTGCGGCGCATGCTGCTCGACCAGAAGGCCTCGATCACGGCACTGCGGCACCTCCTGCTGCTCAACGCGGTCCACATCGACCTCGCCCACGCCCACCCCGACCCCGCGGTGCGCGCGCGCTCCGAGGAGCTCGCGGGCCTCCTGACGCCGCTTTCGAAGTCGTGGGGCACCGACCTCGCGATCGAGAACGCGAGCGCGAACATCCAGGTGCACGGCGGTATGGGCTTCATCGAGGAGACGGGCGCCGGGCAGTTCTGGCGCGACGCGCGGATCACGCCGATCTACGAGGGCACCAACGGCGTGCAGGCCGCCGACCTGGTCGGGCGGAAGATGCCGGTGCGCGGGGGAGCGTCGTTCCTCGAGTTCATCGCCGAGATGAAGGCCGATCTGCCGGCGCTCCAGGCGGGCGAGTCGACGGCGCCGATCGCGACGAGCCTCGAGCGGGCGTTCGGCGACCTCGAGCGGGCGACCGGGTGGATGCTGAAGACGGGCGCGTCGGGTGACGTGCCGTCCGTGCTCGCGGGCGCGGTCGCGTACCAGAAGCTGTGGGCGATCACGGTCGGCGCGTGGCGCCTCGCGGTCGCGGCGCTCGCCGACGACGAGGGCCAGGAGGAGCGGATCGTGCTCGCGCGGTACTTCGCGACGCGGCGCCTGCCCGAGACGAGCGGGCTGCTCGCGGAGGCGACCGCGGGCGCGGCCGACCTCTACGCCCTCACCATCTGAGCCATCGCTTTTCAGGAGTAGGGCGGGTCTCGCGTGCGATATGCACGCATGACCCGCCCTACTCCTGAAAACGGCGAGG
>DATMFB010000109.1:0-5384 GCA_035556395.1 Microbacteriaceae bacterium
GTTCCGGTCTGGTATTCGGGCAGGGTCCACCCGTTGAGGTCGTACTCGCTCATCGCCTGCTCGGCGAGCTCGATGAGCTTCGACCCCGTGCCCGCGGCCATGGTCGAGCCGTAGACGAAGAGCCGGATGAGCTCGTGGTTGCCCATGTAGTTGCGCTCGTAGAGGTCGTGCCGGCCGGCGAACTCCGTGCCGACCGCGTCCCAGAGGAGCTTGAGCGTCTTGACCCGGTCCTCGGCGTCGTGCCCGCCGGAGCCGCGGACGTACTTGTCGAGGTAGGGCCGGATGACGGGACTCGCGAAGTCCTCGACGCTCGACGGCAGGTAGATGAGCGCGGAACCGAGGTCCTTCATGACGATGTCGCGGATCGCCGAGTAGGCCTTGTCGCCGAACCAGCGGTAGGCGTTGACGGCGTCGAGGTTGGGGTTCACGGCCCCGCCCTTGCCGACGGTCCCGCCCGACACCATCGTCTCGACGAGCGACCAGATCATCGATCGCCACGCGACCGCCTCGCCGAGCCGCGCCTGGACGCCGCGGAACTCCTTCGTCCCCGTCAGATCGAGCGACTTCATGAGCAGGCCGACGATGAAGTCGAGCTTGGTGCCGAGCCGGATGGCGCCGTGGAACGCGGCGCGCTCGCCGAAGCCGTCCATCGTGGCGAAGGTCTTGTCGAGATCGCCGTACATGAAGACGTTCTCCCAGGGCACGAAGACACGGTCGAGCACGAGGATCGGGTCGTTCTCGTCGAAGCGGCTCGACAGCGGGTAGTCATAGGGCGACGCGGTGCGCGCCGCCGTCGCGGCGTACGAGACGCGGCTGATGAGCTTGAGTCCGGGCGAGTTCATCGGCACGGCCGCGACGATCGCGAACCGCTTGTCCTTGACCGGCGCCCCGGAGTGCGCGAGGAACGTCATGTGCGTCATCGCAGAACCCGTCGCGACGACCTTCGCCCCGGACAGGACCAGCCCGTCGTCGCGCTCCTCCTCGACGTGCACGACGACGTCGCCGGCGTCCTCGATGGGCAGATGGCGGTCGATCGGCGGGTTGACGAGCGCGTGGTTCCAGTAGAGGACCTGCTCCTGGGACTCGCGGTACCAGCGCGCCGCGTTCTCCTGGTAGGGCGAGTAGAAGTCGGGCTCGGCCGCGAGCACGCCGAGGAAGGAGGCCTTGTAGTCGGGCGCGCGCCCCATCCAGCCATAGCTCATCCGCGCCCAATGCGCGATCGCGTCGCGCGACTGGCGCAGCTCCTCGACGCTCGTCGGCATCTTGAAGAAGGGGTGGGTGTAGCCGCCGTTGCCGGTGTCCGTCGGCACCGTCACCATGCCGCTCGCGGGGTCGTGCAGGCTGTCGTACATCCGCGCGATCGTGCGGGTCGGGAGCTCGAACGCGGGATGCGTCGTGACGTCCTCGACGAGCTCGCCGTACGCATAGACCTCGCGTCCGTCTCGCAGGCTCTCCAGGTACTCGGCACCGTTCATCGGGCGGGCAGTGCGGTCCGTCATCGTGTCTCCCTCGACATCGTTCGTCGGCGCCACGCTACGAAACGGGCGGAGCGCGGACAAGCTGCTTCCCACCTGGTGGGAAGCGTTCAGACGGCCCAGCCGAGGTCCGCGGAGATGGCGAGGCCGGCGCGGACGACCAGCTCGTCGTACTGCTCCGGCTCGGCAGCGTCGGCCGGGATGATCATCGAGAGCGCGGCCGTGACGTGCCCCGACTGGTCGCGGATCGGCACCGCGACGGAATCGGCGCCGGCCATGTACTCGCCGCGCGTCCGGATGAGCCCCGTTCGCCGGATGCGCGCCAGCCGGGTGCGGATCTCGGCCGGCGCGGTCACCGTGTTCGGCGTGAAGCGCCGCAGCGGCGCGGCGAGCACGGCGTCCGCGACCTCGGGGTCGGCGAAGGCGAGGAGGACGAGACCGGCGCCCGTGCAATGCAGCGGGACGTTCCAGCCGAGCCAGGGGCGCTCGCCCTCGACGTCGCGGTTCGGCAGGAATCGCAGGCACAACGCGGTGCGGGCGTCACGGACCCCGATCTGCACCTGGTGCCCGGTGGACTCGTGCAGCTGCTCGAGGACGGGTGCCGCGGCCTGGCGCACCATCGGGATCCGATTCGAATGGAGCCCCAGCAGCCAGAGCTTGACGCCGACCTGATATCCGCCGCCCGGAGCTCGCTCGAGGCCGCCCCACGCGACGCACTGCTCGGCGAGGCGGTGCGCGGTCGACACCGGCAGCTGCGCGCGCCGGCCGATCTCCGTCGCGGTCAGCACGAGGACGTCGTCGAGATCGAAGGCGTCGAGAACCGCGAACAGGCGCTCCGCGCCGGTCCTGGCATCGTCAGCATTGCGCGGCATTCACGCCATCGTAGACTTTCCCGGTGCCCGACTGGTCCGCCATCCTCGCGTTCTCCGCCGCGGCACTCATCCTCATCGTCATCCCGGGCCCGAGCGTCCTCTTCACGATCGGCCGCGCGCTCGCACTCGGCCGAGCGGCGGGCATCGTGAGCGTCGCCGGGAACACGCTCGGCACCTTCGTCCTCGCCTCCGCGGCCGCGCTCGGCATCGGCGCGATCATCGCGGCGTCCGAGATCGCGTTCACGATCATCAAGCTCGCGGGCGCCGCCTATCTCGTCTTCCTCGGGATCCAGGCGATCGTGCACCGGAAGCGCACGGCTGCGAACGCGACCGACGGCGCACCGCAGCCGCTCTGGCGCGTCTTCGGGCAGGCGACGATCGTCGGCGTCACGAATCCGAAGACGCTCGCGTTCTTCGTGGCGGTCCTCCCCCAGTTCGCCTCGCCGAACGGCGCCTGGCCGATTCCGCTGCAGCTCGAGCTGCTCGCCCTCATCTTCTGCGTCATCGCATTCGTCTCCGATGGCGCCTGGGCGCTCGTCGCGGCGGGCGCGCGCCGTTGGTTCGGCAGCTCGCCGAAGCGGCTCGAGGTGCTCACCGCGACCGGCGGCGCCATGATGATCGGCCTCGGCGGCGTCCTCGCCTTCGCCCGTCGGGCCTAGGCGACCGCGTAGACGAGACGGGCGAACGGTCCCGCCTGCGACGCCGACACGAGCCGCAGACGATCCGACTCCACCCGCCGCGGCAGCACGGGCGCGCCGCCGCCGAGCGCGACCGGCGCGACCGAGAGCGCGATCTCGTCGAGCGCGCCCGCGTCGAGGAACTGGCCGGCGAGGTCGCCCCCGCCGACGACCCAGATGTCGCCATCCCCTGCCGCGCCTCGGATCGCCGGCAGTGCGTCGGCGACGGGACCTCGCACGAGACGGACGTCCGCGCCGGCCGGGATCGGCAGGTCACGGGTCGTGAAGACGAAGGTCGGCTTCTGTCCGTACAGCTCGGCCCAGCGCTCCGGGCGGGCGAGCAGGTCCTCGTGCCGCAGCACCCATTCGTACGTGGTCGAGCCCTCGACGAGGACGGCGGCCTCGGCGGGATAGAGCCCGTCGGGCGCCGCGCCGTCCCCGCCCGCGGCGGCGAAGAGCCAGTCGAGCGAGTCGTCCTCGTCCGCGATCCAGCCGTCGAGCGTCACCGCGGCGTCGTAGATGATGCGTCCCATCCTGTGAGGATAGGGACGACGTGCGACATCAGCCGCGGTCCGCGCGCTTGAGCCGGATGTAGACCTGCTTGCGGACCCGCGCCACGACCGTGCCGTCGGTGGCGACGACGTCCGACTCGAACCAGCGCAGCACCTTCTCCCCCGACCGGGCCGCCGCGCGCACCTCGTCGACGACCTCCTGGGTGATCGCCAGCTCCGTCGTCACGGCGGTGCGCCCCGGCGAGACGAACTCGATCTCCCCGCGCTGGTCCCATACCGTGTAGTCCCGGCCGAGCGCGTGGAGCAGCATGATCGACCAGAACGGATCCGTCATCGAGAACAGCGATCCGCCGTACTGCGTGTGGAAGTAGTTCGTGTTGAGCCGGTGGTAGCCCAGCCGCACCTTGACCCGACGGAAGTCGGCGTCCCACTCGAGGATGCGGATCCCGGCGAAGAGCAGCGGGGGCCACAGGTTCATGACGCGCCGCATCCGGCGGGCGCTCGAACCCATCCCTTGCTTGAGCGGGTCGATCGACTGGCTCATGTCAGAGCAGACGCTGCTTCGGCACGACGACCTTCTTGACGATGAGCAGGATGGACGCGACCACCGGCGCGGCGACCAGCGCGCCGAGCAGGCCCCCCACCGCCGCGCCGGCGAGCGCACCGATCAGGACGAGCGATGCCGGGATCCGCACGGCCTTGCCGATGATCCTCGGCGCCAGGACGTAGGCCTCCAGCTGCATGTACACGACCATCGCGACCGCGACGATGATCGCGGTCGGCAGCGAGTTGAAGAGCGCGACGAAGCTCATCAGCACGGTCGCGACGATGTTGCCGATCACCGGGATCAACGCGAGGAAGAACGTCAGGAACGCGAGGATCCCCGCGTACGGCACGCCGGTCACGAGCAGCAGGATGAGGCTGAAGACGGAGATGATCGTCGCCAGGATCACCTGCCCGCCGAGATACTTCCCGATCGACGCGAAGATCTCCTCGGCGATCTCCTCGAACGACTCGCGCTGCGAGGCGGGCACGAGGTCGTACAGCGCGTCCTTCATCGACTGGAGCGACGAGACGAAGTAGAGCGTGACGGTCACGACCAGGATCGTCGAGAACGTCGCATTGGCGACGTTCACCACGAATCGCAGTGCGCCTCCACCGACCGCCAACCAGACGTTGGGATCGGCCACCGCGCCGCGCACCCACTCCAGCAGGAGATACGGGTACTGATCGAATCGCGCGCTCAGGTCGAGGAACCATGGCTGCGCCTCGACGTCGGTGATGCTGTGCGGGACCGCCTGGATCAGCTTCGCGGCCTCGTCGACGACGATCGGCACGACCATGAAGGCGACGACGAGCACGATGGCCAGGAACGCCGCCAGCACGATCGCGATGGCGACCGGCTTCGGCACCCGCCAGGCCTGGAGCCGCTGGACGAGCGGATAGAGCCCGAGGCTCACGAAGATCGCCAGGAACACCAGCGTGAGGACCCCGGCGATCTGGGCGACGACCCCGCCGAGGAGCAATGCGAGGAGCACCCCGACGGTCGCGAGGAACCCGAGACGCAGCGGTCCCGATCGCAGCAGACTGGGTGGGCCAGCGAAGGAGCGTGCCGATTTCGGGTCCATCAGCGACGCCCTTGCTGATCAGCGGGCGAAATTGCCGCGGTAGTACTCGTAGACCCAGCCGACGAGTGCCACGACGACGAGCGGCACACCGATGAAGATGATCCACAGTCCGGCGGCGATGCCGAGGAAGGTGATCGCGAGCGACGCCGCAAGCACCATGGGCCACCAGCTCCACGGGCTGTAGTGCCCGAGCTCGCTGTCGCCGTCCTCGATGCTCGCA
>DATMFB010000110.1:0-4143 GCA_035556395.1 Microbacteriaceae bacterium
TCCGCCGTCGCCTCGAAGAGCAGCTCGGGGCTCTGCACGAGCGCGGCGACGAGCAGCGCCGAGCGCGACAGGTTGAAGACGGCGTCCTCGTAGGGCACGGAGTCCGGCTGGAGCGAGCGCGCGTGCTCCGTCGAGACGGAGAAGTCCGGCACGCACACGAGCGGATAGACGCCGCGGTGGACGACGAGCTGCTTCGCCCGCGGGGCGCCGTCGACCGTCCAGGCGATCGTGAGCCCGCCGAGCAGCGCCGACGCGACGTTGTCGGGGTGCCCCTCCATCTCCGTCGCGATCGCGAGGAGCAGATCCGCGCTCAGCACGACCGCCGGCTCGAGGAGGCCCTTCGCCGCCACGAGCCCCGAGACGATCGCCGCGGCTGAGGAGCCGAGCCCGCCGCCGTGCGGAATGACGTTCTGCGCCCGGATCTTCAGTCCCGGCATGGGGACGCCCGCGGCCTCGAAGGCCCGCGCCGCCGCGCGCACGACGAGGTTGGACTCGTCCTCCGGCACCTCACCCGCGCCGACGCCCTCGACGGCGACCCGCGTCGGACCGTCGATCGCCGTCACGAGGATCTCGTCGTAGATCGCGAGCGCGAGACCGAAGGTGTCGAACCCCGGCCCGAGGTTCGCCGACGAGGCGGGGACGCGGACGCGGACCGTCCGACCGAGCATGCCCATCGTCAGGCGCGTCTCACACCAGGCCCAGGAGGCCCGCGACGCTCGCCGTGTCGACCGGCGAGACGGTCGGGCTCGCCTCGGTGCCGTCCGGCTGGCGAAGCGCCCACTGCGGGTCCTTGAGCCCGTGGCCGGTGACCGTGCAGGTCACCCGCGCGCCCTTCGGGATCGCACCCGCGTCCGCCCGCTCGAGCAGGCCCGCGATGGAGATCGCCGACGCCGGCTCGACGAAGACGCCGACCTCCTGCGACAGGATCCGGTGCGCCGCGAGGATCGTGTCGTCGTCGATCGCGCCGAAGTAGCCCTTCGAGTCGTCGCGCGCGGTGAGCGCGAGCTCCCACGAGGCCGGGTTGCCGATGCGGATCGCGGTCGCGATCGTCTCAGGATGCTTGACGACCTCGCCGCGGACGATCGGCGCCGAGCCGGCCGCCTGGAAGCCGAACATCCTCGGCAGTCGCGTCGCCGCCCCCCGGTCGAGCTCCTCGCGGTAGCCGCGGTGGTACGCCGTGTAGTTGCCGGCGTTGCCTACGGGCACGAAGTGGAAGTCGGGCGCGTCGCCGAGCACGTCGACGATCTCGAACGCCGCGGTCTTCTGCCCCTCGATCCGGTCGTTGTTGACCGAGTTGACGAGGTGGACCGGATAGCCGTCGGCGAGCTCGCGGGCGATGTCGAGGCAGTCGTCGAAGTTGCCCTCGATCTGCACGATCCGCGCGCCGTGCGCGACGGCCTGCGAGAGCTTGCCCATCGCGACCTTGCCCTGCGGGATGAGGACGGCCGCGACGATCCCCGCGTGCGCGGCGTAGGCGGCCGCGGAGGCCGAGGTGTTGCCGGTCGAGGCGCACACGATCGCCTTCGCGCCGTGCTCGATCGCCTTGGAGACGGCCATCGTCATGCCGCGGTCCTTGAACGAGCCCGTCGGGTTCATGCCCTCGAACTTGACCCAGACGTCGGCCCCCGTGCGCGCGCTCAGCGCCGGCGCGGGGATGAGCGGGGTGCCGCCCTCGCCGAGCGTCACGATGGGCGTCGCATCGGAGATGTCGAGACGGTCGGCATACTCGCGGAGCACTCCGCGCCACAGGTGGGCCACAGCTACTACAGTCCTTCGACTCGGATGACGCTCGCCACGCGGCGGACCGCGGGCGAGTCGCTCAGCGCGGCGACGGTGGCGACGAGCGCCGCCTCGCGCGCGCGGTGGGTGACGACGACCAGCGTAGCGGTCGGGTCCTGGAGCTCCCCGCGCGAGGTCGACTGGAGCGCCTGCTCGATCGAGACGCCGTGGTCGGCGATGACGCCGGCGACCTGCGAGAGCACGCCGGGCACATCGGCGACCTCGAGGACGATCTGATAGCGGGTGACGACGGCGTCGAACGCCAGGATGGGCATCCCGCCGCTCGTCGACTCCGCGACGCCGGGGCCGCCCGCGAGGTGGCGGCGGGCGGCGGAGACGATGTCACCGAGCACCGCCGAGGCGGTCTGCACACCACCGGCGCCCGCCCCGTAGAACATGAGCGGACCGGCGAACTCGGCCTCGACGAAGACGGCGTTGTTGCCGCCGTGGACGGCCGCGAGCGGGTGGTCGCGCGGGACGAGCGCGGGGTGGACGCGGGCGACGACGCCCTCCGATCCGTCCTCGTCGACGACCCGCTCGGCGATCGCGAGGAGCTTGACGACGTAGCCCGCGGCCTTCGCCGCGGCGACGTCCTCGCCCGTGATCCCCGTGATGCCCTCGCGGTGGACGGCCTCGACCGGGACGCGGGTGTGGAACGCGAGGCTCGCGAGGATCGCAGCCTTCTGCGCCGCGTCGTAGCCCTCGACGTCGAGCGTCGGGTCGGCCTCGAGGTAGCCGAGCTCGCTCGCGACCCGCATCGCCTCCTCGGTGGACCAGCCCTCCTGGTCCATCTTGTCGAGGATGAAGTTGGTCGAGCCGTTGACGATCCCGAGGATGCGTCGGACCCGGTCGCCCGCGAGCGACTCGCGCAGCGGGCGGATGATCGGGATCGCGGCGGCGACCGCGGCCTCGTAGTGGAGCTGGGCGCCGACCTGCGCCGCCGCCTCGAAGAGCTCCTCGCCATGGGTCGCGAGCAGCGCCTTGTTCGCCGTGATGACGTCGGCGCCCGCACGCAGCGCCGAGAGGATGAGGGTCCGCGCCGGCTCGATGCCGCCGATGAGCTCGACGACGATGTCGGCGCTCGTCACGAGCGACTCGGCGTCCGTCGTCAGCAGCGCCGCCGGGATCTCGGGGTTCCGCGTCGCACCCGTGTCGCGCACCGCGACGCCGATGACCTCGAGGCCCGCGCCGACGCGCGCCTCGAGCTCCTCGCGGTGCCTCGTGAGGAGGTCGACGACGTTCGCGCCGACGTTGCCCCCGCCGAGGACGGCGATCCTGAGATTCCGGTAGTCGATCATGTATCCCCTTAGTGCACCCTTCGATTCGGCCTGCGGCCGCGCTCAGGGAGCGGTGCGTCCCGCGTCGCGCGCGAGCAGGTCCTCTATTGTCTCGCCCCGGACGATGAGCCGTGCCTCGCCGTCGCGGACCGCGACCACGGGCGGTCGCGGCACCCAGTTGTAGTTCGAGGCCATCGCCCAGCCGTACGCGCCCGTCGCGGGGACCGCGAGCAGATCCCCCGGGCCGACGTCCATCGGCAGGTACTCGTCCCGCACGACGATGTCCCCCGATTCGCAGTGCATGCCGGCGACGCGGGCGAGCGCCGGGTGATCTCCGGAGACGCGCGAGGCGATCCGCGCGCTGTAATCGGCGCGGTAGAGCGCCGGACGGACGTTGTCGCTCATCCCGCCGTCGACCGAGACGTACTTGCGGATAGCGGTCGCCGGACCTCCGTCTCGCTCAGGGAGCGACACGGTCACGGCCTTGACGGTCCCGACCCGGTAGAGGGTCGTGCCGCCCGGCCCCACGATGCTGCGCCCCGGCTCGACGGCGATCACGGGCAGTGCGACGCCGAGATCCGCCGCCGCGGCGGCGAGGGCGGCGGCGATCCGGTCGGCGAGCTCCGGGATGGGCTTCGGGTCATCGGCGCTGGTATAGGCGATGCCGAACCCCCCGCCGAGATTGAGCTCCGGCACGGGGCCGGTCTCCAGGAGCAGCGCGTGCAGCGCGAGCAGCCGCCTCGCGGCCTCCGCGAAGCCGTCCGACTCGAAGATCTGCGAGCCGATGTGCGAGTGCAGGCCGATGAACGCCAGTCCGGGCAGCGCTCGGATCGCTCCGACGATGCCGGGCGCATCGGCAGCCGTCACCCCGAACTTCTGGTCCTCGTGCGCGGTCGCGAGGTACTCGTGCGTCGAGGCATGCACGCCCGCGTTGATGCGCAGCCGGACCCGCTGGACCCTCCCGGCGCGCGCAGCGGCCGCGGCGACGCGCTCGACCTCGATCGCGGAGTCGATGACGATCGCACCGACGCCTGCCTCGACGGCGCGGGCGATCTGGCGTTCTGACTTGTTGTTGCCGTGGACGCCG
>DATMFB010000111.1:0-1856 GCA_035556395.1 Microbacteriaceae bacterium
CATTTGCCGAAGATGACGGCGGCGAGCGCGATGTACCCGGCACCGTTCGTCATCTCCTGGCCGAACGCGCCGACGAGCCCGAGCGTGTAGAACGAGCCGCCGAGGCCGGCGATGCCGCCCGCGAGCGAGACGTTCCAGAACCGGGTGCGCTCGACGTTGATGCCGACGGTGTCGGCCGCGGTCGGGTGCTCGCCGACGGAGCGCAGCCGCAGGCCCCATCGGGTGCGGAACAGCCCCCACCACACGAGGAAGACGGCGATGTAGGCGAGGTAGACGATCGGCGTCTGGCGGAACAGCATGGGCCCGATGAGCGGGATGTCCGCGAGCCCCGGGATCGCCCACACCTCGAAGCGCGGCGGCGTGTTGAGCGTCGCCGCGTTCGGCGTGAGCAGCTCGGAGTACAGGAAGCTCGTGAGGCCGACGATGAGGACGTTGAGCACGACGCCGACGATGATCTGGTCGACGAAGTACTTGATGGAGAAGACCGCGAGCACCATGCCGACGAGCACGCCCGCGACGGCGGCCGCGATGAGGCCCGCCCAGACGCTGCCCGTGATCGACGCGACGAGCGCCGAGGAGAATGCCCCGAAGAGCAGCTGGCCCTCGATCGCGATGTTGACGACGCCGACGCGCTCCCCGATGACTCCGGCGAGCGAGCCGTACACGAGCGGCACCGCGAGGCTCAGCGAGCCGGCCAGCAGCCCCGCCAGCGGGATGACGTTCGTCTGCGCCGACGACGCCGCCCACGCGAGGAACGCGACGAGCAGCACCGCGATGTAGATCGCGGCGAGCCACAGCGGCGTGCGGCGCCGACGGAACGTCAGCCAGATGGAGACGATGCTGATGAGCGCGAGCAGCGCGACGCCGACGACGCCGACCGGTCGCGAGGCGAAGAGCAGCACCGGGATCTGCCACGCGTCGCCTGCCGGCGAGAACTGGAACAGCGCCTGCCCATCGTTCGACAAGCCGATGAACAGCAGCGCCGAGACGATCGTGAACAGGGTGAACGCGATCGGCGTCTTCCAGCTGACCCGCGTCGCCTGATCGAGGGTCGGCGAGAGCGTCACAGCGCCCGCGTCCTGGGGATGACGAAGGGTCATGCCTTCGCCTCCTTGATCTTGCGCGGGGCGCTCGGGTCGGGGAGGCGGAACATCGCGCGGATGAGCGGCGGCGCCGCGAGGAACAGGACGATGAGGGCCTGCACGACGACGACGATGTCGATCTGGATCCCCTCGGCGGCCTGCATCGAGTAGCCGCCGGCTTTGAAGGCGCCGAACAGGATGCCGGCCGCGAGGATGCCCCAGGGCTTGGATCGTCCGAGGAGCGCGACCGTGATCGCGTCGAAGCCGATGCCCGCGTCGATCCCTGCGGAGAAGCCCGTCGTCACCGTGCCGAGGACCTGCTGGACGCCCGCGAGGCCGAGGAGCGCGCCCGACATGCTCATCGCGATGATCGTGACGCGCTTCGTGTTGATGCCGGCGGTCTCGGCGGCGCGGGGGTTGAGCCCGACCGCGCGGAACGAGAAGCCGAGGCTCGAGCGCTCGAGGATCCACCACACGAGGACGACGGCGGCGATCGAGATGAGGAAGCCGACGTGGAGGTTGTACTGGTCGCCGAGCAGCGGCGGGAAGACGGCGGTCTCGAGCATCGGCGGGCTCTTCGGGTTGTTCGACCCCGGGGCCTGCAGCAGCCCCTTCGTCGACAGCATCCAGAAGACGAGGTAGTAGCCGACGTAGTTGAGCATGATCGTCGTGATCACCTCGTGCGCGCCCGTGTACGCCTTGAGCACGCCGGCGATCGCCGCCCAGAAGGCGCCGGCCGCCATGCCCACGATGACGACGACGATGGGGTGCAGG
>DATMFB010000112.1:0-2647 GCA_035556395.1 Microbacteriaceae bacterium
GCCTCGCGCGAGTTCACGCCGAGCTTGCGGTAGACGGAGCGCAGCTGCGTCTTGACCGTGTCCTTCGAGACGTGGAGCGCGTCGGCGATGTCCTGGTAGCTCGAGTGGAGGAGGAGCGCGTCGAGCACCTGTCGCTCGCGCGGCGTGAGGTCGGGGACGACGGTCGAGGGGAAGGAGCGCGCGACCCCCTCCTCCACCTCGACAGGCAGGCGGGTGAAGAACGCGATCTGCTCCTGTCGTCCGAGCTCGATCACCGCGCGACCCGCGTGCTGCGCCGCGGGTACGGCTACTGCTGGACGAAACTCATCGCGGCCCCGGTCATCGCCGTGACCGCCGAGCGCCCGGGTGAGGACCGCATTCGGCTCTGGTCGAGATCGCCTTCTTCGGTATCCAGCTCGGGCGCTTCGGCTTCTACATGGGGATCTCGTTCACGCTGAACCACAAGGGTGCCAATCATGCCGCGGCCGCACCTGCGCCGGGCGGCGCCGCTCATCGAGGCGTACTGCTGGGAGCGCGACGTCGGCGACACCCGGGTCGTGCTGCTCGCCTCGTGCGCGATGTCCTCGTCTGTCCGGTCGCGGAGCAGCTGAGATAGGGCGCGCCGAGGCAGGGTGGTGCCGCTGCGAGCGCGAGCGCTAGCATTCGAGCATCATCCAGCACGGACATAGCTGTCCGTCATGACTAGGAGGCACGAGTTGTCTGATAGCTCGACCGCAAAGAAAAGCTCGACGAACGTCATCCGCGTCGTCCTCGGCATCGGGGGCCTCGTCGCGGTGGTGCTCGGCATCCTCATCCTCGTGTGGCCGCTCAAGACCGCTGCGGTGGTGACGATCCTGATCGCGATCTACGCGGTCATCGCCGGCCTCGTCTATCTCGGGCTGGGCGTCTTCTCGAAGGGCCTCGGCGTGTGGGCGCGCATCGGCCACATCGTCCTCGGTGCGCTCTTCATCGCCGCCGGCATCATCGCGTTCCTCAACCCGGGCGACGCGACGCTGATCCTCGCCTTCATCGTCACGATCTTCATCGGTGTCGCCTGGATCGTCGAGGGCATCGTCGCGCTGACGCTGCTCGGCCGGGTGGAGTCGAAGGGCTGGACGATCTTCTACGCGATCGTCAGCATCATCGCGGGTATCTTCATCCTGCTCGCCCCGATCTGGGCGGCCGCGCTACTGTGGCTGTTCGTCGCCATCGCGCTCATCGTCCTCGGCATTGTGCAGGTCATCCGGGCCTTCACCTACAAGGGCGGCAACTTCATCGGCGGAGCGGTCGCGTACTGATCGCGACACGCACCTCCTGACGCGAGGCGTCCCCGGTCGGGGGCGCCTCGCGTTGTTATGGTCGGAATCGTGTCGGAGACGCGAGCCCGGGGGCGCGCCTGGCTGCGCGCCGCCCCGTGGATCTTCATCCTCGCCGCGATCTGCGTCGTCCAGGTCATCCGGGCGCAGCCGTTCGACGCGGTGATCTTCGGCGTCGGCGCCGTCATCCTCGCGCTCGACGCGGCCGGTGCGCTGCCGGCGCGGCGCGTGCGGCCGTCGACTCCGCTGACCGTGCTCATCGCCGTGGCCGCCGCCCTCGTCGTCGTCCTCGCCTTCGCGCCCCGGCACGGTGTCATCGCGGGGATCGCGGTCGGTGCGATCGGCATCGCCGCCGTCTCGATCGCGTGGTTCCTGCCGCCGCTCGCGACGGGCGACGCGCAGCCCGATCGCCGGGTGCGCGTCCGGCGGGCGGCGATCGGCTGGGCCTGCGTCGCGCTGGTCATGTGCCTCGTCGAGCTCTGGTCGTTCCTGATGGGCCGGCTGACGGTCGAGGCGAAGGGCGCGCATCCGGCGATCTCGGAGCTGCTCGATCCCGTGCTCGACGACCCGCTCGCCCGAGCGGTCTTCGCGATCGTCTGGCTCGCGCTCGGCGTGCTGCTCGTGACGCGGGGGAGGCGATCGCATGATGCGTGACATCACGATCAGCATCTACCTGCTGTGCCTCGCCGCGGCACTCGTCCTCGCGATCGGCGCGCACCGGCCGAGCTGGCGCCTCGCGAAGGTCACGGAGATGCTCGACTCCGTCCTCGCGGAGCGCGCGCCGCGCATCGTCCTCGTCGTCTTCTGGTGGTGGCTCGGCTGGCACTTCCTCGTCGGGCAGACGGTCGACGCCCCCGTGCTCGGGTAGCGCGCGGGCACTAGCCTCGTCGCATGAGCTCCCGGCGCAAGCCTCCGGTCGCCGTTCGCGAGGAGACCGGGCCGTTCCTCGGGCTGACCGTCATCCGGTCCTCGCCCGATCCCGACCACGCCGATGCGCAGCGCCACCGGCCGCGCTCGCTCGCCGAACGGATCGGCGCCATCGGACACGCCCGCCTCGGTGCGATGCTGCTGCTCGCGGCGACCGTCGCCGCGATCGTCTGGGCGAACGTCGCGAACGGCAGCTACGCGGACTTCTGGGAGACCCATCTGACGTTCGGCGTCGGCGACCTGCACCTCGACTTCACGCTGCACGCGCTCGTGAACGACGCCCTGATGGCGATCTTCTTCTTCACGGTCGGGCTCGAGGTGCGCCGCGAGTTCGCGATCGGCGAGCTCACGAGCCGGTCACGGGCGATCGTGCCGGTGGTCGCGGCCGTCTTCGGGCTCGCCGTCCCCGCACTGCTCTTCTTCCT
>DATMFB010000113.1:0-2074 GCA_035556395.1 Microbacteriaceae bacterium
CCTCGCTTCGCGCCGAGGTCGGCACGCTCGCGCTCCAGCTCGCCGGCGGCGTCATCGGGGAGAGCCTCTCCGAGGACCAGCGCGCCGCCGCGGTCGTCGACCGCTTCCTCGCCGACCTCAAGGCGTCCGAGGGGGCATCCAAGTAATGGGCTCCGCGTCTCGGACCGCGATCGCGAAGGGCGTCGCCGTGCTCGCCGCAGCCAAGGGCGTCACGCTCGCGACCGGCGAGGAGATCCTCGCCGCCGCGCGTGCGCTCGACAGCTCGGCGCAGCTGCGCTCGCTCCTCGCTGACCCGACCCTCGACGCGAAGGAGCGCGAGTCGCTCGTCGCGAAGGTCTTCGGCTCGCTCGGCGCGACCGCGATCGGCCTGCTCGGGTCGCTCGCGGCCGAGCGCTGGTCGAACGCGGACCAGCTCGTCGACGGGATCGAGGAGATCGGCATCCGCGCGATCGCGCTGGCCGAGACGCAGGCGGACATCGTCGCCGAGCTGTTCGCCGTCGAGCGCGCGGTCCGCAGCGACGCCGAGCTCGAGCTCGCGCTCGGCTCCAAGCTCGCCTCCGCGGAGTCCAAGGCCGCGGTCGTCTCGCGGCTGCTCGAGCGCCAGGGGAGCGCGGCGACGACCGCGATCGTCCGGCACCTCGTCCAGAGCCCGCGCGGCCGCCGGATCGGCGCGCTGCTGCGCAGGACCGCCGAGATCGTCGCGGACGTCACGGGCCGCGTCGTCGCGACCGTCACCGTCGCCGCACCGCTCAGCGCGGCGCAGCAGGAGGCGCTCGTCGCCGACATCACGGCCCGCTTCGGCCGCGAGCCCCGCATCCAGTACCTCACCGACCCCGCCGTCATCGGCGGCGTCCGGGTGCGGGTCGGCGAGACCGTCATCGACGGCACGATCGCCTCCCGCCTCGCCGACCTCCGACTCCAGCTCGCCGGCTGACCGGCACGCACACCACCTGACAGGACAGGCAACCTCATGGCAGACATCACCATCAGCCCCGACGAGATCCGGGACGCGCTCAAGGACTTCGCGGCGAGCTACCAGCCCACCGCGGCCGCCGCGACCGAGGTCGGGACCGTCATCGACGCCGCGGACGGCATCGCGCACGTCGAGGGCCTGCCCGGCGCGATGGCGAACGAGCTCCTCCGCTTCTCGGACGGCACCCTCGGCCTCGCGCTCAACCTCGACGAGAACGAGATCGGCGTCATCGTCCTCGGCGAGTTCACCGGCATCCAGGAGGGCCAGGAGGTCACCCGCACGGGCGAGGTGCTCTCCGCCCCCGTCGGCGACGCGTTCCTCGGCCGGGTCGTCGACCCGCTCGGCAACCCGATCGACGGTCTCGGCGAGATCAAGGCGGAGGCCCGTCGCGCGCTCGAGCTCCAGGCGCCCGGCGTCATGCAGCGCAAGTCGGTGCACGAGCCGCTGCAGACCGGCATCAAGGCGATCGACGCGATGATCCCCGTCGGCCGCGGCCAGCGCCAGCTCATCATCGGCGACCGCCAGACCGGTAAGACCGCGATCGCGATCGACACGATCATCAACCAGAAGTCCAACTGGGAGTCCGGGGACGTCGACAAGCAGGTGCGCTGCATTTACGTCGCGATCGGCCAGAAGGGCTCCACGATCGCGGCCGTCAAGGGCGCGCTCGAGGACGCCGGCGCGATGGAGTACACGACGATCGTCGCGGCGCCCGCCTCCGACCCCGCGGGCTTCAAGTACCTCGCCCCCTACAC
This sequence comes from Microbacteriaceae bacterium, assembly GCA_035556395.1. GTDB lineage: Bacteria > Actinomycetota > Actinomycetes > Actinomycetales > Microbacteriaceae > 73-13. The sequence goes on from DATMFB010000113.1 coordinate 1,729, forward strand.
CGGCTCCGCCATCGGCCAGCACTGGATGTACGGCGGCAAGCACGTCCTGATCATCTTCGACGACCTGTCGAAGCAGGCCGAGGCCTACCGCGCCGTCTCGCTGCTGCTGCGCCGCCCGCCGGGCCGCGAGGCGTACCCGGGCGACGTCTTCTACCTGCACAGCCGCCTGCTGGAGCGTTGCGCGAAGCTGTCCGACGAGCTCGGACGCGGGTCGATGACCGGCCTGCCGATCATCGAGACGAAGGCGAACGACGTCTCGGCGTACATCCCGACCAACGTCATCTCGATCACCGACGGGCAGATCTTCCTGCAGTCCGACCTGTTCAACGCGAACCAGCGTCCCGCG
>DATMFB010000114.1:0-5090 GCA_035556395.1 Microbacteriaceae bacterium
GAGCTCGACGAGTTCGTGCGCCACCGCACGACCGCGTTCGGGATGGAGAAGTCGCGCCCCTACGGGGACGCTGTCGTCACGGGCGTGGGCACGATCCACGGCCGTCAGGTCGCTGTCTACAGCCAGGACTTCACGATCTTCGGCGGCTCCCTCGGGGAAGTCGCCGGCGAGAAGATCGTCAAGGTCATGGACCACGCGCTCAAGACCGGCGTGCCCATCATCGGCCTGCTCGACTCGGGCGGCGCGCGCATCCAGGAGGGCGTCGTCGCGCTCGGCAAGTACGGCGAGATCTTCCGTCGGAACACGGCCGCCTCGGGCGTCATCCCGCAGATCTCCGTCATCATGGGCCCGGCGGCGGGCGGCGCCGTCTACTCTCCCGCGCTGACCGACTTCGTCGTCATGGTTGACAAGACCTCGCAGATGTTCGTGACCGGCCCCGACGTCATCAAGACGGTCACGGGTGAGGACGTCTCCATGGAGGACCTCGGCGGTGCGCTGACGCACAACAAGACGTCGGGCGTCGCGCACTACCTCGCCGCCGACGAGGACGACGCGCTCGACTACGTGCGCGCGCTCATCGCGTTCCTCCCCGACAACAACTTCACCGACCCGCCCGTCTACGACGCCGCCGTCGACCTCGAGATCACCGACGCGGACCGTCGGGTCAACACGCTCATCCCCGACTCGCCCAACCAGCCGTACGACATCCTCGCCGTCATCGAGCACGTCGTCGACGACGGCGACTTCCTCGAGATCCAGCCGCTCTTCGCCCCGAACGTCATCATCGGATTCGGCCGTGTCGAAGGCCGCACGGTCGGTGTCATCGCGAACCAGCCGAACGTCATGGCCGGCACGCTCAACATCGCGGCCGGGGAGAAGGCGGCGCGCTTCCTGCGGTTCTGCGACGCGTTCTCGATCCCCATCCTCACCCTCGTCGACACCCCCGGCTTCCTGCCCGGCACCGACCAGGAGTGGACCGGCATCATCCGGCGCGGCGCGAAGCTGCTCTACGCCTACGCCGAGGCGACCGTCCCGCTCGTCACCATCATCACCCGCAAGGCATATGGCGGCGCCTACATCGTCATGGGCTCCAAGCAGATGGGCGCCGACCTCAACTACGCGTGGCCGACCGCGGAGATCGCCGTCATGGGCGGCCAGGGCGCGGTCAACATCCTCTACCGCGGCGAGCTGAAGCGGGCCGAGGAGACGGGCGAGGACGTCGGCGCCGTGCGGACGAAGCTCGCGAACGAATACACCTATGAGGTCGCCTCGCCCTTCCTCGCGGCAGAACGCGGTGAGCTCGACGGCGTCATCGAGCCGGCCGCCACCCGCGTCGTCGTGACGAAGGCGTTCCGCGCGCTGCGCACCAAGCGCGCGGCCGAGCCACCGAAGAAGCACGGGAATATTCCGCTGTGAGCATCGAACCGGAGCCGGAATCAGCGGGTGCGGCGGCCGAGGCGACGGTCGACCTCCGTGTCCTGACGCCGGGACTCACCCCGGAGGAGATCGCCGCCGTCACGAGTGTCGTGACGGCCCTCGTCGAGGAGCAGCGGGGCGCGGCAGCGCGCGACACGGCGCCGCGGGAGCCCCGCTGGCGGCATGCCGTCGAGCCGTTCGGCGACCGCTCGCGCGGCCCACGGGCGTGGCGCTGGGCGGGTCGCTGACCCTGTTCAACGCCGAGGGCCTTGGTCTAGCATGATCTGGCGCGCATGCGTTGCACGCAGTGGACATCCATCGCCCGACTCGCGGTCATCGCGAGCTTGCGGCATGGGGGCGGATCAGGCCGATATTCGGGTTGTCGTACTGGTCCGGAAGTGGGATGGCCGGGCGGCTCTCGCTCGGCCATCTCCGCCTCCGAGACAGCGTTCAGGCCTGGACGAACGTCGCGATCGCCTCGAGGTGGTGCGTGTGCGGGAACAGGTCGAACGCGGTGAGCCGCGTGAGTCGGTACCCGCTCGCCTCGAGCGTCTTCGTGTCGCGGGCCAGCGCGACCGGGTCGCAGGCGACGTAGATGAGCTGCGCCGCCCCGAGGCCCGCGATCGCGGCCGTGACCTCGTTGCCCGCGCCCGAGCGCGGCGGGTCGAGCACGATCGTCGCGCCCGCGTACTCGGTCCCTGCCCCGGTCCCTGAGCGAGCGGAGCGAGACGAAGGGCCCGCCGCCTCGCGCACCCAGCGGTCGACCCGCGCGACCGTCGCGACCGCGTTCTCGAACTCGGCGAGATTCTCCGCCGCGTGCGCCGACGCTCGAGCATCGGATTCGACCGTCTCGATGCGCGTCGCCGGGCCGCCGAGATCGCCGAGCGCGGAGGCGAGGAGTCCGACGCCGCCGTACAGGTCGACGTTCGCCGCTGACGGGTCGAAGCGCTCGAGGTCGATCGCGTCGCGGACCGCCGCGACGAGCACCTCGGGCGCCGCCCGGTGGACCTGCCAGAAGCCCTGGTCGTCGACGCGGAACGTCCGCGCCCCGACCCGCTCCTCGATGACGGTCGGCTTCTGCTCGCCGATCACGAGCCGCAGCTCGCCGCCGTGCGCGATGGCGTCGACCTTGTCGATGCCGGCGAACTCCTGCTCGAGCACCCCCGAGATGACCGGTACGGCGAGCGGCAGGGTCGCGACCGGGATCACCCGGTGCGAGCGCACCGCGTACTGGCCGGCCCGACCGTCGGGGCCGACGCGCAGGCGCACCCGGGTCCGCCAGCCGAGGCCGCCCACCGCGTCATCGCCCGGAACGGCGGCGACGAGCGTGCTCGGGTCGAGGCCGGGGAACCGGCTCTCGAGGTCGACGCCGCCGAAACGACGCATCGCGTCGAGGAGCACCTCGGCCTTGAGGGCGCGCTGGCGCGGGAGCGCGATGTGCCCGAACTCGGCGCCGCCGACGCGGTCGTCCGGGGCGCGGTCGATCGACGCCTCCGGCCAGACGTGGGGGACGCGGTCGGGCGAGGCGAGGAGGACCTTCGTGGCGGTCGCGCGGGCGAAGGTCTTCTTCGACTCCGTCACCTGGGCGCGGACCCGCTCGCCGGGGATCGCGTCGGCGACGAAGACGACGCGGCCGTCGGCGTCACGGGCGACCCCGACGCCGCCGTGCGCGATGCCGGTGACGTCGAGTTCGAGTTCGGGTTCGAGTTCCACGTGCTCAGCGTAGGGACCCCGGGCTGAGCTTTCGGGTGAGGGCTGATCCCTCGGGTGCCATTCCTCAGCCCGGGACGCGTTTCTCAGCCCGGCCGACCTCGCGCGAGGATGGGCGCATGCGCCTGACGCTCGCCTCCACCTCCCCCTCCCGGCTCGGCCTGCTGCGCATGGCCGGGATCGAGCCGGTCGTCGTCGCGCCGGAGGTCGACGAGGTCGCCGCTGCCGCCGGGATCGACGATCCCCGCACGATCGTCGAGGTCCTCGCGGTCGCCAAGGCCGAGGCGGTGCTCCGGATGGCGGGCGCGGGTCGGGGCGACGCGGGCCTCATCCTCGGCTGCGACTCCGTCTTCGAGCTCGACGGCAGCATCTACGGCAAGCCGCACCACGCGGTCGTCGCGACCGCGCGCTGGCGGCAGATGCGCGGGCGCACCGGCGTGCTGCACACGGGCCACTGCCTCGTGGACGCGGCGACCGGCGCCCGCGCGACCGCCGTGGTGTCGACCGGCGTCGAGTTCGCCGACGTCTCCGACGAGGAGATCGACTGGTACGTCGCGACGGGTGAGCCGCTGCCGGTCGCCGGCGCCTTCACGCTCGAGGGCCTCGCGGCGCCGTTCATCACCCGCATCGACGGCGACCCGCACTCGGTCGTCGGCCTGTCGCTCGCCGCCCTGCGCACCCTCGCGCTGCGCCTCGGCACCCCCTGGCCCACCCTCACCACCGGGGCCTGACCGCGTTCTCCGCAACCAGGGATTGTGGGGGTGGTACAGGGAAAGAGAGGGAGGCTTGTGGCGCGGTTCCAAGGCCCGAGTCCCTGCGCTCAATAGGCTGGACCAACCATGGCTCGGATCACAAAGGTGCTCATCGCGAACCGCGGAGAGATCGCCGTACGCATCAGTCGCGCAGCGAAAGACGCCGGCATCACCACCGTCGCCGTCTACGCCGACCAGGACCGCGACGCCCGACACGTCAAGCTCGCCGACGAGGCGTACGCCCTCGACGGCACCACGAGCGCCGAGACCTACCTCGTCATCGACAAGCTGCTCGGCGTCGCCCGCCGCTCCGGCGCGAACGCCGTCCACCCCGGCTACGGGTTTCTCGCCGAGAACGCGGCGTTCGCGGAAGCCGTCATCGACGCCGGCCTCATCTGGATCGGTCCATCCCCCGACGCCATCCGCTCGCTCGGCGACAAGGTGTCGGCCCGCCACATCGCCGAACGCGTCGGCGCACCGCTCGCCCCCGGCACGCTCAACCCCGTGACGACGGCCGAGGAGGTCATCGCGTTCGCCGACGAGTTCGGACTCCCCGTCGCGATCAAGGCGGCGTTCGGCGGCGGCGGCCGCGGCCTCAAAGTCGCGCGCACCCGCGAGGAGATCGCGGAGCGCTACGAGTCTGCGGTGCGCGAGGCGACCGCGGCGTTCGGCCGTGGCGAGTGCTTCGTCGAGAAGTACCTCGACAAGCCGCGCCACGTCGAGACCCAGTGCCTCGCCGACGCGCACGGCAACGTCGTCGTCGTCTCCACCCGCGACTGCTCGCTGCAGCGCCGCCACCAGAAGCTCGTCGAGGAGGCGCCGGCGCCCTTCCTCACCCCCGAGCAGGAGCGGCTCCTCGTCGACAGCTCGAAGGCGATCCTCAAGCAGGCCGACTACCTCGGCGCCGGCACCTGCGAGTTCCTGATCGGCGCCGACGGCACGGTGTCGTTCCTCGAGGTCAACACCCGCCTCCAGGTCGAGCACCCGGTCTCGGAGGAGGTCACGGGCATCGACCTCGTCCGCGAGCAGTTCCGCATCGCGGAGGGCGGCATCCTCGACTACCCGGACCCGACCCCGCAGGGCCACTCGATCGAGTTCCGCATCAACGGCGAGGACCCCGCGCTCGGCTTCCTCCCCTCGCCCGGCCCGGTGCACTCGCTGCGCTTCCCCGGCGGCCCCGGCATCCGCATCGACTCCGGCGTCACGACCGGC
>DATMFB010000115.1:0-4966 GCA_035556395.1 Microbacteriaceae bacterium
CGCGAGGAGGCCGATGCCGATCGGAATCCACGGGGAGAGCTGCTGGCTGTCGGCGACCTGGTCGCCGAACGTCGACAGGCCGTAGACGAGCCCACCGAAGGCGAAGATCGACAGCATGATCGAGAGGACGTCGACCGGGACCTTCGCGGTCTCGGTGATGTTGACCATCTTCCAGATGCCGAGCAGGAGCGCGATGACGCCGAGCGGCAGGATCGCGGTGAAGAGCGCCGACCACGGCAGGTAGGTGACGATGACGCCGCCCGCGAGCGGCCCGAGCACGGGGGCGACCGAGATCACGACGCCGATGAGGCCCATCATGACGCCGCGCCTGGCCGGCGGGACGATCGTCATGATCGACGTCATGAGCAGCGGGGTCATGACACCCGTGCCGGCGGCCTGGAGGATGCGGGCGACGAGCAGCACGCCGAACTGGATCTCGACCGGCAGCACCGCAGAGAGCGCGCCGACTGCGGTGCCGAGGACGAAGAAGCCGATGGCCCCGATGAACACGGCCCGCGTCGTGAAGCGCTTCATGAGGAAGCCCGTGAGCGGGATGACGATCGCCATCGTGAGCATGTACGCGGTCACGAGGAACTGGCCCGTGACCGGGTCGACGCCGAGGTCCTTCATGATCGTCGGCAGCGCGACGCCGACGATCGTCTCGTTGAGCATGACGACGAACGCCGAGACGAGCAGGAGGGTCAGGACGATCTTGTGCGACGCGGAGAGGCGCTCGGGAGCAGGCGTGGCGGCAGTGGCGGCGGTGGTCACCTGAGCATCATTCCACCTCGCGGTCGCCCCGCTTCGCCGTGACGCGCATTTGGATGAGCGATGCGATGACGGCGACCGCCATCGCGCCGACGATGAAGGTCAGCGACGCCCAGGTCGGGATCTCCGGTGCCCACGCGATGCCCTGGCCGCCGTTGATGAACGGCAGCTCGTTCTCGTGCATCGCGTGCAGGATGAGCTTCACGCCGATGAACGCGAGGATCGTCGCGATCCCGTACTTGAGGTAGACGAGCCGCTCGGCGAGGTCGCCGAGCAGGAAGTAGAGCTGCCGGAGGCCCATCAGCGCGAAGACGTTCGCGGCGAAGACGATGAACGGGCTCTGCGTGATGCCGAAGATCGCCGGGATCGAGTCGAGTGCGAAGACGAGGTCGGTGATCCCGAGCGAGACGAGCACGATGATGACCGGAGTCCAGGCGCGGCGACCGTCGACGACGACGCGGAACTTCGTGCCGTGGAAGTCGGCGGTCGAGTGGATGCGCGAGCGGATGAAGCGCAGCAGCCGGTTCTCCCGCTGCTCCTCGTCCTCGTGGCCCGTGAACGCCTGATTCCATGCGGTGTAGAGGAGGAAGGCGCCGAAGATGAAGAAGATCCAGGTGAAGTTCTCGATGAGCGCGGCGCCGAGCAGGATGAACCCGGCTCGCAGGACGAGCGCGATGATGATGCCCGCCATGAGCAGCGGCTGCTGCAGATCGCGGGGGACCGCGAAGCGGTTCATGATGATGAGGAAGACGAAGAGGTTGTCGACGGAGAGCGAGTACTCCGTCAGCCAGCCCGCGATGAACTGGCCGCTGTGCTCCGCGTCGCCGATGACGAAGAGCACGCCGGCGAAGATGAGCGCGAGAGTCACGTAGAACCCGATCCAGAGGGCGCTCTCCCTCGTCGACGGGACGTGCGGCCGCTTGAACGCGATGACGACGTCCGCGATGAGGATCAGCGTGATGAGTGAGAGCGAGCCCCACTCGAACCAGGGGTTGATGTCCACGGACGCCTTCCAGGGGTCGGATACGGTGCCGAACGTCTCTCCCGCGGTACCGCGCCGTGACACGCGAACCGCCGCTGCCCCGGGCCGCAAGGCGACCGTACTGACGAGGCGAACGAGCTGGGATACTCCCCTTCGTGTCGACGAGTCTAACGGGCGCGGACTCGAAACTTCGATCCGCTAAGTTATCCGAATGACCGACCTGCTGCCGCCCGGAGCGCAGGTGCGCCGGGGCCCCTCTCGACCGATGCCCAGGGCCCTCGCCGCCATCATCTTCGCGAGCCGCTGGCTCCAGGCGCCGCTCTACATCGGGCTCATCGTCGCGCAGCTCGTCTACGTCGTCGTCTTCTGGATCGACCTCGTGCACCTCGTCGAGGAGGTCTGGCTCGGCATCACCGTCGGCGGCGATGAGCACGCGCTCGACGAGGCGACGATCATGCTCGGCGTGCTCGGCCTCATCGACGTCGTGATGATCGCGAACCTGCTCATCATGGTCATCATCGGCGGCTACGAGATCTTCGTGTCGAAGACCGGCATCCAGGAGCACCCCGACCAGCCGGACTGGCTCAACCACGTCAACGCGAACCTGCTCAAGGTCAAGCTCGCGATCTCGATCATCTCGATCTCATCGATCCACCTGCTCGCGACCTTCATCAAGGTCGGCGCGCTCCCGCAGGAGGGGGTGCTGCCGGGCGAGGCGACGGAGGGCGACGAGTACACGTTCACCGGCGTCGTGATGCAGGTGGTCATCCACCTGGCGTTCATCGTCTCGGCGCTCGCACTCGCGTGGATCGACAAGATGAGCACGGTGCATCGCACCGCGGTCGTCGCCGCGCATACCGAGTCGCAGCGGTCCTGATCAGGGAGTCGGCGCGGGCGTGCTGTCGGCGGTGGCCGGCTCGTCCTTCTCGCTCTTCCGGTCGAAGAGGCCGCCGATGAACTGCCAGCCCGCGTATCCGAAGAGCAGGACCGCGAGGCCGATCACGAGCCAGGTCTTCCCGCCGCCGCCGACCGCGTTGTTCAGGTAGCCGATCCACGGGACCGAGTACCAGACCGTGCCCTGGATCTGCTCGGGGAGGATCGCGTTCTCATCCGCGACGCCGTTGTTGTCGCCCTTGGTCGTGAAGCTGAGCTCCCCGCCCGTGGAACGCGATACGGCGATGACCCGGTGAGTGATGTACTCGGGCTGTCCGGGAGCGATCTGGTAGGTGATGACGTCGCCGATCGCGATCTGCTCGGGGGCGATCGGCTTGACGATGACGAGAGTGCCGGGCGGGAGCGTCGGCTCCATCGACCGGGTGAGCACCGTGAGGGGGACGGAGTTCGTCGCCCACGGCACGACGATCACCGCAGCGGCGACACCGACGACGATGAGGAGAAGACCGGCGCTGACGCCGGCCGCGATGTACGACCAGATGCCCTTCTCGCGCCGGCCGGAGCCGGTCGTTTGCTGCCTTGCCATCTAGGTTCCCCTGTCCTACGGTCGACGACCACCCAGCGGCGCTGGACGTAAATGCGGGCGAATGCTCCAGCGACTGCCGCGCCTATCAGCACAAAGATGGCATATTCCTCCCACCACTGCACCGTATTGAATGCGAGATTCGCGTCGAGATCGGTGAAGGGTCGCGGGCCGCCCCAGCCGAACTCGAACGACCCTCCGGCGATCGAACCGGTCGAGCCGGCGCCGGGCGTGGACGACTGTCCGGTCGTGCCCGCACCGCTGCCGGTGCCGGTGCCCGCACCGCCCAAGTCCGCCGGACCGGTGCCGGTACCGCCGCCCCCAGGGTCGCCGCCAGGCGTGGGACCCGGAGGCGCGGGGGTGACGGGTCCGATCGTCAGGGTGTTCGTGCAGAGCGGCTGGCCGAGCGTGTTCAGATCGACCTCGGCGAGCTCGGCGATGAACGCGACCTGCGCGGCCTCGTTCTGCGCGGTCGTCCCGGTCACGTCGGGACGGAACCAGAGTGATGCGTCGACGCGGACCACGCCGCCGGGCGCGAGCGGCGTGTCGCGGTTCAGGAAGTCGCTGCAGACGATGTCGTCGGCGCCGACCTTCGACGAGCTGCCGGAGGCACCGTCATTCGTCGTCCCGACCGTCGAGAGGTTCATCGCGAGCGCGAAGTCCATCGACGTCACGGTCATGTTCGACACGCCGACCCGCACCCAGGCGGCCTCGTTCGTCCCGTTCCGGACGAAGAACGTCCCGCTGATCCGGGACCCCGGCACGAGCGACTGGCCCGCCGGGAAGACCGAGCCGTTCAGCGAGCTGCTCCAGCTCACGCCGTTGAGGCTCAGCTCGACGCCGCCGGTGACGGCCTGGGCGGGTGCGGCAGCGCCGAGCGTGAGCGTCGCGGCGATCGCCGCGACAGTGGCCGCAGAGGCGATCCTGCGTGCCCTCACCATTGCACCTGGTAGTGGGGGACCCAGGCGGGTGTCGCGACGTAGACCACATTGGCCGCCCTAGTCGCGTAGGTGTCCCAGTTGATGCCGTCGAGGCTCTGTTTCACGGTGATCGTGATCGGCACGCTCGATCCGTCTGCGGGATTCGGTGGCATCAAGCCGGACAGCAGCCCCTGGTTGTTCTGGACGCTCCAGCTGTAGTTGTAGGTGTTCGGGTTGGTAGTGGTCAGAAGCAGGTTCCCGAACCAGAGCTGGTAGGTCGAGAGCGAGCCGTAGGTGGGGTTGTTGGTCCAGGTGAACTGCATGCTGTAGATGCCGTCGCCGCTCAGCCCGATGCTCGCTCCCTCGGGCACGAGGGGCGGCGGCGACGAGCACAGCACCCGGTTGTTCGAGTTCGACAAGTGCTGCCAGTAGATCGTGCGAGGCCCTGCGATCTGAAGCCACGAGCCGGTCGACGTGATCCGTTGCTCGATCGTCAGCGTGGCCGATGGCTGGAACAGTCCGCCGCCGTACGCCGCCCACCAGGTCTGCAGATACCCGGCTCCGGAGTTGAAGCCGAGCTGCGCACTGGACCCGGTCGTCTGAAGCACCTGCCCGTTGACCAGGACCCGGTACTCGGCCCAGTTCTGGAAGTCGACGCTCTTCGACCATTCGAACTGGGTCCAGCTGCCATCGGTGTTCGAGGAGCAGCTCACGACGTCGCTCGTCGGCAAGAAGTTCGGCTCGGAGCAGTAGATGCGGTTCTTGTTGTTCTCCAGGTGCAGGATCGTGATGGTCCGCGGCTCGGTGACGGGGAGCCAG
>DATMFB010000116.1:0-2800 GCA_035556395.1 Microbacteriaceae bacterium
GAGGAGCACGCCGCGATCCGCGAGCTCGTCCTGGAGGCCGGCGCCGAGTTCGGCATCGAGCCCTGCGGCTCCCGCGCCTACTCCTCGAACACGCTCGAGTCCGGCTGGATCCCCTCGCCGCTGCCCGCGATCTACTCCTCCGAGGCCGAGCGCGGCTTCCGCGAGTGGTCGGGCGCGAAGTCGTACGAGGCGATCAACGCGCTCGCCGGCTCGTTCCAGTCGGAGGACATCGAGGACTACTACCTCAACCCGTGGGAGCTCGGCTACGGCTCGTTCGTGAAGTTCGACCACGACTTCATCGGCCGCGACGCGCTCGAGCAGATCGACCCGGCCGCCCAGCGCCGCAAGGTGACGCTGGCCTGGAACGACGAGGACCTCGCCGCGGTGTGGGCGTCGTTCCTCAACCGCGACGAGCTGCCGAACATGTTCTTCGACCTGCCGAACGCGAACTACGGCTCGTCGAACTTCGACGCGGTCATCGACGCGGACGACAACGTCGTCGGCCTCTCGCTCTTCACGGGCGTCACCGCGAACGAGAAGCGCGGCCTGTCGCTCGCGACGGTCAACCCGGACGTGCCGATCGGCGCCGAGGTCCGCGTCCTCTGGGGCGAGAACCCGAACTCGGGCAAGACGACGGTCGAGCCGCACCAGCAGGTCGCGGTCCGGGCGATCGTCTCGCCGGTCCCCTACGCGGAGACCGCGCGCGCCGAATACCAGGGCGGCTGGCGAACGGGCTACACCACGTAGAACTACGTTCCTTTTTCAGGTCTGCAGGGGGTCAGGCGTGCGTATTGCAGCCAAGGCCCCCTGTAGACCTGAAAAGCGGTAGTAGCTTGGCGGGATGACGAGGGGGTCAGAGGGGTCCGCGCGCATCGCGATCATCGGCGGCGGCTTCGGCGGCATCGCCGCCGCGGTGAAGCTCCAGCAGCGCGGCATCGAGGACTTCACGATCTTCGAGGCCGGCGAGCACCCCGGCGGCACCTGGTGGCACAACCGCTACCCCGGCTGCGAGGTCGACATCCCGTCGCTCTGCTACTCGTTCTCCTTCATGGACTACGACTGGCCGTCCACGCACGGCTCGCGTGACGATCTGCTCGCCTACACGGACGCGGTCGTCGAGCGATTCGACCTGCTGCCGCGCTTCCGGCTCGGCACGAGAGTCGCATCGGCCGAGTGGCAGGACCAAGACGGCGAATGGCTCGTGACGCTCCCCGACGGCAGTGCGGAGCGCTTCCGCTTCGTCATCTCCGCACTCGGGCTGCTCAGCAATCCGAAGCATCCGGACTGGCCGGGGCTGGAGGACTTCGGCGGCATCGCGTTCCACACCTCGGACTGGGACCGCGCACCGGATCTCGCCGGCAAGCGCGTCGCGGTCGTCGGGACCGGCTCGACTGCGGTGCAGGTCGTGCCCGGCATCGCCGAGGACGCGGGCCACGTGACCGTCTTCCAGCGCCAGCCCGGCTGGGTGCTCCCGAAGGGCGAGCGCCCCTACACGGACGAGGAGCGCGAGCGCTATCGCCGCAGCCCCTTGCGGTTCCGGATCGACCGCTGGAAGGCGTTCCACGGCGCGTTCAAGAACGCGAAGATGTGGCAGTCGGGGACGCAGGCGAACGCGGACACCCAGGCCGCGTGCCGCGGCTACATCGAGGCGACGATCGAGGATGCGGCGACTCGCGCCGCCGTGACCCCGGACTACGCGTGGGGCTGCAAGCGGCCCGTCTTCTCCACGACGTTCTATCCGACGCTCAACCGTCAGAACGTCAGCCTCGTGCCGAAGGCGGTCGCCTCGGTCACCGAACGCGGCCTGGTCGATGCCGACGGCGAGGAGCACCCCGTCGACGTCATCGTCATGAGCACGGGGTTCCAGCCGACGAGCTTCCTCTCGACGCTCGCGGTCCGCGGGGCGGGCGGCCGCGACATCCAGGACGCGTGGGGCGACCGGCCGACCGCGTACCTCGGGATCACGGTCCCGGGCTTCCCGAACTTCTTCATCCTCTACGGGCCGAATACGAACGGCGGCTTCGCGATCACGAGCATGCTCGAGCGCCAGGCGGAGGTCGCAGTGCGGCGGATCCGGAGGGCGATCCGCAAGAACGCGATCGTCGACACGAGCGAGCGAGCGACGGCCAGGTGGACGGCGTGGGTCGAGCGGCAGATCGACGAGCGCATGTCGGCGGGCAACGACCCCGGCTGCACGAACTACTACCACTCCGAGTCGGGGGCGAACGTGACGCAGTGGCCGCTCAGCGCTTTCCAATACTGGCGCGTCACCCGGTTCCCCGCGCCGGGCGCCTTCCGCTACCGCCCGCGCTGAGTCACTCGAGCGCCGCGAGCGCGCGGGTGATCCCCGAGGCCGACTCGCGGAGGATCTCGATGTACGGCAGCGGGCTCGTGCCGTCGTTCGGCACGACGACGCCGATGCCCGCGTAGACGCGGCCGTGCGGGCCGAAGACGGGGACGCCGACGCCGCGCGAGTCGCGGTGGATGTGCCCATCGGTCACCGAGTAGCCGGAGGCGCGCACGCGCGCGAGCTCGCGGCGCAGCCCGTCGGGCGTCGTGATGGTGTGGTCGGTGTACGCGCGCATGCCGGCCGCGATGACGGCGTCGACCGTCTCGGCGTCGGCGTACGCGAGCATCGAGAGGCCGAGGCAGGAGGCGTGCAGCGGCGTGCGCCCGCCGACGATCGTGTGGTTGATCGCCGAGTCGCGCGCCGAGAACCGCTCGATGTAGAGGACGTCGGTGCCGGCGAGGACGCCGAGCTGCGCGTGCTGGCGGACGACCGCGTGGACGTGCGCGAGGA
>DATMFB010000117.1:0-2931 GCA_035556395.1 Microbacteriaceae bacterium
TGTCTGCTGCAGCGTCGTGCTCAGCATGAGCGCGAAGGAGATCTCGGCGCCGACCGCCAGGTTGAAGACACCGGTGACGAGCGGGATCATGACCGCGAGCGCCGCGAGCACGACGAGTGACTGGGTGTCGAGCAGGTTCGCCCAGGTCTGCGGCTTCAGGAAGGTCTGCGGCACCCAGATCGCGAAGATCGCGAAGATCACCACGAAGAGGTAGACCGCGCTGATGTTCTGGAAGCCGAACAGTCGGCCCCACTGGCTCGGAGCCTTGGCGTCGGCGACGCCCACGGTCGGGATGGCTTCGGTCTTCTTCACTGTTTCCCCTCGTTTCCGAGTCCATAGCCTTCGAGCACGATCCGCGTTTCGGTGAGCTCTTCGCCGGACAGCTCCGCTGCGACGCGACCGTTGCGCATGACGAGCACGCGGTTGCAGAGGCGCACCAGCTCCTTCGCGTCCGATGAGCAGACGATCACACCTGCCCCGTCGGCCGCGGCGGCGTCGATCGCGTTGTAGAGCGCCTGCTTGGCGCCGATGTCGACGCCCTGGGTGGGCTCCTCAAGGAGCAGTACCTTCGGTTCGTTGCGCAGCCACTTCGCGAAGACGACCTTCTGCTGGTTGCCTCCGGAGAACTGCGAGAAGACCTGCTCCGACCGCGGCGGCCGGACGTCGTACTTCGCGACGAGCGCCTGCACCTGCGCGCGCTCGCGGCGCACGTTGATCGATCCGGCCGCGCCGCTCACGGACTTGAGTTCGGGCAGCGTGACGTTCTCCCTGGCGGTCATCGGCCGGATCGAGCCGAACTTGCCCCGGTCGCCGGGGACGAAGGCCATACCGCGGCGGATGCTCTCGCGCGGGCTGCGCCTGCGGTAGTCCTTGCCGGCGATGCGGTAGCGGTCGGCGTGGGCGGGGACGGAGCCGAAGAGCAGCGCGGGCAGAGCCTCCCGGCCGGAGCCGAGGACGCCGGCGATGCCGACGATCTCGCCGGCGCGCACCTCAAGGTCGATGTCCTCGATGTCGGCGCCGGCGAGGTTCTGCACGTCCAGCACGACCTCGTCCGTCCAGCTGCGGTCAGTGCGGCCGACCTCTCCCTCGTGCGCGGAGGCACCGGTGACGAACTCGACGAGCCGGTCATGGTCGACGGTGGCGCGCCGCTCGTCGGCGACCTTCTTGCCGTCGCGCAGCACGACGATGCGGTCGGCGAGGTCGAGCACCTCGTCGAGGCGGTGCGAGATGAAGATGATGCCGGCACCCTCGGCCGCGAGTTTCTTCACCGCGTCGAAGAGCACCTCGACCTCACCGGCAGCGAGTGCCTCAGTCGGCTCGTCGAGGATCATGATGTTCCGCGAGTGCTTCCAGCCGTCGAGCGCACGAGCGATCCCGATGATCGAGCGCTGCGCCGGCGCGAGCGCGGAGACCGGCACGGTGACGTCGAATGGCTCGCCGAATCGGCTGATGAGACTGATTGCGCGCGCGCGCTCGCGGCGCTTGTTGAGCGGGGCGAGGCCCGCGGCGGTCTGGTTCACGAGGCCGAGGTTCTCGATCGTGCTGAACGGCATCGAGAGGCCGAGGTCCTGGTGGACGATGTGCAGCTCGGTCGGCTCCGCCTCGTTCGAAGAGGGGAAAGCGACCTCGCCGGCGTCCTTCGTGTACACGCCCGCGAGGATCTTGACGAGCGTCGACTTGCCCGAGCCGTTGTGTCCGACGACGGCGACGATCTCGCCGCTGCGCACGTCGAGCGAGACGTCGTCGAGGGCGCGCGTGCCGGGGAAGTCCTTGTACATCCCGGTGATCTGCAGCAGCAGCTCATCTGTGGCGGTTGTTGCGACCATGATCCGCGGTGTCTCCTTCGATCTCGCGTTGGTTATTTCGTGGGGATCCCACAGAGCGAAGGAAGTGCCGCCCGCCGTCGATCGACGGGCGGCACCTCCTTACCGTGGGTCAGGCCCGGGTCACTTGCCCCAGAGCTCCATGTACTTCCCGGCCGTGTCCGGGACCGCGGTGTAGTGCCCGCTGGCGTCGATGTCGAGAGCGTTGACGTTGCCCGGGGTGATGAGCGTCGACATCGAGGCGTTGATGAGCTCCCAGTTGCCCTCGCCGTAGCCATCGGCCGGCCACTCGCCGAGGTACATCCGCAGACCCTGGTCGACGAGCTGGAACATGAACTGCTCGAAGTCCAGCGTGTAGCCGCCGTACTGGGCGCCGGTCTTGATCTGGTCGACGTTCGCCGGAAGCGACGACTGCCCGATCCCGTACCAGTTGTCGATACCGGCGGTCTCAGCCGCGTCCTTGATGCCGATCTGGTACTGGTCGAGCGGCGACACGAAGAACTGCGAGTTCGGGTGGCCCTGCAGGTCCGGGATGATCAGGTCGGTGGCCGCAGCCGAGGTGATCGAGCCGACGACCTCACGCAGCGTCGCGGTCGGGTTGAGCTGCGCGAGGAACTCGTTCGCGGCCAGGAGGTTCACCGAGGTGAACTCGAGGTCGTTCGTGGTGTACCACGTGAAGTCGGTCGCCGCGCCGCAGGTGTAGTACACCGCGGCGGCCGCGAGCACGTTCCCGTTGACGATGGACCCGCCGTAGTCGCCGATCGAGTCGTCGACACCGAGGTCGCGGTTCGCGTACGGGTCAGCGCCCCACACGACCTGCACATCCGGGTAGTCGTTGAGCAGCGTCTCCGCCTGCGACTGCACGGTGCGCGGCGACACCGCGCCGACGATCAGGATGTCGAGCTTGCCGGCCGCCGCGTCCGCGAGGATCGTGTCGAAGCCTGCCTGTGCCGACTGCGGGTCGGGGCCGGTGGGGTAGTTCACGAACGTCCCGCCGGCCGCCTCGGCCGCCGCCTGGATGTACGGACGCCACTGGGCGTCGCCGACCGGGGTCATGTTGTTGGCGTAGCCGATGATCAGGCCGTCGGGCACCTCGCCCTCGAGCGCA
>DATMFB010000118.1:0-7766 GCA_035556395.1 Microbacteriaceae bacterium
CCCAGTCGGTCGCGCCGAGGAGCTGGAGGCCCTTGACGCCGACCGCGAGAACGTACACCGAGACGACCGTGCCCCAGACGTTGAACCGACCGCCCTTGAACTGCGTCGAACCGAGGAACACCGCGGTCAGCGCAGGCAGGAGGAGGTTGGGGCCGACCGTCGGATCACCGGCGTTGATTCGCGACGCGAGCAGCGTACCCGCGAGCGCCGCGACCATGCCGCCCGCGACGAGCGAGCCGATCTGAAGCCGCGAGACGTTGACGCCGGACAGGCGCGCACCGTCGGGGTTGAAGCCCGCGGCGTACATGCGACGACCGAGCGGGGTCTTCTCCATGACGTACCAGAGCACGAACGCGACGGCGAGCATGATGATGACGGGCCAGGTGATCTTGAACGTGCCGCCGAGCGGAATGCCACCCGTCGCGAAGTCGCGGAACCCGTCCCCGAGACCGAGGATCTGTCGCTGGCCGGACATGAGCACGAGCCCCGCCGTGAGCAACGAGCTCATACCGAGCGTCGCGATGAACGAGTCGATCCTCAGCTTCGTGATGATGAGGCCCGAGATCGTGCCGATCAGCGCACCCGCGGCGAGCGCGAAGAGGACCGCGAGCGGCCACGGCAGCTGCAGCTGGACCTGCAGGACAGCAACAAGGATGACCGCGAAGCCGACCTCGGCGCCGATCGCGAGGTTGAAGACGGCGACGTTGAGCGGGATGAGTACCGCGAGCGCTGCGAGCACGGTGATCGTCTGCTCATCGAGGAGCAGCACCCACGTGCCGGGCGCGAGGAAGGTTTTCGGCGTGATGATCGCGAACAGCGCGAAGATGACGACGAAAATATAGATCGCGGAGATGTTGCGGAACGACAGGATTCGTCGCCACGAGCCGCCGCCGGTCGGCGCAGTCTTCGTCCCCTCGGTCGCGGTGGGGATCGCCTCGGTCTTCTTCACTGCTGTTCCTCGCTTCCGCCGACGAATTCGTTCTCGTCGGCAAGTCCGTATCCTTCGAGCACGAGTCGTGTCTCGGTGAGTTCTTCGCCGGAGAGCTCGGCCGCGACGCGCCCGTCGCGCAGCACGAGCACGCGGTCGCACAGGCGCACGAGCTCCTTCGCCTCGGACGAGCACACGACGACCGCCGCACCGCGTGCCGCGGCGTCGTCGATCGCGTCGTATAGCGCCTGCTTCGCGCCGATGTCGACGCCCTGCGTCGGCTCCTCCAGGAGCAGCACGGAGGGGTCGTTGCGCAGCCACTTGGAGAAGACGATCTTCTGCTGGTTTCCGCCGGAGAACTGCTTGAAGAGCTGCTCCGGGCGCGGGGGCCGGACGTCGTACTTGGCGACGAGCTCGCGGGCGAGCTCCTTCTCCTTGCGCACGTTGAGCCCGAACACCGCGTTCGTGAGACTCTGCATCTCGGGCAGCGTCATGTTCTCCCGCGCGGTGAAGTCGCGGATCGCCCCGTACCTGCCGCGATCGCCGGGGACGAACGCCATGCCGCGCTTGATCGAGGCAGCCGGGCTGCGCTTGACGTAGGAATCGCCGGAGACGGTGAACTCGTCCGCTGCGGCGAGGATCGAGCCGAAGACCATGGCGGGCAGGGCCTCGCGGCCCGAGCCGAGCACGCCGGCGACGCCGACGACCTCGCCCGCGTGGACCGTGAGATCGATGCCGTCGAGCACCTCGCCCCACAGCCCCTCGATGTCCAGGACGACCTCGCCGTGCGTCCGGTCGGTGCGTCCCGTCTCGGCCTCGCCCGCGTGCACGCCCGTGACGAGCTCCACGAGGTGCTCGTGCTCGATGCCGGCGCGCGGCTCGTCCGCGACCTTCTTGCCGTCGCGCAGGACGACGATCCGGTCGGCGAGCTCGAGGACCTCGTCGAGTCGGTGCGAGATGAAGATGATCCCGGCGCCCTCGGCGGCGAGCTTCTTGACGGCGTCAAAGAGGACACGGACCTCGGATGCGTGGAGCGCCTCGGTCGGCTCGTCGAGGATCAGGATGTTGCGCGGGTGCTGCCAGCCGTCGAGCGCGCGGGCGATGCCGATGATCGAGCGCTGCGCGGGAGCGAGCTCGCCGACCGGGACGGTCACGTCGAACGGCTCACCGAAGCGGCTGATGAGTTGGCGAGCCTCAGCCATCTCGCGCTTGACCGGTGACGGCGACAGCGAGGCGGCGAACCCCTTGTACTTGGGGATACCGAGGTTCTCGATCGCGTTGAGCTGCATCGCGAGGCCGAGATCCTGGTGGATGATGTGGAGTTGCGTCTCCTCGTCGGGCGTCGAGGCCGGGAACTCGATCTCCCCGGCGTCCTTCGCGTAGACCCCAGCGAGGATCTTGACGAGAGTCGACTTGCCCGAGCCGTTGTGCCCGACGACCGCGACGATTTCCCCAGCGTCGACCTCGAGGGATACGTCGTCGAGCGCCCTGAGCCCCGGAAACTCTTTGATCATTCCGGTGACCCTGAGGAGCGGACCAGTTGTTACCGTCATGGCACTTCTCTCTGCGACTGCGATATCGCTCGGGATTGTTGTCGGTCAGTGTCACACACGTCGGCAAGGAAGGGGCGCCGCCCCGAAGGACAGCGCCCCCCTCCTGCCTAGCGTGCTACTTGACGTTCCAGAGCTTCAGGAACATGTCCTCGAAGCCGGGGACGGCGTTGAACGCACCGGTCTGGACGTCAACGCGGTCGATGTTCTGCTGCGTGATCGCGGCAGCCGTCTGACGGATGAGCGCGTTCATGTCGTAGTCCTCGAAGACGCCCTGCAGCTTGCGGTAGCCCTCGTCGAGCGCCTGCCACGACTGAATCATCGGGTCGTAGGCGATCGTGCCGACCTGCTGGCCGTCCTTGATGAGCTGGTAGTTCTGCGGGATCGAGATACCACCGAAGCAGTACGCGTTCGTCACGCCGGCGAGCTTCGCCTTCTCGGCGAGGCCGACCTGCCACTGGTCAGACGACGGCGAGCAGAAGTCGGTCTCCGGGTGGGCCTGGAGGTCCGACACGATCTTGCTCGCGCCATCGGTGTCCATGATCGAGATGTCGACCGAGCGGACGGTCGCGCCGGGCACGTGGTCCTTGATGTAGCTCTCGTACGCCGAGTACATGTCGACCGAGGCAACGATCTCGGGCGCGGGGTAGTACACGAAGTCCGTGCCGGTGCCGCAGGTCGCGACGATCGCCGCGGCCGCGATGACGGAGCCGTTGACAACCGAGGCTTCCGGCGTGCCGTACGTCTCGTTGAGGCCGAACTCGATCGCGTTGCCGTTGCCCGCGTAGACAATGGCGGTGCCGTTGTCGGTGAGCGTCTTGTACTGGTCCTGCCAGAACGTCAGGTCGGTCGCGAACGTGATGATGACGTCGGGGTCGAGCGTCACGACGGCGTTCATACCCGAGTTGATGCTCTGGGCGTCGCTACCGACGTTGACCGACTGGAACTCCGCACCAGATGCGGCAGCGGCCTCGCCGATCGCCGTCGCGAGCTGCGCCGAGTACGGCGACGCGTTGTCGAGGTAGACGACGAGCGTGCCGGGCTCAATCGGGTTCGGCAGCTTCTTGTCGGTGAGCAGGCTGTCGCCGACCTGCTTGAACGAGTCGAGGTACGCCTGCGCGTCCGCGAAGTTGACGCCCTCGTTGGGCTCAACCGCGCATTCGCCGGTCGCCATGTCCATGTAGGTAACGCCGGCAGCGGTAGTTTCGCCGTCCGTCGCCTCGGGGCTCGGGCTCCCCGCGGTACAGCCCGCGAGGGCGAGCGAGACGGCGGCGAAGGCGGCAGCGCCGCCCAGCGCGGCCCTGGTGCGTCCGTGCATGATTGCTCTCTTTCCTGGTGACTTCCTTGTCGATCGCCCGACGGCAATGTCAGACAAGTTGACAGTAATACATCTGACTTGGAATCGACAACGCGCGACGGCAACAAGCTTGCAACGATCGCGAGATACGAAGCGGGCGCGAGGCCGTGGCCCCGCGCCCGCTTCGGAATCCGACGGTCAGGGCCGGTCGCCCTGGTCCTCGATCCCGTCCTGCTTGAGCGCCGTCTCGGTGGGGTGGAGCTGCGAGGGCTCCTCCTCGGCCTCGGCGATGAGCGCGGCCTTGCCGTCCTTCGTGAAGGTCGTCGCCTGGCGGACCGCCCGGAAGCGCCGCCTGCCGCCGCCCCAGCGGGAGAGCACGACCGCGCCGATGAGCGCGATGCCGTAGAAGAAGTCCGACAGCACGTCCGGCACCTGCACGAGCAGCAGGCCCTGGACGCCGACCGCGAGCACGTAGAGCGCGACGACGGTGCCCCAGACATTGAACCGGCCGCCCTTGAACTGCGTCGATCCGAGGAAGACGGCGGACAGCGCCGGGATCAGCATCGTGCCGCCGATGGTCGAGTTGCCGCTGAACTTCGATCCGGCCAGGATGCCCACCACGCCCGCGATCAGGCCGGCGGCGACGAGACCCCAGAACTGCAGCCGGTCGACGTTCACGCCGGAGAGCCGTGCACCGTCGGGGTTGAAGCCCGCGGCGTACATGCGCCGGCCGATGATGGTGCGCTCGAGGATGTACCAGACGATGAGCGCGATGAAGAGGAGCACGATCACGGCCATCTTCAGGCGGAAGCCCCCGAGGTCGAGATACAGGTCGGTGACCGCCTTGTAATCGAGGGTGATGCTGAGCGGCTTGTTCTGCGAGACGAGGTACATGACGCCCGCGAGAATCGACGCCACACCCAGGGTCGCGATGAAGGAGTCGATCTTCAGTCGGGTCACGATGAGGCCGGAGAACGCGCCGACGAGCCCCGCGACGATGAGCACGACGATCGCCGCGGCCCACCACGGCAGGCCGAGGGCGAGCAGGAGGTTCGGCTGATCCTGCGCTGTCTGCTGCAGCGTCGTGCTCAGCATGAGCGCGAAGGAGATCTCGGCGCCGACCGCCAGGTTGAAGACGCCGGTAACGAGCGGGACCATGACCGCGAGCGCCGCGAGCACGACGAGCGACTGGGTGTCGAGCAGGTTCGCCCAGGTCTGCGGCTTCAGGAAGGTCTGCGGCACCCAGATCGCGAAGATGATGAAGATCGCCACGAAGAGGTAGACCGCGCTGATGTTCTGGAAGCCGAACAGTCGACCCCACTGGCTCGGAGCCTTGCCGTCGGCGAGGCCCACGGTCGCGATCGCTTCCGTCTTCTTCACAGGCTCCCCTCGTTTCCGAGTCCATAGCCTTCGAGCACGATCCGCGTCTCGGTGAGGTCCTCGCCGGACAGCTCTGCCGCGACGCGGCCGCCGCGCATGACGAGCACGCGGTTGCAGAGCCGGACGAGCTCCTTCGCTTCCGAGGAGCAGACGATGACGCCCGCCCCGCCGGCCGCGGCAGCGTCGATCGCGTTGTAGAGCGCTTGCTTGGCGCCGATGTCGACGCCCTGGGTCGGCTCCTCCAGGAGCAGCACCTTCGGGTCGTTGCGCAGCCACTTCGCGAAGACGACCTTCTGCTGGTTGCCGCCGGAGAACTGCGAGAAGACCTGCTCCGTGCGCGGCGGCTTGACGTCGTACTTCGCGACGAGCTCCTGCACCTGCGCGCGCTCGCGACGCACCCTGATCGCGCCGCCGGCGCCGCTCACCGACTTGAGCTCCGGCAGCGTGACGTTCTCCCTAGCTGTCATCGGCCGGATCGAGCCGAACTTGCCGCGGTCGCCGGGCACGAACGCCATGCCGCGGCGGATGCTCTCGCGCGGGCTGCGCCTGCGATAGTCCTTGCCCGCGATCTGGTAGCGGTCGGCGCGGCCGGGGATCGAGCCGAACAGCAGCGCAGGCAGCGCCTCGCGCCCGGAGCCGAGGACACCGGCGATGCCGACGATCTCTCCGGCGCGCACCGTGAGGTCGATGTCCTCGATGTCGGCGCCCGCGAGGTTCTCCACCTCGAGCACGACCTCGTCACTCATGCCGAGATCGGTCCGGCCGACCTCGCCCTCGTGCGCGGAGGCGCCGGTGACGAACTCGACGAGACGATCGTGGTCGACGGTCTCGCGTCGCTCGTCGGCGACCTTCTGGCCGTTGCGCAGCACGACGATGCGGTCGGCGAGGTCGAGCACCTCGTCGAGACGGTGCGAGATGAAGATGATGCCGGCCCCATCGGCCGCGAGCTTCTTTACCGCGTCGAAGAGCACCTCGACCTCGCCCGCGGCGAGCGCCTCGGTCGGCTCGTCGAGGATCATGATGTTTCGCGAGTGCTTCCAGCCGTCGAGCGCGCGGGCGATGCCGATGATCGAGCGCTGGGCGGGCGCGAGCCCGGAGACCGGCACGGTGACGTCGAAGGGCTCGCCGAACCGGCTGACGAGCTCGATCGCGCGGGCGCGTTCGCGCCGCTTGTTGAGCGGGGCGAGGCCCGCGGCGCTCTGGTGCACGAGGCCGAGGTTCTCGATCGTGTTGAACGGCATCGAGAGGCCGAGGTCCTGGTGGACGATGTGCAGCTCGGTCGCCTCTTCGTCGGTCGACGAGGGGAAGACGACCTCGCCGGCGTCCTTCGTGTACACGCCCGCGAGGATCTTGACGAGCGTGGACTTGCCGGACCCGTTGTGCCCGACGACGGCGACGATCTCGCCGCTGCGCACCTCGAGCGAGACGTCGTCGAGCGCTCGCGTGCCGGGGAAGTCTTTATACATCCCGGTGATCTGCAGCAGCAGCTCACCGGTGGCGGTTGTTGCGACCATGGTCCGCGGTTTCTCCTTTGATCTCGCGTCGATTGCGTGGTGGGGATCCACAGGGCGAAGGAGGTGCCGCACGCCGTCGGGCGGCACCTCCTCGCCGTGGATCAGGCCCGGGTCACTTGCCCCAGAGCTCCATGTACTTGCCGGCCGTGTCAGCGACCGCGGTGTAGTGCCCGCTGGCGTCGATGTCGAGGTCGTTCACGTTGCCAGGGGTGATGAGCGTCGACATCGAGGAGTTGATCAGCTCCCAGTTGCCCTCGCCGTAGCCGTCGGCCGGCCACTCGCCGAGGTACATCCGCAGGCCCTGGTCGACGAGCTGGAACATGAACTGCTCGAAGTCCAGCGTGTAGCCACCGTACTGGGCACCGGTCTTGATCTGGTCGACGTTCGCCGGCAGCGACGACTGCCCGATCCCGTACCAGTTGTCGATGCCGGCGGTCTCAGCCGCGTCCTTGATGCCGATCTGGTACTGGTCCAGCGGCGACACGAAGAACTGCGAGTTCGGGTGGCCCTGCAGGTCCGGGATGATCAGGTCCGTGGCCGCAGCCGACGTGATCGAGCCGACGACCTCGCGCAGCGTCGCGGTCGGGTTGAGCTCCGCGAGGAACTCGTTCGCGGCCAGGAGGTTCACCGAGGTGAACTCGAGGTCGTTCGTCGTGTACCACGTGAAGTCGGTTGCCGCGCCGCAGGTGTAGTACACCGCCGCCGCCGCGAGCACGTTGCCGTTGACGATGGACCCGCCGTAGTCGCCGATCGAGTCGTCGAGGCCGAGGTCCCGGTTCGCATACGGGTCAGCGCCCCACACGACCTGGACATCCGGGTAGTCGTTGAGCAGCTCCTCCGCCTGCGCCTGCACCGTGCGCGGCGACACCGCGCCGACGATCAGGATGTCGAGATTGCCGGCCGCCGCGTCCGCGAGGATCGTGTTGAAGCCCGCCTGCGCCGACTGCGGGTCGGGTCCGGTGGGGTAGTTCACGAACGTCCCGCCGGCCGCCTCGGCCGCCGCCTGGATGTACGGACGCCACTGGGCGTCGCCGACCGGGGTCATGTTGTTGGCGTAGCCGATGATCAGGCCGTCGGGCACCTCGCCCTCGAGCGCA
>DATMFB010000119.1:0-1521 GCA_035556395.1 Microbacteriaceae bacterium
CACGAACAGGTTGTCGACCGAGAGCGAGTACTCGGTGAGCCAGCCCGCGATGAACTGCCCGCCGTGCTCCGCATCACCGATCACGAAGAGCACGCCCGCGAAGATGAGGGCGAGGGTGACGTAGAACGCGATCCAGAGGGCGCTCTCGCGCGTCGAGGGGATGTGCGGCCGCTTGAACGCGATGACGACGTCGATCACGAGGATCAGCGTGATGACGCCGAGCGAGATCCACTCGAACCAGGGGTTGATATCCAAGGGGGGCCTTCCAGGGGTCGGTTCACGAGCCGAACGTCTCTCCCGCGGACCTGTGGTCCGCCGCTGCCCCGGGCCGCGAGCGACCGTACTGACGAGGCGAACGAGTTGGGATACTCCCCTTCGCGGGACGAGTCTAGTGCGCAGAAGAACAGATCCATCGATCCGCTAGATTGTGCGAATGACCGACCTGCTGCCGCCCGAGGCGCAGGTGCGCCGGGGACCCGTCCGACGCACGCCACGGGCCCTCGCCGCCATCATCTTCGCGAGCCGCTGGCTCCAGGCGCCGCTCTACATCGGCCTCATCGTCGCACAGCTCGTCTACGTCGTCGTGTTCTGGATCGACCTCGTGCACCTCGTCGAGGAGGTGTGGCTCGGGATCGTCGACCCGGGGCATCACCCCATGGACGAGGCGACGATCATGCTCGCCGTGCTCGGTCTCATCGACGTCGTGATGATCGCGAACCTGCTCATCATGGTCATCATCGGCGGCTACGAGATCTTCGTCTCCAAGACGGGGATCCAGGACCACCCGGACCAGCCTGACTGGCTCAACCACGTCAACGCCAACCTGCTCAAGGTCAAGCTCGCGATCTCGATCATCTCGATCTCCTCGATCCACCTGCTCGCGACGTTCATCAAGGTCGGTGCACTGCCGTCCGCCGGCGTATTGCCGGGGGAGTCGGGCGAGGGCGACGAGTACACGTTCACCGGCGTCGTCATGCAGGTGGTCATCCACCTCGCGTTCATCGTCTCGGCGATCGCGCTCGCCTGGATCGACAAGATAGGTCAGACGCACCGGCGCGAGATCGTCGCCGCGCACAGCGACGCGCACTGACCTAGACGATGCTGTCGGCCTGTTCCTGCTTCTTGCCCTTGCGGTCGAACAGGCCGCCGATGAACTGCCAACCCGCGTAGCCGAAGAGCAGCACGGCGAGGCCGATCACGAGCCACGTCTTGCCGCCGCCGCCGACCGCGTTGTTGAGGTAGCCGATCCACGGCACCGAGTACCAGACGGTGCCCTGGACCTGCTCGGGGAGGATCGCCGCCTCGTCGGCGGTGCCATTGTTGTCGCCCTTGGTCGTGAAGCTCAGCTCGCCGCCGGTAGAACGCGATACCGCGATCACGCGGTGCGTGATGTACTCGGGCTGGCCGGGCGCGATCTGATAGGTGATGACGTCACCGATGCGGATGTCCTGCGGCGCGGTCGGCTTGACGATGACGAGGGTGCCGGGCGGGTACGTCGGCTCCATCGACTTCGTCAGGACC
>DATMFB010000120.1:0-1540 GCA_035556395.1 Microbacteriaceae bacterium
CACGAACAGGTTGTCGACCGAGAGCGAGTACTCGGTGAGCCAGCCCGCGATGAACTGCCCGCCGTGCTCCGCATCACCGATCACGAAGAGCACGCCCGCGAAGATGAGGGCGAGGGTGACGTAGAACGCGATCCAGAGGGCACTCTCGCGCGTCGAGGGGATGTGCGGTCGCTTGAACGCGATGACGACGTCGATCACGAGGATCAGCGTGATGAGCGCGAGCGAGCCCCACTCGAACCAGGGGTTGATGTCCACGGGGGCCTTCCAGGGGTCGGATCAAGAGCCGAACGTCTCTCCCGCGGACCTATGATCCGCCGCTGCCCCGGGCCGCGTGCGACCGTACTGACGAGGCGAACGAGTTGGGATACTCCCCTTCGCGGATCGAGTCTAATGGGGGAAAGAGCAGAACCCTCGATCCGCTAAATTGTGCGAATGACCGACCTGCTGCCGCCCGAGGCGCAGGTGCGCCGGGGCCCCGTCCGACGCACGCCACGGGCCCTCGCCGCCATCATCTTCGCGAGCCGCTGGCTCCAGGCGCCGCTCTACATCGGCCTCATCGTCGCGCAGCTCGTCTACGTCGTCGTGTTCTGGATCGACCTCGTGCACCTGGTCGAAGAGGTGTGGCTCGGGATCTTCGACCCCGGCCATCACCCGATGGATGAGGCGACGATCATGCTCGCCGTGCTCGGCCTCATCGACGTCGTGATGATCGCGAACCTGCTCATCATGGTCATCATCGGCGGCTATGAGATCTTCGTCTCCAAGACCGGGATCCAGGACCACCCCGACCAGCCCGACTGGCTCAACCACGTCAACGCGAACCTGCTCAAGGTCAAGCTCGCGATCTCAATCATCTCGATCTCCTCGATCCACCTGCTCGCGACCTTCATCAAGGTGGGCGCGCTCCCGCCCGCCGGCGTGCTGCCGGGGGAGTCGGGCGAGGGCGACGAGTACACCTTCACCGGCGTCGTCATGCAGGTGGTCATCCACCTCGCGTTCATCGTCTCGGCGATCGCGCTCGCCTGGATCGACAAGATGGGTCAGACGCACCGGCGCGAGATCGTCGCCGCGCACAGCGACGCGCACTGATGCCGCAGGGCAGTCTTACGCGGTGCTGTCGGCCTGCGCGGCCGCGTCCTTCTTGCTCTTGCGGTCGAACAGGCCGCCGATGAACTGCCACCCCGCGTAGGCGAAGAGCAGGACGGCGAGGCCGATCACGAGCCACGTCTTGCCGCCGCCGCCGACCGCGTTGTTGAGGTAGCCGATCCATGGCACCGAGTACCAGACGGTGCCCTGGACCTGCTCAGGGAGGATCGCCGCCTCGTCGGCGGTGCCGTTGTTGTCGCCCTTGGTCGTGAAGCTCAGCTCGCCGCCGGTCGAGCGGGAGATGGCGATGACCCGGTGCGTGATGTACTCGGGCTGGCCGGGCGCGATCTGATAGGTGATGACGTCACCGATGCGGATGTCCTGCGGCGCGGTCGGCTTGACGATGACGAGGGTGCCGGGCGGGTACGTCGGCTCCATCGACTTCGTCAGGACC
>DATMFB010000121.1:0-3415 GCA_035556395.1 Microbacteriaceae bacterium
GACGGCGGGGCCGGATGCGACCGGGCCGTCGGTCGGGGCGGGGGATCCGCCGCCTGCGCAACCGGTCAGCGCGAGGACGGCCGCGGAGACTCCCGCGGCGAGTCCGAGCGCGAGGCTCTACTTCTTCACTGTGTGTACCTCCTGTACGAGGGGTTGTGGGATCGCCTTGTAGACGATCGATGAACGATTCTCGTCGCGTTCTCCCCGCAGAGACGAATCGAGCCCCAAAACGTTACCTCTCAGTGACGTCGTTTGTGGAGTCCCTCAGATCTCCGGTGGCACGTACGGCGCCCAGGCCCACGGATTCCACAGTGCGCCGAGCTCCGGCGGACCTGGCTCGATGTGGTCGATGTCGCGATGGAACCAGCCCACCATGACGGTCGGCGCATCGGTCGGGCCGAGCATCCTGCGATCGGCGCTGATCCGCCCGAGCACGGTGCGCATCGGATCGCTCGGCGTCACCTGGACGATGTCGATCTCGCCGATCGAGAGGGCCTGCACCGCGGCAGCCGCCGAACCGAGATTCCGCAGCTCGATCGCGGCGAACGTCGCAGCGCGCGGACCCTCGTACGCCGCGTTCGTCTCGAGCTCGACGAGGGCCGCGTCAGCCGAGACGATCGCATAGGGGCCGCTCGCCGGCGGCACCTCGCCCTCGAGCTCGAACGCTGACGCCCAGGCGCCGGCGAGGTTCGCGAGGGCCGCGACGTCGCCGCCCCGCGCCTGGTCGATCGCCTCGATCACGGCGTCCTTCGCCGCCTCCGGGCTCGTCGAGTCGAACGCGCGCGTCGCGATCGCATGCGCCGGCAGCGGCGCTCGGAAGGCCTCGTTCCACCTCGTCGTCTCGGAGGAGAACTCGATGTCGAGGGACTTGCGGTCGGAGCTCAGCGTGACCGACCGTGCACCGGCGAGCGCGAGATCCGGGAGCGAGCCGAAGCGCACCCCCGCGTACGGATGCGCCCTCGCCACCCAGTCGAGCATGAGGTCGACGCCGTCGATCCCCACGCCGTCGGACCAGGCGAGCCCGTCGGCGACCGTGTAGCGGACGACGAATGGGTCCTCGGAGACCACCCGCATCCGTCCGAAGCCCGTGTCCGGGACGCTGCGGCCCTGCGCGTCGACGTAGGAGAAGCCCGTCAGCGTCGCGGCGCCGACCGCGAGGTCGGCGACGGTCGCATCGGGTGACGCCGGCCCGACGCCCGTGTACGGGACGTCGATGCCGACCGAGACGACCGAATGGTCGATGACCGTCGACGCATCCACGGAGCAGCCGGCCAGCGCGAGAGCCGATGCCGCGGCGAGCGCGGCGAGGCCCTGACGAAGCATGCGACCAACGTAGCGTTCTAGGCTCTGAGCATGTCGCGAGGAGAACCGTCCCCGCTCCCGCACCCCGCACCGTCGCCTGAGCAAGCGCAGCGAGTCGAAGGCCGCGGCCGGATCACCGCCGAGATCCTCATCGTGCTCGGCCTGTCCCTCGGCCAGTCCGCCGTCTACTCGATCGTGGCGATCATCAATCGTTCGACGCGCGATCAGCCGCTGTCGCAGCAGACCGCGACGCTCAACCCGACGCTCGACAGCCGCGAGGTCTTCGACTTCATCTACCAGATGCTCGACATCGCGTTCGGGCTCATGCCGGTCGTCCTCGTGTGCTGGCTGCTCTGGTCCGCGAGGCGCCCGCACCTCGGGCGGCTCGGCCTCGCCTTCGATCGACCGGCGCGGGACATCGGCTGGGGCGCGCTCCTCGCGATCGGCATCGGCGCGGGCGGCATGGTCGTCTACCTCGCGGGGCGCGCACTCGGCATGACCGTCGCCGTCAACCCGGCCGGCCTCGCCGATCACTGGTGGACGGTGCCGGTTCTCCTCCTCGCCGCGGCGCGCGCGGCCCTCCTGGAGGAGGTGATCATGGTCGGCTACCTCTTCGCTCGACTCCGGCAGCTCGGCTGGGGCAACTGGCCGATCATCCTGCTGTCCGCGACGATCCGCGCGAGCTACCACCTGTACCAGGGGTGGGGCTCGTTCGTCGGCAACTTCTTGATGGGCATCGTGTTCGGCTGGATCGCGGCGCGCTGGGGCCGTGTGCTCCCCCTCGTCGTCGCCCACTTCTTCATCGACGCCGCCGTCTTCGTCGGCTACCCCTTCGTAGCTGCCGCGTGGCCGGCCCTCTTCGGCCTTCCCGGCTGATCGCTCAGCCCTCGACCGGCTTCCGAGCGGTCCCGTAGGCCATGTAGTGCCACGAGGCGGGCACGATCCGGTCGAAGACCGCCTGGTCCGCACGGGCGAGCCGATCGCGGGCGGCCTCGCTCGTGCCGAGGACGGCGAGCACGCCGCCGACCTGGAGTTCGACATCGGCGAAGCGCGTGCCGAGCAGTTCCCGCAGACGCCCGAGGGTCAGGTACTGCCATGCCCTGGCCCGGCGAACGCGATAGGCGAGCGAGCGAGCGCCGCGGTGGAGCCAGTTGCCGCGGAGGTTCTCGGCCCAGAGGACGAGTCCGCCGGGACGCAGCGCGACAAGGACCTCATCGAGCGCGATGCCGGGGAGCGCC
This sequence comes from Microbacteriaceae bacterium, assembly GCA_035556395.1. Taxonomy (GTDB): domain Bacteria; phylum Actinomycetota; class Actinomycetes; order Actinomycetales; family Microbacteriaceae; genus 73-13. The sequence continues at coordinate 2,541 of DATMFB010000121.1, forward strand.
GGATCGGCGCTGCCGAGACCGCCGAGGACGGACTTGAAGACGATCACGTCGAACGACTCGCGATACCCCAAGCCGGCCGTCAGATCGAGGTCGCGGTACTCGATCCGGTCCGCGACGCCGTAGCGCTCATGGAGCGGACGGGCGAGCCGCTCGCTCTCGCCGAGGTTCGAGGTCACGACCCGGTGCCCCTTGAGGGCGAGCCAGAGCGAGGGACCACCCGGTCCGGCTCCGACCTCGAGCACGTCAAGCGGTCCGCTCGGCAGGGTCTTGAGCGCGCGCTCCCAGGCGTCGACGGCGCGACCCCAGGTCCGCACGTCCCAGCCGATGATGTCGGAGACGGGAGGTCGCGTCATTCGATCGCAGACCCACCCGAGATGGCGATGACTTCGGCCGACCACGGGCAGTACCACTCGCTCGTGACCGTGCCGTCCTCGACGAAGGACGGGAGGCCGTCGCAGACCTCGGTCGTCATGTCCGCCCACTCGAGTGAGGCCGGGTCGATGTGCCACGACCACGGCGCGTTCGGACCGGGGTCGCCCCGCACGACGAGCCCGTTCGGGATCATCGGCGGGATCTCCTTCGCGAGCAGCTGCTCGGCGATCTCCAGCACCTCGGGGTTCGCGAGCTCGATCCGGTAGGTCTCGTCGACGACCCGGATGGTGGCGACCGGATTGGCGGAGCCGGCTCCGGACGACTGGATGGTCCCGATGATCGCGGCCGTCACGAGGACGACGAGCGCGACGAGCCCCGCGACGCCGGCGGCGATGCGACCGCCCCGACCCGCAGTCGCGGCCATCAGCCGGCCACGAGTCGGTTGCGGAGCACCCCGATCCCGTCGACCGCGACGGTGACCGTGTCCCCGGGCGCCATGAACT
>DATMFB010000122.1:0-4039 GCA_035556395.1 Microbacteriaceae bacterium
CAGGTGAACGCCGGGTGAACGGTCCCTGGGGCTCCCTGAGCGCGCGAAGCGAGTCGAAGGGTCAGCCCGCCCCGTGGACCTCGACCTCGACGAGGTGCGGGCGCTTGGTCTCGCGCGTGATGTGGAGCACGGCGAACTCCCCCGTCGCGAGGTTCGAGGCGCGCAGCAGACCATCACGATGCGCGGCGGTCGCGTGCCGGATCGCCTCGACGAGCTCGGGGATGACGGGTCCGTGGGAGCACAGCACGACGTTCTCCCGCTTTCGCAGCCGCTTCTCGACCTGCGGCAGGATCTTCGACTCGCCGTCCTCGAACGCGTCCTGCGACAGGCCGACGCTGCCCTTGACCTCGAGTCCCGTCACGCGGGCGGTCGGCTCGATCGTCGTGAGGCAGCGCGTCGCGGTGCTCGACACGAGGCGCTGCGGGCCGAACGCCGCGATCGACGGCGCCGCGGTCATCGCCTGCTCGAGGCCGCGGTGCAGCAGCGGGCGCGTCGCATCGGGCCCGTCCCAGTCGCCGGCCGGGATCGCCTTCCCGTGTCGCAGGATCGTGATCGAGAACGTCCTCGCCGCACCGCGCTTGATCCGGTCGGCAAGCGTCGCGATCATCTCGCGGTCGTGCGGGTAGGAGACGAGCTTGCGCGCCTGCGCGATCGGCACCCAGTCGACCGCGGAGATCTCGTCGTTCGGCGTGAACGTCGCGTGCTCGACCTGGTGGCCGACGACCTCCGCCGCCCAGTACTGCACGAACTTGGGGCGCCCGCCGACGGTGTAGCTCACGTCGCCGATGGGGGCGCCGAGGGTGGCGCTGATCCCGGTCTCCTCGAGCAGCTCCCGGACGGCCGTCTCGGGCAGCAGCTCGCCGGGGTCGAGCTTCCCCTTGGGGATGGAGACGTCCTTGTAGTCGGGGCGGCGCACGAGCAGGACCTTGATGCCCTCCGCGCTCTCCCGCCAGCACAGGACACCGGCGGCGTAGACGGTCGTGGAAGCCACCCGCCTACGCTATCCGAGGCCGACCGCGGGGAACTGTCCTGTGCGGATCGTGTCGATCGATCCGGTGCGCGTCCCGCGCAGATCAGAACGCCGTCGGGCGGCGATGCGCGCCATCAGGACGTCCTGCGCGTCGTCGAGGAGCGTGCCGTCCGCGGCGCGCGAGTGCCGCACCCACTCGCCCGACTCGCCGTCGAGGTGCCACGAGCTCGTCAGGTCGTCGAGCTGGAGGTCGAAGTAGCTGCTGAGGTCCCGGAGGTGCTCAGCGTCGGTGATCCGCACGAGGACCTCGATCCGGCGGTCGAGGTTGCGGTGCAGCATGTCGGCGCTGCCGATGTAGACGACGGGGTCGCCGGCGTTCTCGAAGGAGAAGATCCGGGAGTGCTCGAGGTAGCGTCCGAGGATCGAGCGCACCCGGATGTTGTCGCTGTAGCCGGGCACGCCGGGGCGCAGCCCGCAGATGCCGCGCACGACGAGGTCGACGGGGACGCCGGCCTGTGACGCGCGGTAGAGCTCGTCGATGATCGCCTCGTCGACGATCGCGTTCATCTTGAGCCGGATGCCGGACGGCCGACCCGCCCGCGCGTGGTCCGCCTCCGTGCGGATGCACTCGATGAGGCCCGCGCGCAGATGGACGGGGGCGACGAGCAGCCGGTCGAACTGCTGCTCCATCGCATAGCCGGAGAGCTCGTTGAAGAGGCGGGCGAGGTCCTCGCCGACCTCCTCGCTCGCGGTCAGCAGCCCGAGGTCCTCGTAGACGCGCGCGGTCTTCGGGTTGTAGTTGCCGGTGCCGATGTGCGAGTAGCGGCGCAGCCGGCCGCCCTCCTGGCGCACGACGAGGGCGAGCTTGCTGTGCGTCTTCAGGCCGACGATGCCGTAGACGACGTGGACGCCGGCCCGCTCGAGCTTCTTCGCCCACTGGATGTTCGCCGCCTCGTCGAAGCGCGCCTTGAGCTCGACGAGCGCGAGCACCGCCTTGCCCGACTCCGCCGCGTCGATGAGCGCCTCCACGATGGGGCTGTCGCCGCTCGTGCGGTAGAGGGTCTGCTTGATCGCGAGGACGCTCGGGTCGTGCGCCGCGGCCTCGATGAACGCCTGCACCGACGTCGAGAACGACTCGTACGGGTGGTGCAGCAGGATGTCGCCGCGGGCGATCGCGCCGAACACATCGTGCTCCGCGTTCGCCTCGCTCGGCAGCAGTGAGACCGAGGTCGTCGGGACGTGGCGCGGGTACTTGAGCGACGGGCGGTCGATGCTGCCGAGCTGGAAGAGCCCGCGCAGGTCGAGCGGCCCGTCGAGGCGGTAGACCTCCTGCTCGGTGATGTCGAGCTCGCGCACGAGCAGCTCGAGCGTCACGAGGTCCATGTCCTGCGAGATCTCGAGCCGGATCGGGGGGCCGAAGCGACGATTGAGGATCTGCTGCTCGAGCGCCTTGATGAGGTTCTCCGACTCGTCCTCGTCGACCTCGACGTCCTCGTTGCGCGTGACGCGGAAGGCGTGGTGGTCGAGGATCTCCATGCCGGGGAAGAGCTCGTGCAGGTGGTTGCCGATGAGGTCCTCGAGCGCGATGAACCGCGTCCGGTCGGTGCCGTCCTCGGGCAGCTGGAAGAACCGCGGCAGGTTCGTCGGCACCTTGACGCGCGCGAACTCCTCGCGGTCGGTGCGCGGGTTGCGCACCCGGACGCTGAGCGAGAGCGAGAGGCCCGAGATGTAGGGGAAGGGGTGCGCCGGGTCGACCGCGAGCGGCATGAGGACGGGGAAGATCTGGGCGCGGAAGACCTCGTCGATGCGGGCCCGGTCGCGCGCCCCGAGGTCGGCCCACTGCTCGATGTGGATGCCCGCCTCGCGCAGCGCGGGCTTGAGCTGCTCGTTGAACCCGCGCGCGTGGCGCTCCTGGAGCTCGTGCGCCTTCGCCGAGATCGTGGCGTAGACCTCCTGCGGCGCGATCCCGACGTTCGTCGGGACCGCGAGTCCCGTCACGATGCGGCGCTTGAGGCCCGCGACCCGGACCATGAAGAACTCGTCGAGGTTGCTCGCGAAGATCGCCGCGAAGTTCGCCCGCTCGAGCAGCGGCGTCGCCTCGTCCTCGGCGAGCTCGAGGACCCGCTGGTTGAATCGCAGCCAGGAGATCTCCCGGTCGAGGTAGCGGTCGTCGGGCAGGTCCTTCGCGGGCACGACGACGACGTCGTCCGCCTCGTACTCGTCGAGGCCCTCGGCAAGCGCGCCCTCGAGACCCGTGCTGTCCATCGCACCATTCTGCCCGCACGCGTGTGAACGCGATATGAACGGCGTCGGCATCGACCGCTCGATTGATCAATGACTAGTCATTGACTAGAGTAGCGCCATGTCGATCGCATTCGCGGGGTCCTCCACGTCGACGCGCACCGTGAGCCTCTATGAGGCGAAGACGCATCTGTCGGCGCTCATCGAGGCGGTGCAGTCGGGCGAGACGGTCACGATCACCAAGCACGGGCAGCCGGCTGCGCGGCTCGTCCCGATCGAGCACCGCCGCTCGCCGCGGGAGGCGATCGACGCGTGGCAGGCGTATCGGGCGGTGCACCGAATCGTGAACGACGGCGCGATCGACATCCGCGACCGCTCGAGCTATGGGCAGCGGTACTGAATGTCGTTCGTGCTCGACGCCTCGGTGACGCTCGCCTGGTTCTTCGAGGATGAGCAGACCGACGCGACCCAGGCGCTCCTGCAGCGGCTTCGTGACGAGGATGCGGTCGTGCCGTCGATCTGGATGTACGAGGTCTGCAATCAGCTCGCCCGCGCGATGGCGAAGGGTCGCGTCGACGCCGACCAGATCAGTGTCATCGTCGGCACCCTCGGCGATCTCGCGATCGAGCTCGCATCGCCGGCACCGATTCCCATGATCCATGCCGCAGTGCGTCACGGTCTCACGGCATACGACGTCGCCTATCTCGAGATCGCCGACGCCCGCGGCATCCCGCTCGCGACGCTCGACAAGCGGCTCCGGACGGCCGCGGCCAAGGCGGGGGTCGGCGTGCTCCCCGAGGCGCTCGACTGACTACTGGGGGGCCGGCT
>DATMFB010000123.1:0-26627 GCA_035556395.1 Microbacteriaceae bacterium
ACCGCCGCGAACGCGCCGACGCCCGGGACGATGAGCCCGTCCGCCTCCTGCGCGGCGTCGCGGTCGGCCGTGATCTCGGCGATCGCGCCGGCGGCCTCGACGGCCTTCGCGGCGGAATGAATGTTTCCCGAGCCGTAGTCGAGGACCACGACCCGCTTCGGCGCGCCCATCGCTACAGGGCACCCTTCGTCGAGGGGATGCCGCTCACGCGGGCATCCGGCTCGACCGCCTTGCGGAAGGCGCGCGCGAACGCCTTGAACTCCGCCTCGGCGATGTGGTGCGGGTCGCGCCCGCCGAGGACCGTCACGTGGATCGTCAGCCCGGCGTTCAGCGCGATCGCCTCGAAGACGTGGCGCACGAGACTGCCGGTGAAGTGCCCGCCGATGAGGTGGTGCTCGAACCCGGCCGGCTCGCCCTCGTGCACGAGGTACGGCCGTCCCGACACGTCGACGACCGCGCGCGCAAGCGCCTCGTCGAGCGGGACGGTCGCGTCGCCGTAGCGGCCGATGCCGCGCTTGTCGCCGAGCGCCTGCCGGATCGCCTGGCCGAGCACGATCGCCGTGTCCTCGACCGTGTGGTGCACGTCGATGTCCGTGTCCCCCGTCGCGACGACGGTGAGGTCGACGAGCGAGTGCTTCGAGAACGCCGTGAGCATGTGGTCGAAGAACGGCACCGACGTCGAGATCGACGACGCGCCCGTCCCATCGAGGTCGAGGTCGAGACGCACGCTCGACTCCGACGTCTCGCGGACGATCGACGCCGTCCTGTGCTGTCCTGCTGGCGTGGTCACCGTCCGAGTCTACCGACGGGCGCTAGCGCGTCGCCGCGAGTGCGGCGAGGAAGACGTCGGTCTCCTCCGCCGTCCCCGCGGTCACCCGCAGGGTGTGCGGGATGCCGACGTCGCGGACGATCACGCCCGCCTCGACGAGCGCCTCGAACGTCGCCTTCGGATCGGCGACGCCGCCGAAGAGCACGAAGTTCGACTCGCTCGGCCACGGCTCGTAGCCGAGGCTCGTGAGCTCCCGAATCATCCGGTCGCGCTGCGCCTTGATCGCATCGACCTGCGCGAGCATCGCGGGGGCGCTGCGCAGCGCCGCGATCCCCGCCGCCTGCGTGAGCGCCGACAGGTGATAGGGCAGGCGGACAAGGCGGAACGCGTCGACGACCGCAGGGTCGGCGGCGAGGTAGCCGAGTCGCACGCCCGCGAACGCGAACGCCTTGCTCATCGTCCGGCTCACGACGAGCCTCGGGCGCCCCGGCAGGAGCGTCAGGGCGCTCGGCCCGGACTCGAACTCCGCATAGGCCTCGTCGACGAGCAGCATCCCCGGGTGCGCCTCGTACACGGCCTCGATGACATCGAGGCCCAGGCCCGTGCCGGTCGGGTTGTTCGGCTTGCAGAGGAACACGATGTCGGGGCGCTCCCGCTCCACCGCGGCGACCGCGAGCTCCGGCGTGATCTCCCACTCCGGTCCACGCTCCGCGGGAATCCAGCGCGAGTAGTTGGCCTGGACCAGGAGCGAGTGCATCGAGTAGGTCGGCGGGAACGCGAGCACGCTGCGTCCGGGACCGCCGAAGGCCTGCAGGAACTGCTGGATGACCTCGTTCGACCCGTTCGCCGCCCAGACCTGCTCCGCGGTCAGTCCGTGCCCCAGGTAGCGGGCGAGCCCCTCGCGCAGCTCGACGAACTCGCGATCGGGGTAGCGGTTCGCACCGGCGACCGCCTCGGCGAGGCTCGCGACGATGTCGGCCGCGACCTCGGCCGGGATGCCGTGCGTGTTCTCGTTGACGTTCAGCCGGACCGGGACGTGGATCTGCGGCGCGCCGTAGGGGACGTGGCCCTTGAGGTCATCGCGGATGGGCAGGTCGGAGAGCTGGGTCACCGGTCAAGCGTACGAGCCCTTCGACTCGCTGCGCTCGCTCAGGGAGCGGAACCGGGGGTGCGCTCGCTCAGGGACCCGCAGCCCGGGGGCTGCGCTCGCCCAGGGGCAGTCAGTGCCCGTAAGGCGCGGGGATGCCGAGCTGCTGGCCCGCCATCACATCGGCCGAGCCGAGGTGGTTGAAGGACTCGATCGCGTCGATCACGTCGCGCGGGTCGGCACTCGGCGCGACGCGCTCCGCGACCGCCCAGAGCGACTCACCCGGCTGGACCATGACGATCTGCACCGATCCGCCCTCGAGCGAGCCGGTCGCCGCCCCGCCGTTGAGCTGCGCGACGAGCAGCCAGAGCGCGATCGGCATCGCGACGAGGAAGAGCAGGACCGCCCGGCCGCGAGGGGTCAGCCGGAGCCGAGCTCGCGCCGGGCGGGCGGTCGTGACCGCGGCGAAGGACGATCCCGAGGGGGAGATGGTGATCGTGCTCATGGGTGCCTCCTGCTGAGTGGTATCGCACCCGGACCTCCCCGCCCTCGGCCGGGAGGTCGAGGAGTTCCGGATGCGAAGCTCTGTTCCGAATATATGTTCGACTTGTTCGAATCGCAAGCCCATCTTCGAACCGACTACCGACATTGGGCGCGACACGTTCGAATGAATGTTTGTCTGGGGCGTGCTCACGGAATACACTTTCGAATGAACCACCGACATTGGAGGCCCCATGCAGGACGACACCCGCCGCCGCACGACCCTGAGCGGCAAGCAGCAGGCGATCCTCGAGTACGTCCAGCGCTCCGTGTCGACCCGTGGCTATCCGCCGAGCATGCGGGAGATCGGCGACGCCGTCGGCCTCGCCTCGCTCTCGAGCGTGTCCTACCAGCTCGATCAGCTCGAGCTGTCCGGGTACCTGCGCCGCGACCCGAACCGCCCCCGCGCGATGGAGGTCCTGATCGACCTGCCGTCGACGTCCGAGACCGAGCTCTCCCCCGCCGTCGGCGACGCGGCGATGGTGCCACTCGTCGGCCGCATCGCCGCCGGCATCCCGATCACCGCCGACCAGATGGTCGACGAGGTCCTCCCGCTTCCCCGCCAGCTCGTCGGCAAGGGCGAGCTGTTCATGCTCAAGGTCGTCGGGGAGTCGATGATCGACGCGGCGATCTGCGACGGCGACTTCGTCGTCATCCGGCAGCAGAAGACCGCGGAGAACGGCGAGATGGTCGCCGCGATGCTCGATGGCGAGGCGACCGTCAAGGTCCTGCGCCAGCGCGACGGGCACACCTGGCTGCTGCCCCGCAACTCCGCGTTCGAGCCGATCCTCGGGGACGAGGCCGAGATCCTCGGCAAGGTCGTCGCGGTGCTCCGCTCGGTCTGACCGAGCGACGCTCGCCCCCGCGTCCCAGGCACGCCAGCACCCCGGCACCCACTCGCCACCGGACTACCATCGCGCCATGCGTCGCATCCTGCACCGCGTTCCGCTCCTCGCCGTGGCCCTCTCGGCGACGCTGCTCGCCTCGTGCGCATCGGCGCCGGACACCGGCGAGAACGCGAGCGTCGGACTCCCCGCAGGCGTCACCGTCGACGTCTACCAGACCCGGACCGACCTCCCGGCACGCAAGCTCGAGATCGCGATCACCAACGCGAGCGACGAGGATCTCACCGTCACCGGGGCCGAGTTCGCCTCGCCCCAGTTCGTCGCGCCGGCCGTGTGGACCCCGCGCCCCGGCGGCACGGTCATCCGCGCCGGGGCCGGCGTCGACCTGCCGGTCCAGCTCGCCGAGCCCGCCTGCGACGAGCCGGCGCCGGCCGGACTCGTCCGAATCCGCTTCACGACCGCCGACGGGCGCACGGGCAGCGCCGAGCTGCCCGCGGTCGACCGCTACGACCGACTCCCTGGCATGCGCACAGAGGAGTGCTTCGCGATCGCGGTCGGCGACGTCGCGTCGTTGACGATCGACGAGCCGGTGCGGGTCGAGAGCGCCGGTGGCGCGCTCGTCGGGCTCGTGCCCGTGACGGTCTCCCCGACCGGAGCGAAGGCGACCTTCACAATCGACGCCATCGAGGACACCGTGCTGCTCGGCCTGTCCGACGGGCGGGGCGGCGCCCTCGAGTCGCTCCCGCTCGCCCTCGAGATCTCGGGATCGGCGCCGCCGAGCTCGTTCGAGATCCCGATCGTCCCCGGCCGCTGCGACCCGCACGCGATCGCCGAGGACAAGCAGGGGACGATCTTCATCCTTCAGGTGACGGCGCCCGACGGCACGACCGGACGAATGCGGATCGCTGCCGCGCCGTCGGCGCGCGCCTCGATCTACGAGTTCTTCGCCGCGGCCTGCGGCCTGCCCTGACGGCGCGCGCTAGTGCGCCGACGAGCTACTGCGTCGACGAAATCAGTGCGTCGACGCGTGGGCCGGCAGGTAGTTCGCGAGCCAGCGCCCGACGATCGCGGTGAAACGCTCCGGCTGGTCACGCCAGACCGAGTGCCCAGCGCCTTCGACCTTCACGACGCGCATCCCCGCCCGGAGCATCCGGAACGCCGCGTCCCGGGTCACCAGCAGGCTGCGCTCCGCGAGCACGACGAGGCTCGGGACCTCGGAGCGCGTCGGCGGCACGAAGAGCTTCGAGTCGACGAGCCCGAGCATGGTCCGTCGGTGCCAGCGCCGCTGGGCGGAGAACTCGGTCTCGATGTCCTTCGCGCTCCACTTCGGGTTGAGACGGCGGAGGTCGCGTCGGCCGAGCGGGGGCATCAGCGCGAACGAGAGCTTGAACAGCGCGCCGCGGATGCCCTTCGGGAAGTCGAACGCGGGGTCGACGTAGATGACCGCGCGCGGCGCGATCCGCTCCGCGACGATGCTCGCGACGAGCCCGCCCAGCGAGTGCCCCATCACGAGGTCGGGCGCGCCGTCGAGCAGCGGCTCGATCGTCTCGAGGACGTCCTGCGCCCACGCCTCGATCGAGTAGCGGTGCGCCCGAGGGCTGTCGCCATGGCCGGCGAGGTCGACCGCGATGACGCGGAATCCTCGGGCTTCGAGGTCCTGAGCCACGCCGTCCCACGACTGCGAGTCGGACATGATGCCGTGCACGAGGACGGCAGTGCGCGAGCCCTCGCCGGTGACGTGGACCGCTAACTGCATGCCCTCACGGTACGCGCGGTCGGCTCGGAGCCGGCTGGGTGCGAGGTGACGATCAGCCGACGATCCGGAAGGGTGCGAGCGCCGCCGCCTCGCGCTCGTCGACCCGGGCGGTCACGAGCGTCCCGTCCTCGCGATACTCGGTCTCGATGACGCTTCCGCGGACGTGGAGCCGCGAGAGCACGTCGCCTCGGTCGTACGGCACGAGCAGGCGGACGATGATCGCGGGACGCGGCAGCAGGTCCTGGACCCGCTCCATGAGCTCATCGATGCCCTCGCCCGTCCGGGCGGACACGAAGATCGCGTCCGGCACGAGTCCGCGGAGCACGAGCCGGGTGTCGGGCTCGACCAGGTCGGACTTGTTGAACACGACGATCTCGGGAATGTCCCTCGCGCCCACCTCGCCGATGACGTCGCGGACCGTCGCGAGCTGCGCGCCCGGGTCGGGGTGCGAGGCGTCGACGACGTGCACGATGACGTCGGAGTCGCCGACCTCCTCGAGCGTCGAGCGGAACGCCTCGACGAGCTGGTGCGGGAGGTTGCGCACGAACCCGACGGTGTCGGAGAGCGTGAACTCGCGGCCGTCCGGGGTGCGAGCGCGTCGGACGGTCGGGTCGAGCGTTGCGAAGAGCGCGTTCTCGACGAGCACGCCGGCTCGCGTGATCCGGTTCAGCAGCGAGGACTTTCCCGCGTTCGTGTACCCGGCGATCGCGACCGACGGCACGGCGTTCCGGTCGCGGTTCGCTCGCTTCGCCTTGCGCGCGGGCTCGAAGCCCTTGATCTGACGGCGCAGCTTCGCCATCCGGGTGTGGATTCGGCGCCGGTCGAGCTCGATCTTGGTCTCGCCCGGACCGCGCGAGCCCATGCCGACGCCGCCGGAGCCGACCTGACCACCCGCCTGCCGCGACATCGAGTCACCCCACCCGCGCAGACGCGGGAGGAGGTACTCGAGCTGGGCGAGCTCGACCTGGGCCTTGCCCTCCCGGCTCTTCGCGTGCTGGCTGAAGATGTCGAGGATGACGGCGGTCCGGTCGATGACCTTGACCTTGACGACGTCCTCGAGCGCTCGTCGCTGGCTCGGCGCGAGCTCGGTGTCGGCGACGACCGTGTCCGCGCCGAGGCTCGCGACGATCTCCTTGAGCTCCTGCGCCTTGCCCTTGCCGAGATACGTCGACGGATCCGGGTGGGGGCGGCGCTGCAGGAGTCCCTCGAGCACAACCGCACCGGCGGTCTCGGCGAGCGCCGAGAGCTCGCGAAGGGAGTTCTCGGCATCCGTCGTGTCCTGCGCGCTCCGGCCCGCGTAGACCCCGATGAGCACGACGCGCTCGAGGCGCACCTGCCGGTACTCGACCTCGGTGACGTCCTCGAGCTCGGTCGAGAGTCCGGAGACGCGGCGCAGCGCCTCGCGCTCCTCGCGCTCCAGCTGATCGCCGTCGCGGGTCTCGAGGTAGTCGTCGCCCTGCTGGAGGGCGAGCGCGGGCCCGAACCGGGTCACGGACGCCCGCGTCGACTCGTTCGCGAGCACACGATCGAGGACCTCGTCCTGCGCGTCACGCAGGCCGGTCGTCGGCTCGGCGTCCGCGCCGGGCCCCTGAGGCTCATCCATCACTTGAATCCTTGGCTCCCTAGAGTCCGATACATTCTGTCCCTATGTCGGGCGACCACTACTTCTCCGCCCAGCCCGGCAGCGATTTCCGTCAGAAGACGCTCCGAGTGGTCCTCGCGGGCCGTGAGCTCGGGGTCGTCACCGCCGGCGGCGTGTTCAGCCCCGACCGCCTCGACGCCGGCACGAGCGTCCTGCTCGACGCGGTCCCGGCACCGCCGCCCGGGGGCGATCTGCTCGACCTCGGCTGCGGCTGGGGCCCGATCGCCCTCACCCTCGCACTCGACTCCCCGCATGCGACCGTCTGGGCGGTCGACGTCAACGAGCGTTCGCTGGAGCTCACCCGCCGCAACGCCGCGAGCCTCGGCCTGTCCAATGTCAACGCCGTGCTCCCCGAAGATGTTCCCCCCGGCATCGAGTTCGCGACGATCTGGTCGAACCCCCCGATCCGCGTCGGCAAGGCGGAGTTGCACGGAATGCTCTCGACCTGGCTGCCGCGGCTCGCCCCTGGCTCGGACGCCTGGCTCGTCGTGCAGAAGAACCTCGGGGCCGACTCGCTGCAGCGCTGGATCGACGCCGAGTTCCCCGGGCACGCGGTGATTCGCGCCGACACCGCGCGGGGATATCGCGTGCTGCGCGCGCGACGACGCGGCTAGCCCTTCGGCTCGCTGCGCTCGCTCAGGAACCGACCTCGACGACGCCGGAGAACGAGAACTCCGCGGGACCGCTCAGCCAGGCATGCTCGCCGTCCTCGCGGAGCTCGACATGCACGCCGAGACGTCCCCCCGGCACGTCGACCTGCCATTCGTCCGGCGCGCCCTCCCCCGCGTAGTAGCGGATGGCGAGCGCCGCGGCGACGACGCCCGTGCCGCAGGAGAGCGTCTCGCCGGAGCCGCGCTCGTGGACCCGCATGCGGATCCGGCCGACCTCATCGACGACGAGGGGCTCCTCGGGGACGACGAACTCGATGTTCGCGCCAGCCGGCAGCACGGGGTCGAGGGTCGGCGCGGTCGTGAGGTCGAGCGCGGCGAGCTCATCGAGCTCGGCGAGCGCGACGACGACGTGCGGGTTGCCGACGTCGATCCCGAGGCCCGGCCGCCCCACATCGAGCTGGCGCGCATGCACGACGGGATCCTCGCCGCTCAGCCGCCAGACCCCGAGATCCGCGGCATATCCGTCCTCGGACTCGACGACGTCCTTGACTCCTGCGCGGGTGCCGATGCGCAGCACCCCCGCGTCGTCGAGCGCGGCGAGTCCGTGCTCCAGCAGGTATCTGGCGAACACCCGAATGCCGTTGCCGCACATCTCCGCGACCGAGCCGTCCGCATTCCGATAGTCCATGAACCATTCGGCATATTCAACCGAGGCACGAGCGATCGGCTCGTCGAGGGCGGCCGAGCGGACCACGCGCAGCACACCGTCGGCGCCGATTCCGAAGTGGCGATCGCAGATCGCGGCGACCTGCTCCGGCGCGAGTTCGAGGGCGCCGTCAGGGTCGGCGATGACGACGAAGTCGTTGCCCGTCCCGTGGCCCTTCGTGAACTCGATGCGCGCCATGCGTCAATCCTCCCCCATCGCGGATCGGAGCGCCGCAAGCGCGATCGGGACGCGGGCGGACTCGTCGGCCGAGATCCGCGTCGCGTCGGTGTAGCGACGGAACCAGCCCACCTGGCGGCGCGCGTAGCGACGCGTGGACTGCTGCGTCGCCGCGATCGCCGCCTCGCGAGTCATCTCGCCGTCGAGCTCGGCGAGCGCCTGGGCGTAGCCGATCGCGCGGCTCGCGGTGACGCCCAGCTCCTCGCGCAGGGCCGCGGCCTCCGCCACGAGCCCGTCGTGCCACATCTGCTCGACCCGAGCGTCGAGGCGCGGCACGAGGCGCTCTCGCTCGAGCACGAGGTCGACGATCGCCGCCCGCTGCCAGGGATCGCGGTCCTCAGGCAGGCCGGGCGTGAACGCGCCGTCGATGCCGACGACCTCGAGCGCTCGGACGACCCTGCGGCCGTTCGCGGGGTCGATCCGCTGCGCCGCGGCGGGATCGAGCGCGGCGAGCCGCGCATGCAGGGCCATCGGCCCGATGCGCTCGAGCTCCTCCTCGAGCTCCGCTCGCAGCCCAGCATCCCGCGGCGGGAAGGCGAAGTCCTGGATCACGCTCGAGACGTACAGGCCCGAGCCGCCGACGAGGATCGGCGTCGCCCCGCGCCCCTGGATCTCCGTGATCGTCGCACGCGCGAGCGGCTGATAGGCGGCGACCGAGGCCTCCTCCGCCGGGCTGAGGACATCGAGCAGGTGGTGCGGGATGCCGCGGCGCTCGTACGCCGGCAGCTTCGCCGTGCCGATGTCCACGCCGCGATAGAGCTGCATCGCATCGGCGTTCACGATCTCGGCCGCCTCGCCCCGCTCATCGCGAAGCGCCTCCGCCACGTCGAGGGCGAGCGCGGACTTGCCGGTGCCGGTCGCGCCCACGATCACGAGCAGCCGCCCGCCGCCGTCCGATGGCGAGGAAGTCACGAGTCGCTCGACGTCCGCGGACGCGTTCAGCGAATCGTCGGAAGACCGAGGGAGACCGGCCCCGCTGCCACGAGCCCGTCGGCGTGATCGTGCGCGTGCTCGCCGAGCACGCCCCGTTCCCACGCGTCGCCCGCGCGGGTCGCCCGGATGCGCAGCGTCGCGCCTGCCGGCGTGTCCGCGATGAGGTGATGCGGTGCGGCCTGCGTCACCTCCACCGAGACGACATCGCCGGGTCGCGGCGCGAGGGCGCCGTCCGGGATCCCGAAGTGCACGAGCCGCCCGTCGCGCGCGCGACCCGACATGCGCTGGGTCTCCGCGTGCTTACGGCCCTCGCTCTCGGTCGCCATGACCTCGACGGTGCGGCCGACGAGGGCGAGGTTCTCCTCGTGCGAGATGCGCTCCTGGAGCGCCGTGAGGCGCTCGTAGCGCTCCTGCACGACAGCCTTGGGCACCTGCTCGTCCATGGTCGCCGCGGGCGTCCCAGGGCGGATCGAGTACTGGAAGGTGAACGCGGAGGCGAATCGCGCCTGCTCGACGACCCGCAGCGTCTCCGCGAAGTCCGCCTCGGTCTCGCCCGGGAAGCCGACGATGATGTCGGTGCTGATCGCCGCATCGGGGATCACCGCGCGCACCCGGTCGAGGATGCCGAGGAAGCGCTCGGAGCGGTACGAGCGCCGCATCGCCCGCAGCACGCGATCCGAGCCCGACTGGAGGGGCATGTGCAGCTGGGGCATGACGTTCGGGGTCTCGGCCATCGCCTCGATCACGTCGTCGGTGAACGCGGCCGGGTGCGGGCTCGTGAATCGCACCCGCTCGAGGCCGGCGATGCCGCCGGTCGCCCGGAGCAGCTTGGAGAACGCCAGTCGGTCGCCGAACTCGACGCCGTACGAATTGACGTTCTGGCCGAGGAGCGTGACCTCGATCGCGCCGTCGGCGACGACGGCCTCGACCTCGGCGAGCACGTCGCCGGGGCGCCGGTCCCGCTCCTTGCCGCGCAGGGACGGAACGATGCAGAACGTGCAGGTGTTGTTGCACCCGACCGAGATCGAGACCCAGGCGCTGTGGCTCGACTCACGCCGGCTCGGCAGCGTCGAGGGGAACACCTCGAGCGACTCGAGGATCTCCAGCTGCGCCTCGTGGTTGTGCCGTGCACGGTCCAGGAGGGCGGGGAGCGAGCCCATGTTGTGGGTCCCGAAGACGACGTCGACCCAGGGCGCACGGTCCTGGATGACGTGCTTGTCCTTCTGCGCGAGGCAGCCGCCGACCGCGATCTGCATCTCCGGACGCTCGCGCTTGAGTGCCGCGAGGTGGCCGAGGGTCCCGTAGAGCTTGTTGTCCGCGTTCTCGCGCACCGCGCAGGTGTTGATAACGACGATGTCCGCCTCGCCGATCCGACCCCGGCTGTAGCCGGCCGCTTCGAGCGCGCCGCCGAGCCGCTCCGAGTCGTGAACGTTCATCTGGCACCCGAACGTGCGCACCTCATAGGTGCGCGGCACGGCCAATGACATGTATCAATGGTACGGCGGCTCGCTGAAACCGCCGCCTGGAGCGGTCACAACTACGCTGCCGGTCGCCTCGCGCTCAGGCAGAGCGCACCGAGGCGACCGCCGCACGAACCGTTGTCGAACTGAATCCGCGGCGAAGCAGGAACGCCGTGAGCCGACGCTCGACCGTGGTGGCGTCGAGCGCCCCGTACTGCCGAGCACGCTTGGCGGCGATCTCGCGAGCCATCGCGAGCTCGTCCGCCGTGTCGATGAGGTCCATCGCATACGCGATCGCCCCCGGCGCCACGACGCGCTTCACGAGCTCCGCCTTGATCGCGCCACCCGTCAGGCCCTTGCGCTCCTGGAGGTGCGCGACGAGATGCTGGGCGAGCGCGTAGTCGTCGATGAGACCGACGCCCTCGAGCCGTTCGAGCTCATCGGCGATCGCGAACTGGTGATAGCCCTGCGCGCCGAGCACTCGCTCCAGCTCGCGCCGCGACATGCCCTTCCGCCCGAGCGCCTTGAGGGATGCGTCCTCGATGGGGGCGAACTCCGAGGAGTCGGGGGCTGGGGTGGCTTCGAGGCGGGCTCCTGCGGAGCGCTCCTCGACCTGCGGAGCATCGAGACGGGTCGGCAGGGACCCCTTCGCAGCGGCCGAGCCGGTGAGGCCCGGTCGTAGCGGGATGACCTCACCCATCGCTACTCCCCGACCGCGCGCTTCGCGGCGAGGCGCTCCTCGATCGAGTCCACGTTGCCCGCGGCCGCCTGCGCCGCCTTGCCCGCGGCACCGATCCCGAGCTTCGCGAAGATCTTCTGCTCGATCTCGGCGGCGACGTCCGGGTGCTCGATGAGGAAGTTCCGCGAGTTCTCCTTGCCCTGGCCGAGCTGATCGCCGTCGTAGGTGTACCAGGCGCCCGACTTCTTGACGATCTCGTGCTCGACACCGAAGTCGAGGAGGGAGCCTTCGCGCGAGATGCCCGTGCCGAAGAGGATGTCGAACTCCGCCTGCTTGAAGGGCGGCGCCATCTTGTTCTTCACGACCTTGACGCGCGTGCGGTTGCCGACCGCGTCGGTGCCGTCCTTGAGCGTCTCGATGCGGCGGATGTCGAGGCGGACCGAGGCGTAGAACTTGAGCGCCTTGCCCCCGGCGGTGGTCTCGGGCGATCCGAAGAACACCCCGATCTTCTCTCGGAGCTGGTTGATGAAGATCATGGTCGTGTTCGTCGAGTTGAGACCGCCCGTGAGCTTGCGCAGCGCCTGCGACATGAGCCGCGCCTGAAGGCCGACGTGCGTGTCGCCCATCTCCCCCTCGATCTCGGCCTTCGGCACGAGCGCCGCGACCGAGTCGATCACGATGAGGTCGATCGCGCCGGAGCGCACGAGCATGTCCGCGATCTCAAGCGCCTGCTCGCCCGTGTCGGGCTGCGAGACGAGGAGGGCGTCGATGTCGACCCCGAGCTTCTGGGCGTACTCCGGGTCGAGCGCGTGCTCTGCGTCGATGAAGGCCGCGATGCCGCCTGCCTTCTGCACGTTCGCGATCGCGTGCAGCGTCAGCGTCGTCTTGCCGGAGGACTCCGGTCCGTAGATCTCGACGATTCGGCCTCGCGGAAGGCCTCCAACGCCGAGTGCGACGTCGAGCGCGACGGAACCCGTCGGGATCACCTCGACGGGAGCGCGCTCGTCGCTGCCGAGGCGCATGACCGACCCTTTGCCGAACTGGCGGTCGATCTGCGCGAGTGCGTTCTCGAGTGACTTCTCGCGGTCTGCTGCTGTGGCCATGGCCATGTCTCCTGTCGGTGTCGGTCCTGCTGCCCATAGGCGCCGGTGGAGTCCCACGAACTCCCGGCAAGGCTGGTGGTACTGCGGCCACGGTACGCCCGGCCCCCGACATCGGTCGGGAACGACGTGCGATTGTGGAGAAGTACCGGTGTTCGACTGCTGTCAGGAACTGACGGTAACAGGATTCGAAGCTATCTTCGATATTCGACGATCGGCGTGTCGGGGCGACGGCGGGCCCGACACCGCCGCGATCCGTGCCGCGTCAGTCGGGAGGCGTCGCGAGCCCCACCCCGTGCCGCCTCGCCGGCGGCACGTCGGTCGCGTCGCAGAGCGCGGTCCAGACATCGGCCGCGGCGACCCCGGCACCGATCGCCTCGTCGGCGGTGCGGTCGCCGAGCGCGCCCAGGACGAGGTCGGCCATGAGCGAGGGCGCGCGGGCGCCGAACTCATCGGCGACGGCGCGCCGGAACTCGCGGATGCGCATGCCGCGGGTCAGCGGGAGGCGAGCTCCGAGCCGCCACCGAACTGCGACTCGAACTCGGCGAGCAGCTCGTCCGGCAGCGTGTCGGGGATGACGGGCGACTCGACGATGTGCATCGACTCGAAGACATCGGGGATCGACTCGATCGCGGGAGCCGAGAGGCCCACGCCCTCGACGACGGCGAGGCGGTCACCCACCTCGCGGATGATCGAGGAGATCGGCGTGCCGAGGGCATCGGCGACCGACGCGAGGATCTCGCTCGAGGCCTCCTTCTGCCCGCGCTCGACCTCGCTCAGGTAGCCGAGGGCGACCGAGGCTCGCGATGCGACCTGACGGAGGGTCTTGCCCTGCTGGAGGCGCAGATCACGCAGGACATCACCGATCTCGTGACGGACCAGAACCATGGTGACCTCCCTGCCTTTCGTGCGCCCACTGTAGCGGGGGTTTTCGGGTATCCGCTGATTGGCGCCTCCGATGTAACCAAGCCGCAATGCGTCGTATTCCGTCCGAAACGAGCCGGCCCGGTCGCGCGTTCAGAACGCCCCGAGGGCCGCCTTCAATGCCGTCAGGGCCGCATGCACGGCACCCGCCCGGACGCGCGCCCGCTCCCCCGGGATCATGTGCTCGAACGCGATCGACTCCGATCCCGCGCCGCCGAGCGGCAGCTCGCCCGTGGAGACCCCGACGTAGACGAGGCCGACCGGCCGACCGTCCTGCGGATCCGGACCGGCGACGCCGGTCGTGGCGATCCCGATCGCCGCCGGACGATCCCCCGAGGCGCAGGCGCGACGCACGCCCGCCGCCATCTGCCGCGCGACGTCGGGATGCACGGCGCCCTCGACCGCGAGCAGCGTCGTGTCGACACCGAGGAGCGTCGCCTTCAGATCGGTCGCGTACGCCACCACCGCGCCGCGCACGACCGCCGAGGCGCCCGGTACGCCGACGAGCGCCGAGACGAGGTCGCCGCCCGTGAGCGACTCCGCGACGGCGATCGTGACCCCGCGGGCCGTCGCGACCCGGACGATGTCCGCGGCCAGCTCGGGGATCTCGTGCTCAGCCACCCGGCGTTCTCCGGTAGGCCTTGACCAGGTAGTCGATCCCGGACCAGAGCGTCAGCGCGAGGACGACGAGCATGAGCGCCCAGGCGATCCACATGAGCTGGCTGAGCGCGAGCGGGAAGAGCAGCAGGATCGAGATCACGACCCCCTGCGCGGCGGTCTTCCACTTGCCGAGGCTCCCGGCCGGGATCACCCGATCCTTGAGCGCGACCGCCCGCCACCAGGTGATGCCCCACTCGCGGATGAGGATCAGGATCACGACGGGCCACCAGAACGCCGCGGGCGGCCACATGATCGCCATGCACAGCAGCGCGGCGCCGGTCAGCCCCTTGTCCGCGATCGGATCGAGGAAGATGCCGAAGTCGGTCACGAGGCGACGGCGTCGGGCGATGTGCCCGTCGATCGCGTCGCTCGCGATCCCCACGACGAACAGGCCCGCACCGAGCCAGTGCGCCCAGCTCGTGCCCCAGCCGAAGGGCCAGTCGTGCGCGGGATCGAACCGCTCGGTGAGCAGCGCCCAGACCATGACCGGGATGAACGCGATGCGCACGAGCGAGATGACGTTCGGCAGGCAGAGGATCGAGGCGGGCTCGGTCGCGGGGTCGCCGTCGCGGACGAACCGGCCGCGCAGCGGGTTCCTGGTCAGGAGGTTCCGGGACTCGGCCACGTGACCAGGCTAGTCATCTCGCCTAGCGTGTTCGCATGGCCAAGGCACCCGAGCCGAAGACGCGCCCGACCGGCGTCCCCGTGCCCGACTTCCTCGCGACCGTCGAGCCGCCCGAACGCCGGGCGGAGGCGGAGCAGGTCGTCGCGCTGATCACCGCGGCCACCGCGACCGAGCCGATCATGTGGGGCGACTCGATCGTCGGCTGGGGCGCGACCTCGATGGTCTATGCGAACGGCAGCGCGCTCTCCTGGCCCGCGATCGGCTTCACGCCGCGCAAGCAGCAGCACACGTTCTACTTCCTGCACGGCTTCGACGCACTCGAGGACGAGCTCTCCCGCCTCGGCCCGCACACCCTCGGCAAGGGCTGCCTCTACGTCAGGCGACTCGACCGGATCGACCAGGACGCGTTCTCCGCGCTCGTCGAGCGCGCCTGGGAGCTGGGCTGAGGGCCGCGGGAGGTGGCCCCCGCGACCTAGGCTGGCGGGGTGATGGAGGCGTATCTCGAGCGGATCGGACTGACCCGAGCCGGCCTCGGCCCGCTCGACGAGGTCGGCCTGCGCCGTCTCGCCGCGGCGCACGCCGCGACCGTGCCGTTCGAGAACACGCGGGCGCACCGAGGCGAGCGAATCTCCGTGCGGATCGAGGATGTCCTCGAGCGGCTCGTCGAGCGCCGCGAGGGCGGCGTCTGCTATGAGCTGAACGGCGGCCTCGGCTGGCTGCTCACCGAGCTCGGCGCCCGCGTGCAGCTCATCGCGGCGCAGGTGCTCACCGGCGCGGAGGCCCCCGGGACGAGCGTCTCCGGCCTGCCGATGAGCCACATGGCCCTCGTCGTCGCGCTGCCGGATCGACCCGGCGAGCTCCTCGTCGACGTCGGCTTCGGCGGCGACACGATCCTGCGGTCGGCGCCCGTCGACGGCGAGACGATCGTGACCAGTCGGGGTTCGTCCTATCGGGTCGACACGCGGCCGCGCGAGCTGCCCGACTTCGAGGGGGTCGCGTGGTGGCATTCGACGAGCCCCGGCTCACGGTTCATGCGCGGGATCATCGTCTCCTCGACGAGGGCCGACGGCGTGACGACGCTCTCGGGCCGAGGGGACGACGCGCTCGAGTGGCGCTTCCGCGGCGAGCGGGATGCCGAGGCGCGCGATGTGGGGCGGGACGAGGCGCAGGCGATCGCCGGCGAGGTCTTCGGCCTGCACACGCCGCTGCCGCAGCGAGTGCTGCGCTACGGCCCGCTCGATCGCTGAGGCCGAAGCGGGCGGGTCGGGTCAGGGCTCGCGGTCGGTGAGCTGCCAGGCGTCCTCGTCGTCGCGTTCCGCCACCTCGCGGGCCTGGAACTGCGCCTCGATGGGGTCGCCGGCGTAGGGGTCGTGGGGGTCGGACCCTTCGACTCGCTCCGCTCGCTCAGGGACCGAAGAGAGAGGGGCAGCGGCCGAGGAAGGGGCTCCGCTGAGGCTCGCGAGCGTCTCGGCGAGCTGCTCGGGCTTGACGAGCACGTCGCGGGCCTTCGAGCCCTCCGACGGACCGACGATCTGCCGTGACTCCATGAGGTCCATGAGCCGTCCGGCCTTCGCGAAGCCGACCCGCAGCTTGCGCTGCAGCATCGAGGTCGAGCCGAACTGCGTCGAGACGACGAGCTCGACCGCCTGCATCAGCACGTCGAGGTCGTCGCCGATGTCCGCGTCGATCTCCTTCTGCTGCGCCACCTGCTCGACGTCGGCCCGGTACTCCGGCCGCGCCTGCGCGACGACGTGCTTGACGACCGCGTGGATCTCGTCCTCCGTGACCCAGGCGCCCTGCACCCGGATCGCCTTGGACGCGCCCATCGGCAAGAAGAGGCCGTCGCCCTGCCCGATCAGCCGCTCGGCCCCCGGCTCGTCGAGGATGACGCGCGAGTCGGTCATCGACGCGACGGCGAACGCGAGGCGCGACGGCACGTTCGCCTTGATGAGTCCCGTCACGACGTTCACCGACGGCCGCTGCGTCGCGAGGACGAGGTGGATGCCGGCGGCGCGTGCGAGCTGCGTGATGCGCACGATCGAGTCCTCGACGTCGCGCGGCGCGACCATCATGAGGTCCGCGAGCTCGTCGACGACGACGAGCAGATACGGGTACGGCGTGAGCTTGCGCTCGCTGCCGGGCGGCAGCACGATCGTGCCCTCGGAGACGCCGCGGTTGAAGTCGTCGATGTGGCGGAAGCCGAACGACGCGAGGTCGTCGTACCGCATGTCCATCTCCTTGACGACCCAGGCGAGGGCCTCGGCGGCCTTCTTCGGGTTCGTGATGATGGGCGTGATGAGGTGCGGGACGCCGGCGTAGGCGGCGAGCTCGACGCGCTTCGGGTCGACGAGCACCATCCGCACCTCCTGCGGCTTCGCGCGCATGAGGATCGAGGTGATCATCGAGTTGATGAACGACGACTTGCCCGCGCCCGTCGAGCCGGCGACGAGCAGGTGCGGCATCTTCGCGAGGTTCGCGACGACGAATCCGCCCTCGACGTCCTTGCCGAGCGCGATCGTCATGGGGTGATCGGCCTTCGCCGCGGTGCTGGAGCGCAGCACGTCGCCGAGCGAGACGATCTCGCGATCCTTGTTCGGGATCTCGACGCCGATCGCGGACTTGCCGGGAATGGGCGACAGGATCGTGACCTCGTTCGAGGCGACGGCGTAGGAGATGTTCTTGGCGAGGGCGGTGACCTGCTCGACCTTCGTGCCGGCCGCGAGCTCGACCTCGTAGCGGGTGACCGAGGGGCCGCGCGTGAAGCCGACGACCTTCGCGTTCACCCGGAACTGGTCGAGCACGTTCGTGATCGCGGCCACGACCTCGTCGTTCGCGGCCGAGCGGGCCTTCGGCGGCGTGCCGGGGGCGAGGATCGACGGCGCGGGGAGGCGGTAGATCTTCGGGTGCTGGGAGGCGGGCCCGTCGACGCGCTCCGCTCGCTCAGGGACCGGTGCGGCGGCCGGGGCCTGGAGCGCCGGCTCCTGGAATCCGGCGTTCGCGAGCGCCGCGAGGTCGGCGTCGACGATCGCGATCTCCTCGGTGATGACCGCATCGATGCCGAGCATCTCCGTCGCGGCGGTCTCCCCGCCGGTCAGCACGGGCGTGTCGAACGCCTCGCCCTGCTTCTTCGCCTTGTTGCGGCGCCACCAGGGCAGGCTCTCCGGCACGTCCTCCTCCTCGAAGCCGAGGTCGCCGAGGCTGCCGAACGCGGGAAGCCCGCCGGTGTCGTTCTCGTCGGCCTCGCTGACCGCCTCCTTCGGCGCCGGCGCGCCGAAGAGCCAGGCGTAGAGCTCGTGGAGGCGCCGGCCGATGCGGTTCGGCGGCGTCTTCGTCATGATCAGGATGCTGAAGAACGCGATGGCGAGCAGGATCGGCAGCGCGACCCACGGCGCGCCGAGCTGGGCGAACGGCCAGACGACGAGCCAGCCGATGACGCCGCCGGACTGCCCGAGCGCCGCGACGCCCATGCCGGGGGTCGCCATGCCGGACGACAGGTGCACGATGCCGGCCAGGCCCACGAGCAGCAAGCCCGTCCCGATGCCGATCCGGGTGTTGTCGTGCACGCTCGAGGGGTGGCGGAAGAGCCATGCGGCGAAGACGATGAGCACGATCGGCAGCGCCGCCGCGAGGCGGCCGACGAGGAGCCCGAAGGTCCAGTTGGACACCGTGCGGGCGACGTCGTTCGTGCCGAGGAACCACTCGATGACGATGCCGGCGATCGCGAGCAGGACGAGCAGGAAGGGCACGCCGTCGCGGCGTTCGTCCTTCGCGAGCGACTCCCTGCCGAAGAGGCGGAAGGCCCCGCCCGTCAGGTGCGCGAGGCCCATCCACGCCTTCACGAGCGGCCCGACCTCGTCGCCCGGAGTGCTCGCCGACTTCGCCGCGCGGGCCTGTGCCGGCGTGTAGCGCTTCGTCGGGGCGGTCGACGTGCGGGTGCGCGACGTGGACGCGTTGCGAGAGCGCGACGACGATTTCGTGCCCGTGGCCATGTCTCGACCGTAACTTGAAGGTGCCTGCCAGCCGGGGAGCGACGCGCGTCCGGCTCAGTAGCGAATGGCGTCGATGACCTTGACCCGCACGGCGACGAGGGCGGGCAGCAGGCCCGCGAGCGCACCGACCGCGACCGCCGCGAGGAACCCGACGAGCGCCGCCTCCGCGGGGAACGGCACCGAGTCCTCGAGTCCCGGTGCGATGTAGCCGCGGACCCACTCGCTCTGCACCAGGACCACCGCGAGCACGACGCCGAGCACGCCGGCGATGACGGTCGCGACGACGGACTCGAGCATGACGGCGAGGAACACCCGCGGCGCCGTCGCGCCGAACGCGCGCCGGATGCCGATCTCGCGCACGCGCTGGCGGACCGTCACGAGCGCGATGTTCACGAGGCTCAGGGCGCCGAGGAAGAGGATGAGGCCCGCGATCGCGAGCAGGACGATGCGGATCGGCTCGAGCGGGTCGCTCGTCCCCCACGCGAGGTAGTCCTGCCGCTGCACGTCAACGACCCAGCCGTCGCCGAGCGCCGAGCCGACCTCCGCGCGGATCCGCTCCATGAGCACGTCGGCGAGGTCGAGCGGGACCCAGAACTCGTACATCGGGAGCGCCGCGGCCTGCGACGGCTGCGCGATCGCCGCATAGCCGCTGCTCAGGATGTAGGCCTGGTAGTTCGGCCCGTAGGGATCAGGGGGCAGCACGCCGACGATGACCGCCGTCGTCGACTGCGCGCCGTAGACCGTGACGGTCGGGTTCGTCGCGAGACCGGGGGCGCCGAGCCGCTGCCAGACCGCGTCGCTGACGACCAGGGCGGGACTGAGCCGCTGCGCATCCCGCGCGGTGAACCACGACCCCTCCGCGAGCTGGATCCGGTGCATCGGGCCGTAGGCCGGCGAGACGACCGTGAGCGTGACCCCATCGGTCCCGTCCGCGTACTGGATGCGGGCGTCGCTCCAGGTCACCGCGCCCGCGTAGGTGATCGCATAGCGTTCGACGATCTGATCGAAGACCGCGGCGAGCGTCGCGGGATCCGCCTGCTTACCCGTCTCCATCTTGTACGGGGGCGAGAGCACGAGCGTCGCGGGCCGGCCTCCCCCGCGCTCGAGCTGCTCGGTCTGCGCCTGGGTCGCGATGGCGCCGACGCCGACGACCCCGGACAGCGCCGCGACGGCGATCGCGACCCCGACGAGGCTCAGCAGCACCCGGGCGCGGTGGACGCGGAACTCCGCCCATGCCTCGACGAAGGCGCCGATCACACCGTCACCGCCTCGCTGAGCACGCCGGCGTCGAGTCGGAACCGGCGACGGGCCATGGCCGCGATGTTGGGGTCGTGCGTGATCGTGATGAGCGCGGCGCCCGAGGCATGCGCGACCTCGTCGAGCAGCGCCATGACGGCGGCGCCCGTGTCGACGTCGAGCGCGCCGGTCGGCTCGTCCGCGAGGATCAGCCGCGGGCCCCGGACGAGCGCCCGGGCGATCGCGACGCGCTGCTGCTCGCCGCCCGAGAGCCGGTCCGGCGTCGAGTGCAGCCGGTCGCCCAGGCCGACGCGCTCGAGCATGTCGGTCGCGATCCGCTCGCGACGCCAGAACTGCCGACCGCTCGCGTAGAGGAGGGGCGTCATGGCGTTCTCGAGCGCCGTCCGGCCGGACAGCAGGTTGAACTGCTGGAAGACGAAGCCGACGTCCCGCCCTCGGGTGCGGTCGCGGCGGCTCCCCGCGAGGCGCTCGAGGGGCTTGCCGTCGAAGACGATCCGGCCCGTCGTCGGGGTGTCGAGCAGGCCGAGCAGGTTGAGCAGCGTCGACTTGCCGGAGCCGCTGCGGCCGACGATGCTCAGGTGGTCGCCGGCTTCGACGGTGAGATCGATGCCGCGCAGGATCTCGAGCCGGCCGCCGTCCGGGAGCACGACCGACCGGGTCACCGCCTCGAGGCTCAGCAGGGTCACTAGCGGACTGCGTCCTCGATGACGACGCCGCCCTGCATCGGGACGGGCACGCCGGGATCAAGCCCGTCGCCACCGGGCGCCGACGGCGCGCCCGGCACGAACTGCAGGATCGTCTCGCCCTCCTCGAGCCCGCTCGTCACCTCGACCATCGAGCCGTCGTTCAGCCCGAGGCCGACCTGGCGCTCCTCGGTCGAGCCGTCGGGCAGGACGACGGTGACGAGGCCGCTCTCCGCCTGGCCGAGCACCGCGGTGGTCGGCACGACGATGACGTCCTCCGCGATGCCGCCCGGGATGACGATCGTCGCCGTGAGCCCGGCGAAGACCGTGACGTCGCCCGGGACCGCGCAGCGCAGCGTCGGTCCGCTCGCGCCGCCACCCGAGCCGCCACCGCTCCCGTCGCCCCCGCCCGCGACGGGAGTGACGATCTGCAGGTTCGTGCAGGTGAACGGGGCGGGGCCGCCGTTCACGGTGACGGTCGCCTCCGTCGGGCGCTGGATGAGTCGGTAGAGGTCCTCTGGCGGTATCGCGCCGGAGACGTGGAACGTCGGCGGGGCGATCTGGCCGACCGCGGCGCCGGCCGCGATCGAGGCGTCCTCGTAGGCGGTCAGGCTCGAGAGCGTGCCGCTCGCGGGCGCCGTGACGGTGCGCCAGATGGTCTGCGGCGTGCCGTCGTCCCCGAGCACGTCGCCGCGGATGCGCACGATCTCGGTCCCCGCGTCGACCCATTGCCCGGCCGTGACGTAGACGTTCCAGACGATGCCGGAGGCGGTGGCCGGGATCGGCACCGCCTCGTCCGCGGCGATCGTCCCCGACAGCGTGATGTCGTTCGCGACCGTGCCGCGACCGACCTCCCAGTGCGGCTCGACGATCTGGCCGCCGGGTCGGTCCGGGTCGGGGACGGCCGCGGCATCGGGGAAGAACGCGATCTTGGCGAGCGCCGCGACCCCCACCGCGATCACGACGAGCCAGAGTACCTGCATGACGCGGCGGAACACGAGCACGCGATGACCCTATGCGAGCGCTATGACTCGGTGGCTGAGAACCCGCTGCGGAGCGCCGTCACGCCTCGATGACCACCGGGACGATCATCGGGCGGCGCCGGTGCTTCGTGTTGACCCAGCGGCCGACGGTGCGACGCACGACCTGCGTGTAGGCGTGGGTGTCGCGGGTGCCGGCCGCGCCCGCCTCCGAGAGGGCGGCGACGATCTTCGGGACCACGTCCTGGAAGACCTCCTCATCCTCGGCGAAGCCACGGGCCTGGATCTCGGGTCCCGCGATCACCTTGCCGGTCTGCAGGTCGACGGCGACGAAGATCGAGATGAAGCCCTCCTCCGCGAGGATCCGGCGGTCCTTGAGGTCGGCGTCGGTGATCTCGCCGACCGAGGAGCCGTCCACGTAGACGTAGCTGATGTCGAGCTGCCCGACGATCCGCGCGACGCCGTCCCGGAGATCGACGACCGTGCCGTTCTCGGCGATGACCGTGCGGTCCCGCGGGACCCCCGTTTGGATCGCGAGCTCGGCGTTCGCGACGAGGTGGCGCACCTCGCCGTGGACCGGCATGACGTTCTTCGGCTTGAGGATGTTGTAGGTGTAGAGCAGCTCGCCCGCCGCGGCGTGACCCGAGACGTGCACCCGCGCGTTGCCCTTGTGGACGACGGTCGCGCCGAGCTTCATGAGCCCGTTGATGATCCGATAGACCGCGTTCTCGTTGCCGGGGATGAGCGACGAGGCGAGGATGACCGTGTCGCCGGGGCCGACCGAGATCTGGTGCTCCTGGTTCGCCATCCGCGCGAGCGCCGCCATGGGCTCGCCCTGCGAGCCGGTCGACATGAAGACGAGCCGGTCGTCCGGATAGTCGTCGGCGCGCTTGAGGTCGATGAGCACGCCGTCCGGCACGTTCAGGTACCCGAGGTCCGCGGCGATCGACATGTTGCGGACCATCGAGCGGCCGACGAGCGCGACCTTGCGGCCGTTCGCGGCGGCGGCGTCGAGCACCTGCTGGACGCGGTGGACGTGGCTCGAGAAACTCGCCACGACGACCCGGCGCGGGGCCTTCGCCATGACGGCCTCGATGACCGGGCCGATGTCGCGCTCCGGCGGGGTGAACCCCGGCACATCGGCGTTCGTCGAGTCGACCATCGCGAGGTCGACGCCCGCCTCGCCGTAGCGCGCGAACGCCCGCAGGTCGGTGATGCGCCCGTCGAGCGGGAGCTGGTCCATCTTGTAGTCGCCCGTGTGCAGGACGGTCCCGCCGGCCGTGTGCAGGACGACGCCGAGCGCATCGGGGATCGAGTGGTTGACGGCGACGAACTCGAGCTCGAACGGGCCGAGCCGCTCGCGCTGCCCTTCCTTCACGCCGAGCGTGTACGGCGCGATGCGGTGCTCCTTGAGCTTCGCCTCGACGAGCGCGAGCGTCAGCTGGGAGCCGATCAGCGGGATGTCGGCCTTGAGCCGCAGCAGGTACGGCACGGCGCCGATGTGGTCCTCGTGGCCGTGGGTGAGCACGACGCCGACGATGTCGTCGAGGCGATCCCGGATCGGCCCGAAGTCGGGCAGGATCAGGTCGACGCCCGGGTGCGTCTCCTCCGGGAAGAGGACGCCGCAGTCGAGGATGAGCAGCTTGCCCTCGATCTCGAAGACGGCCATGTTCCGGCCGACCTCGCCGAGGCCGCCGAGTGCGACGATGCGCAGCGTGCCTGCGGCAAGGGCGGGCGGATCGATCAGCTGATCAGCCATTTCAGCTGACGCGGTGGAGCTCGCCGATGACGGCTCCGCTCGCGTCGACGACCTTCAGCGTGTCGCCGTCGACCGTGCCGCCGGCCGCATCGCGCAGCCAGTCGTCCACATCCTCACAGGCGATCAGGGTGCCCATGATGTTCTCGAACTCCACGGTCCGACCGCTGCCGGTCCATGCCCCGCCGAAGATGTTGCAGCCGTCGGTGCCGCTCAGGCCGCCGCCGGTCTCGAGCACGAGCTGCGGGACGTCGCCCGTCGTGGGCGCCGGCTGCTGCTGCCACGTGCCGATGGGGTCGCCGCCGATGACGGGTCCTCCGTCGCAGCCCGCGAGGGAGAACGCGATGCCCGCCGCGACGAGGACGCCGGCGATTCGCATGGAGATGGTGAGGGAGGTTCGCATACTTGATCCTGTCTTTCGCGTCACCGCGTGTGCCCGGCCGCCTTCGGCAGCGCGCCGCCTGCTGCGGCGTTCGGGTCAGGGCGGAAATTGGAGAAGTCGACGCCCGCTCCGGGCCCGACCTGAGCGAGGTCGGCCTCGATGAGCGCGGCCTCCCCCTCCTCGGGCCCGACGAGCGGCAGCCGCACGCGCGGGCTGCCGATTCGACCGAGGCCATGGAGGATGTACTTCGCCGCGACCGTGCCGGGCACGCGGGTCATGACGCCGCGCACGAGCGGCTCGACGGCCTGGAACGCGACCTGCGCGGTCGCGAGGTCATTCGCGTTCACGGCGTCGACGATGGTCCGGTAGGGCGCCGCGGAGATGTTCGCCGTGACGCCGATGAGCCCGACCGCGCCGAGCGCGAGGTGCGGGAGGACGTTCGCGTCGTCGCCGGAGAAGTAGAGCAGATCGGTCTCGTTGAGGACACGGGAGACCTCCGCGAAGTCGCCCTTGGCGTCCTTGATCGCGAGGATGTTCGGGTGCTTCGCGGCGCGGATGATCGTCTCGTACTTGATCGGGATGCCCGTGCGACCGGGGATGTCGTAGAGGATCACCGGGAGGTCGACCGAGTCGGCGATGAGCCGGAAGTGGGTGAGGACGCCCGCCTGGGTCGGCTTGTTGTAGTACGGCGTCACGATCATGATCGCGTCGACGCCCGCATCCTGGCTGTCCTTGTAGTGCTCGATCGCGTGCGCGGTCTCGTTCGAGCCGCCGCCCGTGATGATCTTGGCGCGGTCGCCCGCGACCTCTTTCGCGACGCGCACGAGCCG
Organism: Microbacteriaceae bacterium; assembly: GCA_035556395.1. Classification (GTDB taxonomy): domain Bacteria; phylum Actinomycetota; class Actinomycetes; order Actinomycetales; family Microbacteriaceae; genus 73-13. The sequence continues at coordinate 24,452 of DATMFB010000123.1, forward strand.
GAGCTTCTCGTCGTCGGTGAGGGTCGCGGTCTCGCCCGTCGTGCCGGAGACGACGATGCCGTCGGCCCCCGCGGTGATCACGGCGTCGACGTGCTTCTCGACGTCGTCCCATGCGACCTCGCCGTCCGCCGTCATGGGCGTGACGAGCGCGACGAGTACCTGGCCGAACGGGTTCTCAGTGCTCACGTGACCAGGCTACCGGGCTGCGGTCGCCCTCGGAGCCTCCGAAGTGGGCGCAGATGGTCCGGCCGCGACGGTATCGGCAGCCATTCGCGTCCACCTCGCTCCCCCGGGTCAGCCCCAGGTGCGGACGCGCTTCGGGGTGAGGGTCAGGACGACGCGGCCCTCGAGCGGGCGGCCGAACTTCTCCGGCGTGAGGTTGTACTTGAGGAGCTGCCGGGTGAGGAACGCGATGTCCTCGTCGGGCTCGATCGTCAGGTCGCCGCGCAGCTCGAGCGTGCGGTACGGGCTCGCCGGGTCGAGGAAGAGGTATGTGCCCTTGGGGTTCGCGAGCGCGTTCTTGACCTTCTGGTTCGTGTCGGTGAGGGAGGTGCGCACGACGCCGTCCTCGTAGAGGAACCAGACGGCCGAGGCCTGCGGGTAGCCGCTCGGGCCGAGCGTCGTCACCGAGCCGACGGGGATCTGGAGGAGGTCGGCGAACTCGGCGGGGATCTCGTGCTGTGCGGTCATGGAATCAGTATGGCGGGCGCTCGACGCGCGTCGCGACGTCTTACCGACTTACCTACGCAGGTCCCAGGTGCGCACTCGGGTCGGCGTGACGATGAGCACCTTGCGGTCATCTGTCTCGTGCGTGAACCCTTCGAGCCCGCGCCCGTACTTGACGCCCTGCCGCAGCAGGTACGACAGATCGGCGTCGTCCTCGACGCTCACGTCGCCGCGGATCTCGATCCCGCGCAGCGGCTCGGTCGGATCGACGAGGAGGTAGGACGCCTTGCCCTCGCGGACGGCGTTCTTATACTTCTGCCTCGAGGGGTGCACCGACGTCTTGATGACGCCGTCCTCCGCGAGGAAGCCGATCGCCGACAGCTGCGGGTACCCGCTCGGACCGACGGTCGCGAATGTCGCCAGCTCCACGTCGAGGAGGTCGGCGAACTCGGCAGGGATCTCGGCGGCGGCCATGAGGCAAGTATCGCGGGTCGGGCGGCGCCCTTCGACTCGCTGCGCTCGCTCAGGGAGCCGAATGCGCAGCGGCCGAATGCTCAGGGAGCCGAATGTGCAGCGGCCGAGGGCTCAGGGGGCCGAGACGGCGTCGAGCTCGGCGAGCTCCTCCGCGGTGAGGTCGAGGCTCGCGGAGGCGAGCAGGTCGGCCACCTGATCGGAACGCGATGCGCTCGCGATGGGCGCGGCGACGGTCGGCTGCTGACGCAGCCATGCGAGCGCGGTCGTCGCGATCGACGCGCCGTGCGCTGCCCCGATCCGTTCGAGGGCGTCGACGATCGCGAGCCCCTGCGGTGTCGCGTACTTCGAGGCGCCGGCGGCCCGAGGCGAGGTCTCGATACGACCCTCAGCGTCTGCTCGACCAGCGGCATCGGCCGACCGGTACTTGCCGGCGAGGAACCCGCTCGCGAGCGCGTAGTACGGCAGCAGGCCGATGCCGAACTCCTGCGCGAGCGGCACGAGGTGCGCCTCGACGTCGGCCCGGTGCACGAGGTTGTAGTGCGGCTGGAACGCGACGGGGAGGTCGACGCCGAGCCGGGTCGCCGTCTCGAGCCACTCCCGCAACCGCTCCGGCGAGTAGTTGGAGAGCCCGATCGCGCGGGCCTTGCCGAGCGCGACGATCTGCGCGAACGTCTCGACCTGGCGTTCGATCGGCACCTCGGCGTCGTCGTAGTGCGCCCAGTAGAGGTCGATCGTGTCGATGTTCAGCCGCTCGAGCGAGTCGTCGACGGCCTGCAGGACCCGCAGCGGGTTGAGGTCCTTCAGTTCCCGGTGCCCGCCGGTCTTCGTCGCGACCTGCACGCCGGCAGGCTTCCGGTCAGCGATCCACTCGCCGATGATCCGCTCGGAGTCGAAGCCGTCATTGCCGGGCGCCCACGAGCTGTAGCCCTCGGCGGTGTCGATCATCGTGCCGCCGCCCGCGACGAACGCGTCGAGGATCGCGAACGACGCATCGCGATCGGCCGTCCAGCCGAACACGTTGCCGCCGAGGACGAGC
>DATMFB010000124.1:0-1766 GCA_035556395.1 Microbacteriaceae bacterium
GACCTCGTCGGGCTCGTCCGCGCCGGTGAGCGACGCCGCGATCCCGAAGTCGGCGAGCACGGGCTGCCCGAGCTGCGTCACGAGGATGTTCGACGGCTTGATGTCGCGGTGCAGCACCCCGGCGCGGTGCGCCGTCTCGAGCGCGGCCGCCATCCGGATCCCCGCGTCGAGCACGACGGGCAGCGCGATCGGCGCCTGCTTGTAGCGGTCGCCGAACGACTCCGGGCAGAACTCGGTCGCGAGATACGGCCGGCCGTCGGAGGAGATGCTCGCCTGGTAGATCGTGAGGATCGACGGGTGCGCGGACAGCTGCGCCATCCGGTCGGCCTCCGCGTTGAAGAGCCGCCGCACCTCCGGGTTGATCGCGTCGGCGGCGAGCACCTTGACCGCGACCACTCGGCGCGGCATGTCCTGCTCGTAGAGGAATACGTCGGCGAAGCCGCCCGCCCCGAGCGGTCGCACGAATGCGAACCCCGGCAGCACCGGTGGCGTCGACTGCGGCCTGCGCGCCATCGCGTTCTCCCCCCTCCCCCGATCGCTAATCGTAACCGCCCTGCGTCGGCGGCCTGGCCCGGCGTTCAGGTGACACCAAGTCGCAGAATGCGGCCTCCAGAACGCCAGTTGCTGTCACCTCAACCCCTGGCGGCGGGTGGTGAGCGCGGCGGTCACGCGGGAGATGAGGGCCGGGAGGTTGTGGAAGAGGGCGGCATCGACGCGGATCACCAACCAGCCCAGCTGCTGCAGCCGTCGCACCCGGTCGATGTCACTGGAGAACTGCGCGCGGTCACTCCGATGATGGTCGCCGTCGTACTCGAGGATGACGCGCTCGGCCTCCCACGCGAGGTCCGCAAAGGCGAAGACGTGTCCCGAGGCGTCGCGGATCGGCAGATTGACGGTCGGCTCCGGGAGCCCCGCGCCGACGACGGCGAGCCGCAGCAGGGTCTCCATGGCGGAATCCGTGCGCGGCCGGATGCACGCGAGCGCGTCCCTGAGTCGGGTGACGCCCACGAGGCGCACATGCCGGTCGACCGCGAGTGCAAGGTCGTCGACGGTCGCGACGGGACGGCGGCGGGCGACGAGGCCGTCCCCCATCACCACGAGGTCGCTCCCGGTGAGCAGCTCGGCGCAGTGCAGCCACGTCTCGACCGGATCCGAGACGGGAAATCCCCCGGTCCGAATCGGCGGACACGTCGCGCGATGACCCACGACACCCCTGCGTCGCGGCGCGCGGCGGCCCGCTGTCGACGTCACATGCAGCACGTCCTCGTCGAAACGGCGCGGCAGGCGCATCCCGAGCAGGGCCGCAGCCGTCGTGTGGCTGAAGTACTGGCCCGGCAGCAGCAGCGGAGCGAGCGCTCGCGCGCGGCGGACGATCGCGTGCGCTGTCGCGTCGCCACCGGCCGGGACGCGGACGCCTTTGTAGGGACGCGCGAGATCGCGCGCCGCGAGGCGTGCGACGGGGACCCCGAGCTCGCGGGCCGCGGCGACGCTGAAGGGTCGGTCGCGCAGCTCGGGTGGCAGGTCTCGCGGTGGGCGCACTCGCGAATGCTCCCCCAAACCGCCGCGGCTGAGCTGCCCCATCCCCTCGTTTGTGGACGAGCGTCCGAGGTGACAGGAAGTGGGGGAATGAAGCCGGCAGAACGCCAGATGCTGTCACCTGAGCGGTGGCGGCGGGAAGAAGAGGACTCCCCGCGCACCCGCCAGAGCCCGGTTACCCTTGCTGCGTCTCCGCCCTGGGGGAGTTGGCCTGGATGGCGCCACGCGGG
>DATMFB010000125.1:0-3799 GCA_035556395.1 Microbacteriaceae bacterium
GTCGCGAGCTGCGTCTCGATCGACGGCCTCGGCATCTCGCTCGACGAGGCCGCACTGGCCCAGCCGATGGGGATCGCCGTGCACAACGTCCGCCGCGCCGGCGACGTCGACGGCCAGCTCGTGCTCCTGCTCGGCGCAGGGGCCATCGGGGCGTTCCTCATCGTCGCGCTCAAGGCGGCCGGTGCGATCGTCATCGCCGCCGACGTCTCGGCCGAGCGGCTCGAGATCGCGACCGAGATGGGCGCCGACGAGGTCGTACGCGTCGCGGCGGGTCCCGGCGACGCACAGACGCTGCGCGATGTCGTGGGAGAACGCGATCTCCGGGTCGTCTTCGAGGTGAGCGGCACGGCGGGCGGCCTCGCGACGGCGCTCGACGTCGCGCCGACCGGCGCTCGCATCGTCTCGGTCGGCATCCAGCGCCGGCCGGTCGAGATCGACCTCGGTCAGGTGACGATCCGCGAGAAGTCGATCATCGGCACGAACGCGCTCGTGCGCGAGATCGACTTCCCCCGCGCGGTCGAGCTCGTCGCGAGCCGTGCGGGGCGTTGGGGGACGATCGCGCCTGACGTTCTCCCGCTCGCGGAAGTCGTCGAGGGAGCGCTGCGCCCGATGTCCGAGGGCCGCGCCCCCGCCATCAAGACCCTCATCGACCCCTGGGCGACGACCCGCCGCCCCCTCGCAGTCTCCTAATTCAGGAGTACGCGGGGGTACGCGTGCGTATTGCACGCCAACCCCCGCGTACTCCTGAAAAGCGGAAGGTGGCTCAGCCCTTCCAGACCGTCTTGAGGTTGGTGAACTCGCGGATGCCCTCGGCGGAGAGCTCGCGGCCGATGCCGGAGTCCTTGATGCCGCCGAACGGGAGCTCGGGGTACGAGATCGACATGCCGTTGACGAAGACCGCGCCGACGTCGAGGCCGCCCACGAAGAACTCCTCCTCGGCGGCGTCGTTCGTCCAGACGGCCGAGGAGAGGCCGAACGTCGTGTCGTTCGCGATGCGCAGCGCCTCCTCGCGCGACTCGACCCGGTAGAGCGAGGCGAGCGGGCCGAAGGCCTCCTCGGCGTAGAGGCGCATCTCGGTCGTGATGTCCGCGATGACCGTCGGCTGGAAGAACCAGCCGGCGCCCTCGACGCGGCCGCCGCCGGCGATGACCGTCGCGCCCTTCGAGACGGCGTCCTCGACGAAGACCTCGAGGTCCTTGAGGCCCGACTCCGTCGCGATGGGGCCGACCTGCGTCGACTCGTCGAACGGGTCGCCGACCTTGAGCGCCGCCATCTTCTCGCCGAAGAGCCGCGCGAACTCGTCGTACGCGTCGGTGTGGACGATGAAGCGCTTCGCGTTGATGCACGCCTGGCCGTTGTTCGACGTGCGGGCAGCGACCGCGGTCGTCGACGCCGCGTCGAGGTCGGCCGACGGCATGACGATGAACGGGTCGGAGCCGCCCAGCTCGAGGACGACGTGCTTGACCTCGGAACCGGCGATCGCCGCGACGGAGCGGCCGGCCGGCTCGGAGCCGGTCAGGGTCGCGGCGACGACGCGGCGGTCGCGCAGGACGCCTTCGACGCGGGAGGCGGGGATGAGCAGCGAGTGGAACGAGCCCTTCGGGAACCCGCCCTTCTCGAAGAGCGTGTCGAGATACAGCGCGGCCTGGGGCACGTTCGAGGCATGCTTGAGGAGGCCGGCGTTGCCCGCCATGAGCGCGGGGGCGGCGAAGCGGATGACCTGCCAGAGCGGGTAGTTCCAGGGCATGACCGCGAGCACGACGCCGATCGGCTGGTAGCGGACGTAGGCCTTCGACGCGTTGACGCTCGAGGGGTCCTCGAGCTCCCAGCCGGCGAGGAACTCCTCGGCCTTCTCCGCGTAGAAGCGCATCGCCTTCGCGGACTTGAGCACCTCCGCGCGGGCCTGCCCGATCGTCTTGCCCATCTCGAGCGTGAGGATGCGGGCGACGTCCTCGACCTCGGCCTCGAGCGTCTCCGCGGCCTTGACCATCCAGGCGGCGCGCGTCGCGTAGTCGGTCCCGCGCATCGTCTGGTAGGCGGCGTGCGACTCGGCGATCTTGCGCTCGACGTCGGCGTCGGTGTCCGCCTCGAACGTCGCCTCGGTGATGCCGGTCGCGGGGTTGATGGTGGCGATGGCCATTGCGGTGCCTTTCGGGAGAGAACGTCGTTGTCGATGCCGATTGGATACGAGTATCCGTCTAAATTAGGTCGGAACGCAACTTCCCTCGACGATCGCATGCCAATTGTATGCAATCAGAGGTCAGGGGTGCTCGTTTCGACCGACTCAGTCAACCAGACCCCGCACCTGGTACCGCGCGCGCCCGATCCAGGCGGCGAACGCGAACACGGCGCCCGCGATGGTCGCCCCGATGAAGAACGACGTGTACGCGCCGGCCACGGCGGCGGCGCTGCCGATCGCCGCGCCGACCGCCGCGCCGGTGAACATCGAGGTCGCGAAGAGCGCCGTCCCGACGGGCCGGTCGCGGACGACCGCGTCGGACATCCAGTTCTGGATCTGCGTGTGCCCCACGGCCCAGGCGATGCCGAGGAGCACCGACGCGATGAGCACGGTCGCGACGCTGGTGACGACCGCGACCAGCGCGAACGCGATCGTCGCGGCGCCCCCGCCGCTGAGCAGGAGCACGGCGGGCGGGATGCGGCCGAGCACGAGCTTGACGAGCTGGGAGGAGCCGATGACGCTCAGGCCGAAGACGGCGGTGACGAGGCCCGCGACGATCGCGTCGGTGCCTGCGCCTTGCAGCGCCGCGGGGAAGAAGCTCATGACGCCGTAGATGAGGCCGCCCTCGATGAACACGAGGACGAAGGTCAGGAGCGCCCAGCCGTCGGCGAGGACGCGGCGGGCGCTGCGCAGGAGCGGCACCCGCGACTCGGGCCGGGGCCCGGCCGCCACCCGCCAGAGCAGTCCGGCGACGACGAGCTCGCCGATCGCGGTCCCGACGAACACCCAGCGCCAGGCGCCGATCGGGCCGAGGACGCTCGCCACGACGACCGCCGCGGTCGCCCCGAGCGAGACCGCCGTCGCGAGGTTCGCGAGCACGTGCGCGCGGCGGCCGAGCGCGAACCGGTCGCCGACGAAGACGAGCGTCGCCGGCACGACCGCGCCGATCGCGAGACCGGAGAGCGCGCGCCCGATCCAGAGCATCACGGGGTCGAGCGCGCAGGCCGTGAGGATCGTGAACGCCGCCCCGAGGACGAGCGCGATCCGCAGTACGCGAACGGTGCCGATGCGGCTCGACACCGCGCTCCAGGCGAGCTGCGAGATCGCGTAGGTCACCGAGTAGACGGCGAGTGCCGCGCCGATCTCGCCGATCGAGGCGTCGAGGTCGCTCGCGACCGCGGTGAGCATCGGCGGCAGCGCCGCCCGGTCGACCATGCTCAGGAACGACGCCGCGAGGAGCGCGAACATCGGCGCGTTCATCCCGCCCGGCGCGACGACGCCGCCGGGCCCGGTGGGGCCCGACGGCGTCGTCGGAGGTGTGTCGGCTCCCGAGGAGCGCGACGTCACTTCTTGTACTGGTACGGGTTGAAGAGGACCTCGGCCTCGGGGATCTCCGGGTACTGACCGGACACCCACTCGTCGCCGACCTCCTTCTCGAGGTACTCGACCGTGTTCTCGGGCTTCGCGCGCACCGACTTGAGGTCGCCGGCCACGAGCTTGCCCTCGGACTTGACGATCTCGCCGCCGACGACGACCGTGTGGACGTCGCCGCGCTGCGCCTGGTACACGACCTGGCCGTACGGGTTGATGAGCGGGGCCCACGTCGGCGAGTCCTCGTTC
>DATMFB010000126.1:0-3390 GCA_035556395.1 Microbacteriaceae bacterium
CCGAGCCCGGTGTCGCCGAGGCCGGCATACGACATGGCGGCGACGGTGACACCGACATAGGTGACGAGCAGGATGAGGGTCGACAGGATCGCCGCGCGTCCCGGCGTGCGCTGCGGGTCCTTCGTCTCCTCGTTGAGCGCGAGGCAGGTGTCCCAGCCCCAGTAGATGAAGAGGGCGAGCAGGACGGCCTCGATGAACCCGCTGAAGTCGGCGAAGGCGAACGGGTTGAACCACTCGAGGCTCGGCATCGTCGAGCCCTCGGGCGCCTGTCCGGTGGAGATCGCGACGATGACGGCGATGACGAAGACGACGAGGGCGAGGTACTGGAGCCCGAGGAGGACGTTCTGCAGCTTCTCGCCGATCTCGGTCCCGCGGTAGCTGATCCAGGTCATGACGGCGATGAAGACGACGCCGGTGAGCGTCACGACGAGGGTGTTCGAGGCGAAGTCGGGGTAGATCAGCAGCCAGAGGTACTTGCCGCCGATCTGGGCGAGGTTCGCGAGGACGACCATGCCGGCGACCGCGACGCCCCAGCCGCCCATCCAGCCCACCCGCGGACCGAAGGCCTTCGTCGCCCAGGTGAAGGTGGTCCCGCAGTCGGGCACCGCGCGATTCAGCTCCTGGTAGGCGAACGCGACGAAGAACATCGGGACGAACGCGATGATGAACGCGATCGGCGCCTGCGGACCGACGGCGAGCACGACGAAGCCGAGCGTCGCGACGAGCGAGTAGACGGGGGCCGTCGAGGCGAGTCCGATGACGGTCGAGCCGAAGAGACCCAGCGTGCCGGTCGCGAGTCCTTTGCCCTGCGGGGGCGCGGGGGTGGTCGTCGTCATCTTCGCTCCCTTGCTCGGGCTGCGCGTCACTCTAGCGCCGGAGCTCGGCGCCGTCACCTGCCGCGAAGCCGAGCTCGATGCGCCGAGCCGTGAGCGCGATCCGTGTACCGGGGAAGACGTGACGCGCCATCGCGAGGAGCTCGGGCCCCAGCCGGCCCGGGCCTCGCTCCCAGGTGATGACGAGCACGCCGCGCGCGCCTTGACGCCGCAGGACGGCGCGCGGAGCCCGCCGCCCGAGCGCGGCGCACAGCGCCTCGACTGCGGCGCGCTGCGTCTCGTCCATTCGCGCGGCGAGCCGGTCCGGATCCGTGAGCTCCCCGACGAGTTCGGAGAGCCAGGCCTGTTCGCGCTGATCCGTGAGCAGCGCGCGGAGCTCGCCGGCGAGCCGCCGGGCTTCGGCCGCGGCGGCCGCGTCCGAGGACCCGGCCGCCAGCAGCGATCGGAGGAAGGGCTCGATCTCGCGCTCGACGAGGCCCAGGCGGTGCGTCCGGAGCTCCTCACGCGCCTGCTCGCGCAGGCGCAGCGCCTCGGCGCGACGCGAACGGCTGGTGTCCTCGCGCCAGGCGAGGAGGCGCCGCACCAGCACGGCCGAGTACGCCGTCGCCCCGGCGCCGACGCACAGGACCGGCATCGCCGCGATCGTCGCCGCCGCGATCGGCTCGGTGCCCGACGCGGCACCCGCGGCGTAGGCGATCCCGAACACCGCGATCGTGGCCGCGAGCGACTCGATGGCGACCTCGATCGCCGGCCGGAACGAGCCGGTCACGATGATGAGGAGCGCGAGCGCCAGCGGCCCCCAGCCCCAGCTCGGCGCCGCGTCGATCCCCCACCGGGATGCCGCCTCCAACCAGACGGCGCAGAGGGCGAGGACGTGCATGAGCACGGCGGAGCGCCACGTGAACGGCGCGCGCTGCGGCGCACTCGCCCAGAGCGCGACCGCGACGGCGCCCGCGAGGGGGACGATCGCCGCGATCAGCCAGCCGGGAGCGGTGGCCGGCCATTGGATCGCCGAGACGACGAGGGCCATGCCGAGCGCGCCGAGTCCGAGCACCCACGCGTACGCCTGGGCGGTCACTCCGCCGAGCGGGTCGAGCTGCTGCGGCGTCACTCGAGGCCCGGCCATCAGCTGCCCGCCTCGCGCGGCAGCCGGATGAGGATGTGCGTGCCGGAGCCCGGCGCGCTGCGCACCTCGACCGTGCCGCCCTCGCGCTCGATGCGTCCGCGGACCGATTCGCTCAGGCCGAACCGGTCGGCGGCGACCGTCGAGGGGTCGAACCCGATGCCCTCGTCGACGACCTGCACCGTGATGTCGCGAGTCGTGGCGTGGACGCCGAGGCGCACGGCCCCGACCCCGGCGTGCCGGACCACGTTGACGACGCACTGCTCGAGCGCCGACGCGACGGCGGTCCGGGCCGGATCGGGGAGTCTGTCGAGCTCGGCGAGCTCGCCCTCGATCACCAGCTCGAGCCCGCCCGCAGCTGCGACCGCGGCCAGGCTCGGGGAGATCGCGACGTCGTCGGTCCTCAGCACGGGCAGCATCGAGCTCACCGCGAGCGTCGACTCGAGCTCCCCGCGTTCTGCGTCGTCGAATGCACCAGGTCGACGCAGCGCGATGAGCGTGAGGTCGCCGAGCACGGTGTCGTGCAGCTGCGCCAGCAGCTCGCGCCGCTCCGACTCCCGGATCCGGGCCTCGCGGGCGTGCCGATCGGCGGCCTCGAGCGACTCGCTCCGTCCACGCGCGCGTGCCCGTGCGAGCGGGAAGAGGGCGCTCAGCGCCGCGGTCGCCGCGGCGACGGTCAGTGCCGTGGCATCGAATCGGATGCTGAGCCCGACCGCGACCCCCGTGAGGAGCACCGCGCCCTCCGCGACGAGGTAGCCCACGGCCGCGCCGAGCAGACCTCCCGACCACCGGTCGGCGGCGGTCGCGACGAGCACGGTCGACACGACCATCATCGTCAGGACGAACGTGGAGGTGCCCGCAGGCGCCGCGATGGGCGACTGCGAGACCGCGAGCGTCAGCAGCGCGTGCGAGCTGGCCGCGAGCAGCACGAGCAGGAGCGCCCGCGCCGGACTGATCGGTTCCCATCGCCACGCCACGCAGTAGAGCAGGGCGACCGGCAGCAGCGCCGCGGGCGCCCAGACCGCGATCGAACCGGGCGAGATCACGGCGAGGAGGATGCCGATCAGTGCGAACACTGCGGCCGCCGACAGCCCGATCGCGACACCGGCCGCCAGCAGCCCGATCCGGGTGGTCGTGACCGCCGCGCGCATCGGGAAGATCCAGCCTGCCGCCGAGCGCTCGGGATCGTGCGGACGAGATCCCATCGTGCTCATGGGCGGGAATGCGGCACCGGGTCGGGCCGAAGCGTGACGGTCGTGGTGCGGACCTCGCGTTCGCGGATGTATTCGACCTCCACGACGTCGCCCGGGGCCGCGCGCACGGTCACCTCGGCGAGCGTCACGACCGTCGGTGCCGAGCGCGCGCCCAGCCGGGTGATGAGGTCCCCGACCCGCAACCCCGACTCGTCCGCCGATCCGCCGTCGATCAGCGCGG
>DATMFB010000127.1:0-12043 GCA_035556395.1 Microbacteriaceae bacterium
GAGAGGCCGCGGTCCTGATCGCGGCGCCAGAGATCGCGGACGACCTCCGAGACCTTGATGACATCGCCGGACGCGAGCTTCTCGAGGTTCGCCTTGTAGCGGCGCGACCAGTTCGTCGGCTCCTCGATGAACGGCATGCGCAGCACCTCGAACACGCGGTCGAGACCCTCCTTGCCGATGACGTCCCGGACGCCGACGAGGTCGACGTTGTCCGCGGGGACCTCGATAGTGAGGTCGCCCTGAGCCACGTTCAGCTTCAGGTAGACCTTCTCTTCACCCTTGATAACGCGCTTCTTGATCTCAATGATCGTGGCGGCTCCGTGGTGAGGGTAGACGACGGTTTCTCCGACCTCAAACAACATCGACAGGTCCCTTCTAAGGCAGTCAATCCTACCATCGGCTAGTGGGTAGGCTGGACGGCGTGAACGCACGCACGCTCGGCATCCGAATCGTCGCGCCCCTCGGCCTCCTCGGCGCACTCCTTCTCGGCGGCTGCACATTCATGGCGCCGACCGCCACGCTCATCAAGTACGACCCGGCCGACGGCGTCGGCGCCGACCTCGGCGACGTGCTGCTGCGCAACGTCCAGGCCGTGACCAACGAGGACGGCTCGCTCGCCAACGTCACGTTCACCGTCATCAACAAGGGCGAGGCGACGAAGCTCAACTACTCGATCCCTACCCTCGACGGCACCGTCGAGAACTGGATCCCGGTGCCGCCCGGCTCGACGCTCGTCGGTGAGCAGCCGCCGCACATCATCATCATCGAGGCGCCCGACGCGATCGTCGGCGGACTGCTCGCCGTCACCTTCCAGGCCGGCGACGCGGACACCCAGACGCTGCTGACCCCGGTCCTCGACAACCAGGGCCGGCCGTTCCTCGACCCGTTCGTCCCGTAGGTCTCGAGGTCTCGATACGCCGCTGCGCGGCTACTCGACCCGCGTGCGCCGCTAGGCGTCGAAGCGGTAGCCGAGTCCTCGCACGGTGACGAGGAGCTTGGGCTCCGACGGCGTCTCCTCGATCTTCGCGCGGATCCGCTTGATGTGTACGTCGAGGGTCTTGGTGTCCCCGAAGTAGCCGGACCCCCATACCCGGTCGATGAGCTGGCCGCGGGTGAGCACGCGTCCCGAGTTGCGCATGAGCAGCTCGAGGAGCTCGAACTCCTTGAGCGGCATCGCGATCTCGCGGCCGTCGACACTCACCGTGTGCCGGTCGACATCCATCCGCACGGGTCCCGCCTCGAGGATCCCGGGGTCGTCGTCCGGCTCGACCCGGCGGCGCAGGACCGCCTTGATGCGGGCGAGCAGCTCGCGCGACGAGTACGGCTTCGTCACGTAGTCGTCGGCCCCGAGCTCGAGCCCGACGACGATGTCGACCTCGGAGTCCTTCGCCGTCAGCATGATGATCGGGACCTGGGAGCGCGTGCGGATCTCCCGGCAGACGTCCGTGCCGGAGATCCCCGGGAGCATCAGGTCGAGCAGGACGAGATCGTGCGGATCGCGCGCGAAGGCCGCGAGCGCCGCGGCGCCGTCGGCGGCGATCTCCGTCTCGTAGCCCTCCCTCGACAGCAGGTACTCGAGCGGCTCGGCGAGCGACGCCTCGTCCTCGACGATCAGGATTCTCGTCACGCGGTGGCCCCTTCATGTGCGGTCGGCGTCGGAAGCTCCTCGATCACGTCGGCGAGCGGGAGGACGATCGTGAACGTCGAGCCGCTGCCGGGCTGCGACCAGACCCGGGTCGAGCCGCCGTGGTTCGCGACGGCGTGCTTGACGATCGCGAGACCGAGCCCGGAGCCGCCGGTGTTGCGGCTGCGCGCGGGATCGCTGCGGAAGAACCGCTCGAAGATCCGCTCCTGCTCGTCCTCCGGAATGCCGGGACCCTGGTCGGTCACGGCGATCTCGATCGTCGCATCGCGGCGCGTCAGGCCGACCCCGACCCGCGAGCGCTCCGGCGAGTACTGGACGGCGTTCGCGATGAGGTTCGCGACCGCGGCGACGAGCGTGAGATCGTGCCCCTTGACCGTGAGCCGCTCCTTCGGCAGCCGCGACAGGATCTCGATGCCCTTCGCATCCGCCGAGACCCGATTCTGCTCGATCGCGGTCTGCACCACGCGGTCGATCCGCACCGGCTCGCTCTGCGCGAGCGGGGCCAGCCCCTGGACGCGGGAGAGCTCGATGATGTCGTGCGTCATATCCGCGAGCCGGCGGGACTCGCCCCCGAGGCGCGCCGCGAAGCGGCGCACCTGGGCGGGGTCCTCCGCAGCGGAGTCGATCGCCTCGGCGAGCAGGCTCACCGCACCGATCGGGGTCTTCAGCTCGTGGCTGATGTTCGCCACGAAGTCGCGGCGAACCTCGTCGAGCCGGACCGACTCGGAGCGGTCGTCCGCGATCACGAGGACGTAGCGCGCGCCGACGAGGGACGCCGTGACGCTGAGGTGGCGCACGGGATCGGGTCGGCCGCTGCCGTGCAGCACGATGTCGCGGCGGATCGGTTCGCCCTCGCTGCGCACCTCCGCCGCGATCGCCCGGATATCCGGGTGCACGCCGCCGTCGAGGAGGCCGGCCTCACCCGCGTTCTCCGACGCGGTCACGAGCATCCCGGACGGGTCGAGCAGGACCGCGGGCGCCTCGAGCACGTCGATGATCGCGTCGATGCCTGACGGGAGGATGACCGACTGCGCGGCGACCGCACGACGACCGGTGCGTGCCGCGAGGACGATGACGGTCGCCGCGCCCGCGCCGACGACGATTCCAAGCGCCAGGGCGAGGGCGACGAGCCCGGCCGTCTCCATGGTGATTAGATTAGGCGCGTCAGATCTGCGACGACCGGACGTCAGCGGCTGGAACGGTGAAGTTCACCGTCCCGGCCCCAGTTGTTCACCTTCGACGCAGAGGATTGACCGGCCGGAGCCAGGCTCTTCAGCCTGCCCGGGTCTGAGTTCGGAGGTATCGGGTGCGCGAGGTATTCCAGCAGGAACTGCGCGAGGTGCAGGGACGGCTTGTGGAGATCGCGAGCCTCGTCGCCGACTCCATGGGCCGCGCGACGGGCGCGTTCAACGACTCGGACATCGCGCTCGCGGAGCAAGTCATCGCCGGGGACGCGGTCATCGACGCGGCGGCGAAGACGCTCGACGAGCTCGCGATCGACATCCTCGCCCGGCAGCAGCCGGTCGCGCGGGACCTGCGCATCGTCGTCAGCGCGCTGCGCATCTCGGCCTCGCTCGAGCGGATGGGCGACATGACCGGGCACATCGCCCAGCTCGCCCGCTACCGCTTCCCCGAGAAGGTCGTGCCGAAGAGCCTGCGCCCGACCTTCCGCGAGCTCGGCCGGATCGACACGGAGATCGCGCAGAAGCTCGTCGCGCTCCTGGAGACGCAGGACGTCTCCATCGCCGAAGAGATCCGCGACCTCGACGATGAGGTCGACGCGCTGCACCTCTCGGTCTTCGACCGGGTGCTCGGCGAGACCTGGAAGGGCGCCGCCGTCGACACGGTCGATGCGACGCTCGCGAGCCGGTACCACGAGCGCTTCGCGGACCACGCGGTGTCGATCGCGAAGAAGGTCCAGTACCTGTCGACCGGCGAATGGGTCCCGACGGACGAGTAGCGACTACTGCTTGCCCTGTGCGGCGACCGCCGCCGCGCCGGCCGCAGCCGCCTCCGGGTCGAGGTAGTACGCCGGCTGCGTGGGCTTGAAGTCGGGCCCGAGCTCGTAGACGAGCGGGATCCCGGTCGGGATGTTGAGCGCGGCGATGTCGGCGTCGGCGATCCCGTCGAGGTGCTTCACGAGCGCCCGGAGCGAGTTGCCGTGCGCGGTCACGAGCACGGTCCGGCCCGCGGCGAGATCGGGCACGATGTCGGACTCCCAGTACGGCACGAGCCGCTCGATGACGAGCTTGAGGCTCTCGGTCCTCGGGACCAGCGCGTCGGGGAGGTCCGCGTAGCGCTCGTCGCCGACCTGGCTGTAGGGATCGTCGTCGGCGATCGGCGGCGGCGGGATGTCGTAGCTGCGCCGCCAGATCGTGAACTGCTCCTCGCCGTACTCCGCGAGCGTCTGCGCCTTGTCCTTGCCCTGGAGCGCGCCGTAGTGGCGCTCGTTGAGCCGCCAGTCGCGCTTGACGGGGATCCACGCCCGGTCGGCGGCCTCGAGCGCGAGGTTCGCGGTCTGGATCGCCCTCGTGAGCAGCGAGGTGTAGAGGATGTGGGGCTTCAGACCCGACTCCGCGAGCAGCTCGCCCGCGCGCTTCGCCTCGCCGACACCGCGTTCTGACAGCCGCACGTCGACCCAGCCGGTGAACAGGTTCTGCTGGTTCCACTCGGAGTTGCCATGGCGCAGAAGGATCAGCGTGCTCATGCCTCCAGCGTAGTTTCCCGTCGGGCGCATGCGCGCCGGAGAGTAACCTCGACCCGTGCGGCTCGGAGTGCTCGACATCGGTTCGAACACGGTGAACCTGCTTGTCGTCGATGCGCACACCGGCGCCCGACCCGTCACGTCGGTCTCCGATCGCAGCGTCGTGCGACTCATGCGCTTCCTCGAACCGGATGGCTCGATCAGCGCGCAGGGCGTCCTGGAGCTCGAGAACGCGATCCGCCAGGCGCGCGCGGTCGTCGACCGGCAGTCGGTCGACGCGCTCGTCACGATCGCGACGTCGGCGCTGCGCGACGCGACGAACGGCGCCGAGCTCATCGAGCGCATCGAGGCGATCACGGGCGTCCCGCTGCAGGTGCTCGACGGGCCCGAGGAGGCGAGGTTCACCTTCCTCGCGATCCGGCGCTGGTTCGGCTGGTCGGCCGGCGAGATCCTCATGATCGACATCGGGGGCGGCTCGCTCGAGATCGCGGCCGGGCCGGACGAGGCGCCCGCGGTCGCCCTCTCGCTGCCCTTCGGTGCCGGGCGCCTGACCGTCTCGCACCTGCTCCCGGAGGATCCGCCGCGGCCCGAGCGGCTCGCGGCGCTCACCGAGTTCCTCGACGAGCACCTCGGGACCGCGCGGGACATGATGGCGGGCCGCCCCTCGCCCGACCACGTGGTCGGGTCGTCGAAGACGATCCGCTCGCTCGCGAAGCTCGCGGGCCACGCCGTGCCCGGCTGGGCGGGCAACGAGCGCCTCGTGCTGTCGCGGGCGCGGCTCAAGGACTGGATCCCCCGGATGGCCGCGATGTCGCCGGAGTCCCGGCAGAACCTCCCGGGCATCACCCCGGAGCGCACCTACCAGATCGTCGGCGGCGCGCTCGTGCTCAACGCGACGATGAAGGCGCTCGGGGTGAGCGAGCTCGAGGTCTCGCCGTGGGCGCTGCGCGAGGGCGTGCTGCTGCGCTACCTCGACACGGTCGAATAGTTCCCGCCTGGCGGTGCCGTGTGCGCAATGCGCCGCGCGTGACTGCGCCCAAGGCACCGCTGGATGAGAATGGTGCGGTGGCGAGGCCCGTGGGACGCATCACCCGCGGGACGACGGGCACGAACCGCCTGCGCCGCTTCGACCGATGGATCTGCGCCTTGCCGGCCCTCCGGCGTTCTGCCGATCCCCTCGTCGTCGACCTCGGCTACGGGGCGTCCGCGACGACCGTGCTGGAGCTCCACGATCGGCTCTCGCGCGTGCGCCCCGATGTCGAGGTCGTCGGCATCGAGATCGACCCGGAGCGGGTGCTCGCGGCACAGCGCACCCTGAGCGACCCTTCGACTCGCTTCGCTCGCTCAGGCAGCGGCACTCCGGCGAGCCACCGGCCGGTGAGCTTCCGGCTCGGCGGCTTCGAGGTGCCGACGCCGGATGGCAGGCCGCCCGCGATCATCCGCGCCGCGAACGTGCTGCGGCAGTACGACGAGTCCGAGGTCGGTGCGGCCTGGGCGCAGCTGCTTGCGCGCCTGCAGCCGGGCGGCGCGCTCGTCGAGGGCACCTGCTCGGAGAACGGCCGCGTCGGCTCGTGGGTCACGCTCTCACCGGAACGCGGTGCCGAGACGCTCACGATCGGCCTCCACCTCGCATCGCTCGAGGCGCCGTCGATCGTCGCCGAGCGGTTGCCCAAGGCGCTCATCCACCGCAACGTGCCCGGTGAACCCGTGCACGACTTCCTCGCCGACCTCGACCGGGCCTGGGCGAGCGCGGCGCCGCTGTCCGTCTACGGTCCCGTCCAGCGCTGGCTCGCCGCCGCCGAGACGATGCGCGCACGCTGGCCCGTCGTCGGCGGGCGATCCCGCTGGCGCCTCGGCGAGCTCACGGTCACCTGGGACGCCGTCCGCCCCCGCTGACTGTGCACTTTTCGGGCCGGATCGGTCGATTCCGGCCCGAAAAGTGCACAGTCGATGAAGGGCAGGGCGGGTGGAGGATGGGTGGATGGAGCAGCGAGCGCTCGGGCGCACCGGGCGGAGCGTGTCGGTCGTCGGCCTCGGCACCTGGCAGCTCGGCGCCGACTGGGGCGAGGTGAGCGAGGGGGACGCGTTCGCCGTGCTCGATGCGGCGGCCGAGGCGGGGGTGACCCTGTTCGACACCGCGGACGTCTACGGCGACGGGCGCAGCGAGTCGCTCATCGCGCGGTGGCGGGGGCAGAACGCCGGGTGGGCCGGCACGGTCGTCACGAAGATGGGCCGCCGCGTCCCGCAGCTCCACGAGCACTACAACGCCGCGAACTTCCGCGCCTGGCTCGACCGCTCGCGGCGCAACCTCCGCGTCGACACGATCCCGCTCGTGCAACTGCACTGCCCGCCGAGCTCGGTCTACCGCGACGACGCCGTCTTCGACGCGCTCGACGAGCTCGTGGCCGCCGAGGTCATCGCCGCCTACGGCGTCTCGGTGGAGCGGGAGTCGGAGGCGCTCGACGCGATCGCACGGCCCGGCGTGCAGAGCGTCCAGATCATCCTCAACGCCTTCCGCCTCAAGCCGCTCGATCGCGTGCTGCCGGCCGCCGCAGCCGCGGGCACCGCGATCATCGCGCGCGTCCCGCTCGCCTCCGGACTGCTGTCCGGTCGCTACACCGAGTCGACGACGTTCGCACCGGATGACCACCGCACCTTCAACCGCGAGGGTGCCGCCTTCGACCGTGGGGAGACGTTCTCGGGCGTGGACTACGAGACGGGCGTCGCGGCGGCCCGCGAGTTCGCCGCGCTCTGCCCCGACGGCGTGACGCCGGCGCAGGCTGCACTCGCCTGGGTCATCGCGCAGTCGGGTGTCACGACCGTCATCCCGGGCGCGCGCAGCCCCGACCAGGCGCGCGCGAACGCCTCGGCGGCCGAGGTCGCGCTGCCCGCCGACTTCGACGCGAAGGTCGCCGCGCTCTACGACCGCGAGTTCCGCGCGATCATCCACCCGCAGTACTGACGGGCGCCGACGGGCCGAGCACGATTCGAGCAGTGCGGTGTCCGGGGGTGCGAGCAGACTGTACGGATGCAGCAGGCCGTCCACATCGCCGATTCGCACGAGGTCATCCGGGTCATCGGGGCCCGTGAGAACAATCTCAAGGGCATCGACGTCGAGATCCCCAAGCGGCGCCTGACGGTCTTCACCGGCGTGAGCGGCTCGGGCAAGTCGTCGCTCGTGTTCGCCACGATCGCGAACGAGTCGCAGCGGCTCATCAACGAGACCTACCCGACCTTCGTGCAGCAGTTCATGGGGCAGCTGAACCGTCCCGAAGTCGACGCGCTCGAGAACGTCAGTCCCGCGATCATCGTCGATCAGGAGCGGATGGGCGCGAACGCGCGCTCGACCGTCGGGACCGCGACCGACGCGCACGCGATGCTGCGGATCCTGTTCAGCCGCATCGGCGAACCGCACGTCGGCTCGCCCCAGGCGTTCTCGTTCAACATCCCCTCGGTCAAGGGCGCCGGCGCCGTGACGTTCGAGAAGGGCGGCAAGCAGGTCAAGGAGCGCCGGTCGTTCGAGATCACGGGCGGGATGTGCCCGCGCTGCGAAGGGCTCGGCGAGGCGAGCGAGGTCGACCTCGACGAGCTGTTCGACCGCGAGAAGTCGCTCGCCGACGGCGCGATCACGATCCCCGGGTACAACGTCGACGGCTGGATGGTACGCGGCTTCACCGAGTCGGGGTTCCTCGACCCGGGCAAGCCGATCAAGGACTACACGCCGCAGGAGCTCGACGACTTCCTTTATAAGGAGCCGACGAAGGTCAAGATGCAGGGCATCAACGTGACCTACGAGGGGCTCGTGCCCAAGATCACGAAGTCGATGCTGCAGAAGGACCGCGACTCGCTGCAGTCGCACATCCGCGCCTTCGTCGATCGGGCGGTCAAGTTCACCGCCTGCCCCGACTGCGGCGGGACACGACTGAACGAAGGCGCGCGCTCGTCGAAGATCCGCGGCATCAGCATCGCGGATGCCGCGGCCATGCAGATCTCCGATCTCGCGGCTTGGCTCGAGAGCGTCGACGACCCCGAGGTCGCACCGCTCATGGTGGGGCTGCGGCAGACGATCGGATCGTTCGTCGACGTCGGGCTCGGCTACCTCTCCCTCGACCGGGCGTCGGGCACGCTGTCGGGCGGCGAGGCGCAGCGCACCAAGATGATCCGGCACCTCGGGTCGGCGCTCACCGACATCACCTACGTCTTCGACGAGCCGAGTGCGGGCCTGCACCCGCACGACATCCAGCGCATGAACGAACTGCTGCGGCAGCTGCGCGACAAGGGCAACACGGTGCTCGTCGTCGAGCACAAGCCCGAGGTCATCGAGATCGCCGACCACGTGATCGACCTCGGTCCCGGGGCGGGGCGCCTCGGCGGGGAGATCATGTTCACGGGCGACGTCGCGGGCCTGCGCGCCTCCGAGACCCTCACCGGCCGGCACCTCGACCACCGGGCTCAGCTCAAGCCGTCGACGCGCACGCCGAAGGGTGGGCTCGAGGTGCGCGGAGCCGCCCAGCACAACCTCAGGGACGTCGACGTGGACATCCCGCTCGGCGTGCTCACGGTCGTCACGGGCGTCGCGGGCTCGGGCAAGTCGTCCCTCATCCACGGCAACGTGCCCGCGTTCGACGAGGTCGTCGTCCTCGACCAGGCGCCTATCAAGGGGTCGCGGCGCAGCAGCCCCGCGACCTACACGGGTCTGCTCGACGTCATCCGAGCCGCCTTCGCGAAGGCCAACGGCGTCAAGCCGGCGCTCTTCAGCGCGAACTCCGAGGGCGCCTGCATCGCGTGCAAGGGCCTCGGCGTCATCATCACGAGCCTCGGCTTCACGCAGACCGTCGAGACGCGCTGCGAGACCTGCGACGGCACGGGCTTCAGCGACGCGGTGCTCGAGTACGAGCTCGACGGCAAGAACATCCACGAGGTGCTCTCGATGTCGGCGGCCGAGGCCGCGACCTTCTTCACGAAGGGACCCGCGCAGACGACGCTCGCGCGAATGATCGACGTCGGCATCGGCTACATCACGCTCGGGCAGGCGCTCAACACGCTCTCGGGCGGCGAGCGCCAGCGGCTCAAGCTCGCGATCTCGATGGCCAAGCAGGGCGCGATCTACGTGCTCGACGAGCCGACGACCGGCCTGCACCTCGCCGACGTCGACACCATGCTCGGCATGCTGGATCGCCTCGTGGACGCCGGCAATAGCGTCATCGTGATCGAGCACCACCAGGCCGTCATGGCGCACGCCGACTGGATCATCGACCTCGGCCCTGGGGCCGGTCGCGACGGCGGCACGATCGTCTTCGAGGGCACGCCCGCCGACCTCGTCGCGAGCGGCGAGACGCTGACCGCGCAGCACCTGCGCGAGTACGTCGGACGCTGAAGCGCCATGCCCACCGACAGCTACGAACCCAGTCCCGCGACGATGTTGATGGTCGCAGCGAGGATGAACGCGCCGAACAGGTAGGAGACCAGGGCGTGCCCCAGGGCCTGCTGCCGGATCGAGCGGGAGCTGAGGTTGGTGTCCGAGACCTGGTAGGTCATCCCCAGCGTGAAGGAGAGATAGGCGAAGTCACTGTACGTGGGCTCGTCCTTCTGATTGAAGTCGACGTCCCGCCCGTCCTCGCGGTAATACAGCCGCGCGTAGCGCAGCATGTAGAGCGTCTGCACGAGGAACCAGCTGGCGATGATCGCCCCGAGCCCCAGCGCCGGAATGCCGTATTCGATCGGGCCCGCGCCATGCGCGGCGACGAGGATCACCACGACCGTCGTCATCCCGACCGCGACGCCGACCGTCGTCAGGGCGTCGGCGATCCTCCGACCGGGATCCTCGCGGGTAGCGTGCGCCCGGGTCTGCGCGGCGTCGAGACCCCGCGTATGCAGGAGCACCACCAGCAGGTACAGTCCGCAACCCGTGATCCAGCCGGTCAGGATGCCGTAGTCCCAGCGCACCAGCAGTCCGACCACGACGCCGACCACGAGGCCCGCCGCGAGGGACAGGATGAGTCGCACCTGGCTGTGCTTGGTGAGGGGAGCTCCGTCCGCCACGGTCACATCCTGACACTGCAGCCGGGAGGACGACGCGGGGCGCGCGGGAGCGCCTCAGGCGCCTCCGGGCGGGTCGATGAGCAGCTCGGCGCGCTCGGTCAGGTAGGCCGCCAGGTCGAGAACGCCGGGAACGGCGGGGTCGACAGGTCGGGCCCCGAAGTTCACCGACTCCCCCTCGCGATAGCCTCCGCGCCTCGCCGCGAGGGCGAGCTCGTGATGCTCGGTGATCGCCGCGGCGACGACGCTCCGGCGGCGATCGGTGCCGGCGACCCGCACGACCCGGCCCGTGCGCAGCAGCTCGCCCTCCGGCGTCAGCAGGAACTCGCCGAGCCGCCACACCCGTCCGCGCGGCACCATCCGCGGCGCACGCGGGATGAAGCCGAGGGCACGGGAGGTCGGGACGTACTCCGCGAGCGCCTCGTCACGCGCTCCGGCGTCGGCGAGGCGCTTCGCGAGCTCGTCTAGAAGTCCCAGTCCTCGTCCTCGGTGTTGACGGCCTTGCCGATGACGTACGAGGAACCGGACCCGGAGAAGAAGTCGTGGTTCTCGTCGGCGTTGGGCGAGAGCGCCGAGAGGATCGCGGGGTTCACGTCCGTGACCGTCTTGGGGAACATCGCCTCGTAGCCGAGGTTCATGAGCGCCTTGTTCGCGTTGTAGTGGAGGAACTTCTTGACGTCCTCCGTCAGGCCGATCTCGTCGTAGAGGTCGGCCGTGTACTGCACCTCGTTGTCGTAGAGCTCATAGAGGAGCGAGAACGTGTAGTCCTTGATCTCGGCCTTCGCGGCCTCGTCGAGCTGCTCGACTCCCTTCTGGAACTTGTAGCCGATGTAGTACCCGTGCACGGCCTCATCGCGGATGATGAGGCGGATGAGGTCGGCCGTGTTCGTCAGCTTCGCGCGGGAGCTCCAGTACATCGGCAGGTAGAAGCCGCTGTAGAAGAGGAAGGACTCGAGCAGCGTCGAGGCGACCTTCCGCTTGAGGGGCTCGTCGCCGCGGTAGTACTCCATGACGATCGAGGCCTTCTTCTGGAGGTTCTCGTTCTCCAGCGACCAGCGGAACGCGTCGTCGATCTCGCTGGTCGACGCGAGCGTGGAGAAGATCGACGAGTACGACTTCGCGTGCACGGACTCCATGAACGCGATGTTCGTGTAGACCGCCTCCTCGTGCGGGGTGAGCGCGTCGGGGATGAGCGCGACCGCGCCGACCGTGCCCTGCACGGTGTCGAGGAGCGTCAGGCCGGTGAAGACGCGCATCGTGAGGAGCTGCTCGTGCGGCTTGAGCGTGCCCCAGGACTGCACGTCGTTCGAGAGCGGCACCTTCTCGGGGAGCCAGAAGTTCCCGGTGAGGCGGTTCCAGACCTCGAGGTCCTTGTCGTCCTCGATCCGGTTCCAGTTGATCGCCTGGACCTCGGTGAGGAGCTTCACTGCTTCAGTCATTGTTCTGTCCTTCGTCGTGATTGACGCTTCGACTCGCTGCGCTCGCTCAGCGAGCGGTAGGCGGGGTCACAGCATGCAGGAGACGCAGCCGTCGACCTCGGTGCCCTCGAGCGCCATCTGCCGCAGGCGGATGTAGTAGATCGTCTTGATCCCCTTCTTCCACGCGTAGATCTGCGCGCGGTTGATGTCGCGCGTCGTCGCGGTGTCCTTGAAGAA
>DATMFB010000128.1:0-5587 GCA_035556395.1 Microbacteriaceae bacterium
GGCCGAGACGATCGAGAGCGTCGTCGAGCCGTTCCTGGTCCGGATCGGGCTGCTCGCGCGCACGCCGCGGGGCCGGGTCGCCACGTCGGCGGCCTATCGCCATCTCGGCGCGGTCGAGCGCGAGCAGTCCGCTGCGCGACCATCGGGCGCTCCCCAGGATGCGCTGTTCGACGATGGACTATGATCGCTGAGGCCCGACTTGCGGCGTTCGCACCGGCGATCGACGTGTCAGGCACCCAGAAGGCATCGAAAGGCCCCCAATGACGTTCCTCCGCCGCGGTGTCGCCGCGATCGTCCTCGCCGGTACGGCAGTCGTCCTCGCAGCCTGCTCCGCCGTCGCCCCGACGACGCAGCAGCCGGCACCGGGCGAGACCTCGGCGCCTGCGGCCGACGGCGGTCTGTTCGGCGGCAACTTCCTGACCATCGCGATGGTCGTCCTGCTGGTCGTGCTCGTGTTCTTCATGTGGCGCAGCTCGCGCAAGCGCAAGACCGAGGCGCAGAAGCTCCAGACCACGATGGTCCCCGGCGTCCAGGTGATGACCTCCTTCGGCCTGTTCGGCACCCTCGTCTCGGTCGACGATCTTGCGAGCACTGCGGAGCTCGAGGTGAGCCCGGGCAACATCGTCAAGGTCCACCGCCAGACGCTCGTCAAGGTCGTCGAGCCCACCACCGGCCCCGCGGGCGACACGCCCCGATCGGTCGAGGAGGCGATGGAGATCGCCGAGCGCGAGCAGAAGGCGCGCGAGGGAGGCCTCACCGAGGCCGAGATCGACCGCGAGGTCGCGGAGCTGACCGGCGAGAGCCTGGAGGAGCCGCGATTCGGCGAGCGCATCCGGAACGACGACGTGGCCGAGGGTGACGAGGGTTCCGAGGGCGAAGCGCCGAAGAAGCCCTGATGGCTCGTAGCGCCCCCGCGCGTGCTGCGACCCGCTCGTTGGTCTGGCTCGCCGTCATCACTGCTCTCCTCTTCGCTGTGCTCGGCGGCGGAGTGATCTGGTCGAACGCGTCCTGGACCCCGAAGCTCGCGCTCGACCTCCAGGGCGGCACGCAGTTGATCCTCGCGCCGAAGCTCGCGGAGGGGCAGAGCGTCACGCAGGAGCAGCTCGACCAGGCTGTCGCGATCATCCGCCAGCGCGTCGACTCCGCGGGCGTCGCCGAGGCCGAGGTCACCTCGCAGGGCGGGTCGAACATCGTCGTCGCGATCCCCGGCACGCCGAGCGATGACACGCTCGCCCGCGTGCAGGCTGCCGCGAAGCTCGACTTCCGACCGGTCATCTGCGCCATCGGCGCGACGAACGAGTGCGCGCTCCCGGACGAGGTCGCCGCCGAGGTGAACGCGGCCGTCCCCGACCCGCTGCCCGAGGACACGACCACGCCGATCGAGCCGACGATCCCGCTCTCGGATCAGCCGATCAACCCGAAGACGCCGGACGACCCCGACTACAACCCGAGCGACCCGAGCCAGTGGGTATCCGCCCAGCTCTACTGGGACTTCCTCAACTTCGACTGCTCGCCCCTCAACGATCCCGAGACGGCGCTCGCGCCGACGGATCAGCCGTTCCTGTCCTGCGATGCGGAGACGGGCGAGAAGTTCATCCTCGGCCCCGTCGAGGTCTCGGGCGAGCGCATCGCCGACGCGACCGCCGGCCTCAAGCAGGGTCAGAACGGCATGACGACGAACGAGTGGGCCGTCAGCATCGTCTTCGACGCCGAGGGCACCGAGGAGTTCGCGGAGATCTCCGCACGCCTCGTGGGCTTCCCGCAGGGCAGCGCGCAGAACCGCTTCGCGATGGTGCTCGACGGCTGGGTCATCTCGGCCCCGTCGATGAACGCGCAGATCACCGACGGGCGAGCGGAGATCTCCGGCAACTTCACCCAGGAGTCGGCGAAGACGCTCGCGGACCAGCTCAAGAACGGCTCGCTGCCCATCAGCTTCGTGCTCCAGTCGAGCGAGGCGCTGTCCGCGACGCTCGGTTCGGAGCAGCTCTCGATCGGGCTCATCGCCGGGCTCATCGGCCTCGTGCTGGTCCTGATCTACTCGCTCTTCCAGTACCGGCTGCTCGGGCTCGTGACGATCGCGTCGCTCGTCATCATGGGCATCCTCACGTATCTCGTCATCGCGATCATGTCTTGGCGGCAGGGCTACAGCCTCTCGCTCGCCGGCATCGCCGGCCTCATCGTCGCGATCGGCTTCACGGCCGACTCGTTCATCGTCTACTTCGAGCGCATCCGAGACGAGCTACGCGACGGTCGGACCCTGCCCGGCGCGGTCGAGGCGGGCTGGAAGCGCGCGCTGCGCACGATCCTCAGCGCGAAGTTCATCAACCTGCTCTCCGCCGTCGTGCTCTACGTGCTCGCGGTCGGCAGCGTCCGCGGCTTCGCCTTCACGCTCGGTCTCACGACGATCATCGACGTGCTCATCGTCATGCTCTTCACCCACCCGGTGCTGCAGCTCATGGCGGAGAACCGCTTCTTCGCGGGCGGCCACCCGTGGAGCGGGCTCGACCCGCAGGCCCTCGGCGCGGTCTATCGCGGCCGGGCCGAGTTCCGGTTCAACGCCGAGAAGCGGCGCTCGGGCGCGACCAAGGAGGCCGCCAGGCGCCAGACGATCGCGGAGCGCAAGGCCGCCGCGCTCGCGGGCGCCGGCACGGACAAGGGAGACGAGGACTGATGGCCGGTGCATCGCGTCTCACACGCTTCGGCAACGATCTCTACACCGGCGCGAAGTCCTTCGACTTCGTCGGCAAGCGCCGGTGGTGGTACGGCATCGCGCTCGTCATGCTGATCATCGCGGTCGCCGTGCCGATCATGCGCGGCGGCCTCGTCTTCGGCATCGAGTTCTCCGGCGGCTCCCAGTTCAAGGTCTCCTCGGTCCAGGACACCTCCCAGCGCCTCGCCGAGGACGCCGTCCGCTCCGTCGCGCCCGATGCCACCGCGCACGTCACAGTCGTCGGGACCGACGTCAAGTCCATCCAGGTGCAGACCGAGCTCGTCACGCAGGAGGAGACCGACGCGATCCGAGCGGCGCTCGCTGATTCGTACGGCGTCCCCATAACGGACGTCTCGGCGACGTTCATCAGCGGCAGCTGGGGCGCCGACGTGTCACGCCAGGGCATCATCGCCCTCATCGTCTTCGTCGCGCTCGCCGCGATCTTCATGGCGATCTACTTCCGCACCTGGAAGATGTCGATCGCCGCGATCGTCACCCTGCTCCACGACCTCGTCATCACCATCGGCGTCTACGGGGTGTTCGGCTTCGAGATCACGCCCTCGGCGGTGATCGGCTTCCTGACGATTCTCGGCTACTCGCTCTACGACACGGTCGTCGTCTTCGACAAGGTGCGCGAGAACACGAAGGAGGACGCCGCGGACACCGTGCGGACGTTCCCCGAGTCGGTGAACCTCGCGGTCAACCAGACGCTCGTGCGCTCGATCAACACGGGCGTCGTCGCGGTGCTGCCCGTCGGCGCGATCCTCTGGATCGGCGCGCTCTTCCTCGGGGCCGGCACCCTCCGCGACATCGCGCTCGCGCTCTTCATCGGCATCATCGTCGGCACCTACTCGACGGTCTTCCTCGGCGCGCCGTTCTACTCGCAGATGCGCGAGGGCGAGCCGAAGATCCGCAAGCACACCGAGCGGGTCCTTGCGCTGCGAGCGAAGGCGAAGCCGATCGAGGCGGACGCGACCGTAGAATAGGTCCTTGGCTCTCACCTCTGGGAGGGGACATGACGGAGACGGCGAACGCGTCGCTGCTCTCCCGCCTGCCCCGCATCTTCTCCCGGGCGCCCCAGCACTCCGGCGCCGTCGAGCGCCTGCTCAAGACGGTCAAGCAGCAGCACCCCAAGGGCGACATCGCGCTCGTGGAGCGCGCCTACCAGCGAGCGCGTGCGGCGCACGAGGGGCAGCTGCGCCGCAGCGGTGAGCCGTACATCACCCACCCCGTCGCGGTGACGCAGATCCTCGCCGACCTCGGCCTCGGGCCGAAGACCCTCGCCGCGGCGCTGCTGCACGACACGGTCGAGGACACCGACTACTCGCTCGAGCGGCTGCGCGCCGACTTCGGCGACGAGATCGCGATGCTCGTCGACGGCGTCACGAAGCTCGACAAGGTCAAGTACGGCGACTCGGCGCAGGCCGAGACGGTGCGCAAGATGATCGTCGCGATGTCGAAGGACATCCGCGTGCTCGTGATCAAGCTCGCCGACCGGCTGCACAACGCGCGGACGTGGGGATTCGTCCCGGCCGAGTCGGCGACCCGGAAGGCGAAGGAGACCCTCGAGATCTACGCGCCGCTCGCATACCGACTCGGAATGCAGACGGTCAAGGTCGAACTCGAGGACCTGTCGTTCTCCGTCCTGCAGCCCAAGCTCTACGTCGAGATCGAGAACCTCGTCCGACAGCGCGACCCGAAGCGCGAGGAGTTCATCGCGAAGGTCATCGAGACGATCAAGGACGACCTGCGCGCCGAGCGGATCAAGGGCCAGATCCAGGGGCGTCCGAAGCAGTACTACTCGATCTACCAGAAGATGGTCGTCCGCGGCCGCGAGTTCGACGAGATCTACGACCTGACCGGCATTCGCGTCCTCGTGCCGACCGTCCGCGACTGCTATGCCGTGCTCGGCTCGATCCATGCCCGCTGGAACCCGGTCCCCGGCCGCTTCAAGGACTACATCGCGACGCCGAAGTTCAACCTCTACCAGTCGCTGCACACGACCGTCATCGGCCCCGAGGGCCGCGCCGTCGAGATCCAGATCCGCACGCAGGAGATGCACGAGCGCGCCGAGTACGGCGTCGCCGCGCACTGGATGTACAAGGAGCGGATGGCGAGCGGCAAGGGCGGCGTCGAGGAGCGGCCGTTCGACTCCGAGATGGCCTGGATCGCCCGGCTCACGGACTGGTCGGAGGACACGAGCGACCCGAGCGAGTGGCTCGAGGGGCTGCGATTCGAGATCGGCGCGAAGGACGTCTACGTCTTCACGCCGCAGGGCAAGGTCATCGGCCTCCCGACGGGCGCGACGCCGGTCGACTTCGCCTATGCGGTGCACACTGAGGTCGGGCATCGCACGATGGGCGCCAAGGTCAACGGCCGCCTCGTCCCGCTGAACTCGAAGCTCGTCTCGGGCGACACGATCGAGGTGCTCACCTCGAAGAACCCGGAGGCGGGCCCGAGTCAGGACTGGCTCAACTTCGTCGCCTCGACCCGGGCGCGGAACAAGATCCGCACCTGGTTCACGAAGGAGCGCCGGGAGGAGGCGGTCGAGCAGGGCAAGGAGGCCCTCGCGCAGGCGATGCGCAAGCGCAACCTCCCGCTGCAGAAGCTCACCACCCAGGACTCGCTCCTCGCGGTCGCCGGCCAGCTCAACCTCACGACCGTCTCCGGGCTCTACGCCGCGATCGGCGAGGGCCACACTTCGGCGCAGTCCGTCGTCGAGAAGCTCCTCGCCGGCGTCACCGATGCGGTCGAGCACGACGATCCCGACGTCATCACCACGTCCAGCCGGCCGAGGAGCTCCTCGGCGGGCAACGGCGTGCTCGTGCGCGGCGACACCGACGTGCTCGTCAAGCTCGCGAAGTGCTGCACGCCCGT
>DATMFB010000129.1:0-9921 GCA_035556395.1 Microbacteriaceae bacterium
TGCTTGCCGCGCATCCGGTTGAAGCGCGCCGCGAGGTCCATGTGCGTGTACGAGAAGACGTGGCCGATGTGCAGCGAGCCCGAGGCGGTCGGCGGCGGGGTGTCGATCGCGTAGACGTGGTCCTTGCCGGCGGCGAGCGCCGCGGCCCGATCGAAGCGGTACGTCCCGTCTCGCTCCCACGTGGCGGACCAGGTGTCTTCGAGGCCTTCGAGGGCGGGCTTCTCGGGGATCTCGCGCGGCATCGACGTACTCCGGTTCACTATGAGCGGCACCGTGTCCTCGGGCGCTCGCGCGCCCTTGGTGCCTCAGATGTTGGACCGGAAGATTCTACCCGCGCGGGTCGCCGCTCACGCGACCGGCCGGAGAATCGACGTCGTTCCAGTGGCCGGTGTCGTGCCGCTCGCACCCGTGGCCGTGATCGAGAACACCATGCCTTCTCCGGCGCAGTCGTAATCCAGCTCGGAGGAGCCACTCAGCTGCTCCGATCCAGGCAGCTCTGGGATCTCCACCGCGATCGCGTCCTTGGTCGCCCAAACGACCCTGATCCGGGGGAACGGGGTCACTGTCGGGTCGTTGGGGTCGCAGACGTTGCTGTCGAGGCGCTCCACGGTGAACTGGGTGATCGTCGGATTCGTCGGCACCGGAGCCGGCGGCGTGTACTGCCGCACGACCGTCACGACGCCGCTGTAGTGCTGGCCGTCGGGTCCCGCGATCGTGAGCGAGTAGGTGAGCTGCGCGTTGCTGCACCCGAACGGCATCTGGAAGTCGGTTGCGGTCGCGGGAAGGTTGTTCTGGAACGGGTTCGCGATCGCGTCGATCGCGTTCGGGGCACTCGCGATGGCGATCTGGGTCGGGTTGCCGACGACGGTCCAGGCGAAGTGCATCGTGACGTTCGTCCCCGCGCCCGTGTCGGCGCAGACCGCGGTGTTCGAGTTCACGGTGAAGCTCTGCACCGCGGGCTTGACGGTCGGCGTCGGAGTGGGGGTCGGCGTGGCGGAGCGAGTCGGCGTCGGTGTCGAGGTGCCCGTCGGGCTCGTCGTGGGGGTGGGCTGATCGCCCTTGTTTCCCCCGAGGAGCACGATGAGCAGGATCACGAGCGCGATGAGCAGGACGCCCGCGATCGAGACGAGGGTGATGAAGAGCGCCTTGCGTCGCGGGTCCCAGTCGCGGAAGCCGCCGCCCTTCGGCGGCTCCGATGGCGGGAGGCCGCCACCGGCCCCGCCGGCGAGGACGGTCGTCGCGGCGGTCGGGTCGATGGCGCCGGGCAGGACGACGGTCGGCGCCAGGCCGGAGGACGGCGTGCCGGACGCCGCGATCGGCTCCGGGAGGACCGCGGTCGGCTCGGGGAACGCGGACGTCGGCTCCGGGAACGCGGCCGCGGGCGCCGGGGAGAACGCGACGGTCGGCTCCTCCAGGGGCGGCGCGGTGACGGCGGACTGCTCGACGGACGGCGGCACGACGGCGGGCGTCTCGAACGGGGTGAACGCGACGGTCGGCACGTCCGCGGAGCTCGTCGCGGGCTGCTCGGGCGCGGGCGCGGCAGCGGGCTGCACCGGCTCGGCGGGTGCGGGTGCCGCGGCGGGCTGCTCGGCGGTCGGCTCCTCGATGAGTCCCTTGAGGAGTTCCGCGAACGGGTCCGGCCCCTCGGCGGGCGTGCCGGGCGGGTTCTGCTCGCTCATCTGTCCTCCTGGTGCAAGTCGTCCCCAGGATAGATGCTCGCCACTTCCGCCTCGGGGATCTCGCCGACGCGGGTCGACCTGACTTTTGAAAAGCTCTAGATGAACTAGAATAAATGCGTGCTCATCTCCATCGACCCGAACGCCGGAGCGGTCTACGACCAGATCGCCGATGCGATCACGGTGCGCATCGCGTTGGGCGAGACCGTGCAGGGCGAGCGACTGCCCGCGGCGCGCGATCTCGCCGATGCCCTCGGGATCAATGTGCACACCGTGCTGCACGCCTATCAGCGCCTACGCGACGACGGACTCGTCGAGCTCCGCCGCGGCAGGGGCGCCGTCGTGATCGGCGCGGCGGCGGTCGGTGAGGTGCAGCGCGCGATCGACGCGGCCATTCACGCTGCGAAGGCGAGCGGACTCGGCGAGGCGGCACTCGTCGCCCTCGTCAGGAAGGGACACCGGTCATGACCAGAGCGAGGAAGGTCGCGTTCTCCATGGCGGCGCTGCTGCTCCTGCTGACGATCATCGGCGTGGTCCTCTCGGCCGTCCTCCTCTCGCCGCTCGACCGCGAGGTCGTCGTGCATTGGAACCTCGCCGGCGAGCCCGACCGCTGGGGACCCGCCTGGACCTACCCGGTGCTGATCGCCGTCCTCGGCCTTGTGCTCACCGCGATCGCCATCGGATTCGCGTTCCTGCGGATGCGTGGGCCCGTCGAGGTCGTCGACCCGGAGCCGATCCGCCTCGCACCTGGCGAGGTCGCCGGCTGGAGCCGCACGGTGATGGCGTCGGCCGCGTTCTATTGGGCCGTCGGCTCAGCCATCGTCGTCACAGCCGCGGTCGCGGCCGTCGCGATCTGGGCGACGAGCGGACGCGCGTGGCCCACGGTCTTCCTCCCCGTCCTCCTCATCGTCCTGCTCGCGCTCACGGGCGGCTGGCGCGTGTCGGCCGGCCCGCGCGGCCTGACCGTGCGCGGCCTGTTCGGCCTGCCCGTCTTCCGCGTGAGGACGGCGGACATCGCGGGGGTCGTCGCCGTTGGCATCCAGCCGATGCGCGACTTCGGCGGCTGGGGCATCCGCGGCGCGCTCGGTCGCGACGGTCACTGGCGCACGGGACTCATCGTCCGGGCCGGCGACGCGATCCAGGTGACCCGGCGCGGCGGCAAGCGGCTCGTGGTGACGGTCGACGACGCGGCGACGGCCGCCGCGGTCCTCAAGGCCTACCTCACCCCCTGACGCCTGCACCCTCCCTCCATCGACTGTGCACTTCTCGGCCCGATTCGGGTGTCTCAGCGCCAGAAAGTGCACAGTCGATGGAGGGAGGACGGGCGGATAGAATGGCGGGACGACATCGATCCGGCCATCACCGGGGAGTCCCTGGAAGAGCCGCCTCGGCGGGGTAGAACCAGGCGGGTCCGCCCGTTACAGGGGAGAACGAAGCGGTCGCGGGCTCAGGCTCGCGGCAAGCGAGGTGGTACCGCGGGAGCGCAGCTCTCGTCCTCGTGGCATACGAAGCAATGCACACGAGTAGACGACGCACCACGGAGCCTTCAGTGACGTACCCAGAGCATCGAGACGAGACCGGCGTCACGCCGTCCCCGAGCTTCCCCGCGATCGAGGAAGAGGTCCTCGCGTTCTGGCAGCAGGACGCCACCTTCCAGGCCTCGATCGACCAGCGCGCCGGCGCGCCGGAGTGGGTGTTCTACGACGGCCCGCCCTTCGCGAACGGCCTGCCGCACTACGGCCACCTGCTCACCGGCTACGCGAAGGACCTGTTCCCGCGCTACCAGACCATGCGCGGCAAGCAGGTCCAGCGCCGCTTCGGCTGGGACACCCACGGACTGCCCGCCGAGCTCGAGGCGATGCGCCAGCTCGGCATCACGACGAAGGACGAGATCGAGGCGATGGGAATCGGCGCGTTCAACGACGCCGCCCGCGCCTCCGTCCTCGAGTACACGCAGGAGTGGGAGAACTACGTCACCCGGCAGGCGCGCTGGGTCGACTTCGCCAACGACTACAAGACGCTCGACGTGACGTTCATGGAGAGCGTCATCTGGGCGTTCAAGCAGCTCCACGACAAGGGGCTCGCGTACGAGGGCTTCCGCGTGCTGCCGTACTGCTGGAACGACGAGACGCCGCTGTCGAACCACGAGCTGCGGATGGACGACGACGTCTACAAGTCGCGGCAGGACCAGACCGTGACGGTGTCGTTCCGGCTCGTGGGCGAGCGGGCCGAGGCGCTCGGTCTCGTCGGGGTGCGGGCGCTCGCGTGGACGACGACCCCGTGGACCCTGCCGACGAACGCGGCACTCGCGGTGGGGCCGGAGATCGCCTACTCGGTCGTGCCGACCGCGGACGGCGGCGTCCGCTACCTGCTCGCGACCGACACGATCGCCGGGTACGCGAAGGAGCTCGGCTACGAGACGCCGGCGGCCGCGATCGACGCGGCCGAGCGCACCATCGCGGGCGCCGACCTCGCGGGCGTGCGCTACGAGCCGCTGTGGGACTTCTACGTAGAGGCGTACGGGCCCGAGGCGTTCCAGGTCCTCGTCGCCGACTACGTCGCGACGGGCGAGGGCACCGGCGTCGTCCACCAGGCGCCCGCCTACGGCGAGGACGACCAGATCGTCTCGGCGGCCGCCGGCATCCCCGTCGTCCTCAGCCTCGACGACGGCGGACGCTTCCTGTCGTCGGTCCCGCTCGTCGCCGGCCTGCGCTGGGACGAGGCCAACAAGCCGCTCACGCAGGCGCTGCGCGACGCCGGCCGGCTGCTCCAGGTCAAGAGCCACGACCACCCGTACCCGCACTGCTGGCGCTGCAAGCAGCCGCTCATCTACAAGGCGGTCAGCTCCTGGTTCGTCCGCGTCACCGACTTCAAGGACGACATGCTCGGGATCAACGAGCAGATCAACTGGGTGCCGGAGAACGTCAAGCACGGCCAGTTCGGCAAGTGGGTCGGCAACGCCCGCGACTGGTCCATCTCGCGCAACCGGTACTGGGGGAGTCCGATCCCGGTGTGGCGCTCGGATGACCCCGAGTACCCGCGCGTCGACGTCTACGGCTCGCTCGCGGAGCTCGAGCGCGACTTCGGCCGGCTGCCGGTCGGACCGGATGGCGAGCCGAACCTGCACCGCCCGTACATCGACGAGCTGACCCGCCCCAACCCGGACGACCCGACCGGCAAGAGCACGATGCGGCGGATCGAGGACGTCCTCGACGTGTGGTTCGACTCGGGCTCGATGCCGTTCGCGCAGGTCCACTACCCCTTCGAGCACCGCGAGTGGTTCGACACCCACAACCCGGCCGACTTCATCGTCGAGTACATCGGGCAGACGCGCGGCTGGTTCTACACGATGCATGTCCTCGCGACCGCGCTCTTCGGCAGGCCGGCGTTCTCGAACGTCATCGCCCACGGCATCGTGCTCGGCAACGACGGCCAGAAGATGTCGAAGTCGCTGCGCAACTATCCCGACGTCCAGGAGGTCTTCGACCGCGACGGCTCGGACGCGATGCGCTGGTTCCTCATGTCGTCGTCGGTCATCCGCGGCGGCAACCTCGTCGTGACCGAGGAGGGGATCCGCAGCGGCGTGCGCGAGCTGCTCCTGCCGCTGTGGTCGACCTACTACTTCTTCACCCTCTACGCGAACGCCGCGGGCGCGAAGGGCGTCTGGCGCACCGACTCGCCCAACGAGCTCGACCGCTACATCCTCGCGAAGACCCGCGAGGTGCTCGAGACGGTCACCGGGCACCTCGATGCCCTCGACTCGCCGCTCGCGGCCGAGGCGCTGCGCGACTTCGCCGACGTCCTGACGAACTGGTACGTGCGCCGCTCGCGCGACCGCTTCTGGTCGGAGGACCGGGACGCGTTCGACACGCTGTACACCGTGCTCGAGACGGTCGCCCGGATGGCGGCCCCGCTGCTGCCGCTCGTGACGGAGGAGATCTGGCGCGGTCTGACCGGCGGCCGCTCGGTCCACCTGACCGACTGGCCCGACGCGACCGCGTTCCCGTCGGACCCCGAGCTCGTCGCGGCGATGGACGCCGTCCGCGAGATCGCCTCCGCGGGCCTGAGCCTGCGCAAGGCGCGGAAGCTGCGCGTCCGGCTGCCGCTGCCGTCGATCACGGTCGTCGGCGCGGAGCTCGACCTCGAGCCGTACGCCGGCATCCTCCGCGACGAGCTCAACGTCAAGGCGTTCGGCATCGCGGACAGCGCCGATGGCTACGGCATCACGCGCCGGCTCGACGTCAACGCGCGCGCCCTCGGCCCGCGGATCGGCAAGGCGGTGCAGAACGTCATCGCGGCGGCGAAGTCCGGAGACTGGCAGATCTCGCTCCCTGAGCGAGCCGCAGGCGAGTCGAAGGGCGAGCAGGTCACCGCCGGCGGCGTCGAACTCCAGCCGGGCGAGTACGAGCTGACCCTCGAGGCCGCCGATCCGAGCGCCGCGATCGCGTTCCTGTCGGGCGGCGGCTTCGTCGTCCTCGACACGACGACGACGCCCGAGCTCGAGGCGGAGGGCCGCGCGCGCGACCTCATCCGCCAGATCCAGGACGCCCGGAAGGCGGCCGGCCTCGACGTGTCGGACCGGATCGCGCTGACGCTGACGCTGCCGGCCGACGATGCTGCGGCCGCGCGCGCACACGAGGCGCTCATCGCGGGCGAGACCCTTGCGGTCGAGGTCGTGATCGGCGAAGGTGACTCCGACATCCGCGTGACGAAAGCGACCCCGTGACCGCACCCGACTACGCCGCTGACGCCGCGCGCGTCACGGAGGACCTCCTCGCCCGCATCGGCGAGCAGGCCCCGCAGCCGCGCCTCGAGCCGACCCGCCGCGCGGCCGACCTGCTCGGCGACCCGCAGCGCGCGTACCCCGTCATCCACATCACGGGGACGAACGGGAAGACGACGACGTCCCGGATGATCGAGTCGATCCTGCGCGCCTACGGCCTGCGCACGGGCCTCATGACGAGCCCGCACCTCGTGCGGATCAACGAGCGCATCATCATCGACGGCGAGCCGATCAGCGATGAGAAGCTCGTCGAGAACTGGGGCGACATCCAGCCCTACCTGCTGCTCGTCGACACCGAGCTCGAGGCGGCGGGCGAGGCGCCGCTCACCTATTTCGAGGCGCTCACGGTGCTCGCGTTCGCCGCGTTCGCCGACGCGCCGGTCGACGTCGCCATCCTCGAGGTCGGCATGGGCGGGGAGTGGGACTCGACGAACGTCGCGGACGGCCAGGTCGCGGTCCTCGCGCCGATCGCGCTCGACCACACGCACCGGCTCGGCTCGACGATCGAGGAGATCGCGAGGACGAAGTCCGGCATCATCAAGCCGCTCGCCGAGGTCGTCTCCGCCGCGCAGGACCCCGAGGCGATGGCCGAGATCGAACGCGCGGTCGAGCTCACCGAGTCGGTGCTGCGCGCCGAGCCGATCGCGTTCGAGCTCGAGTCGTCCGAGGTCGCCGTCGGCGGGCAGTCGATCACCGTCCGGGGGCTCGCGGGCCGGTACGAGGATGTCTACCTCCCGATGTACGGCGACCACCAGGGGCACAACGCCGCCCTGGCGATCGCCGCGGTCGAGGCCTTCCTCGGACGGGGGACGCAGCCGCTCGTCGACTCCGTCCTCGCCGACGGGCTCGCGAACGCGTCGTCACCCGGGCGGCTGCAGATCCTCGCGTCGGATCCCGTCGTCATCGTGGACGCCGCGCACAACCCGCACGGCGCGCACTCGCTCGCCGAGGCGCTGACGAAGTACTTCGCATTCGACGAGATCGCGTTCGTCATCGGCATCCTCGCCGACAAGGATGCCGAGGGCGTCATCGCGGAGCTCGCGCCGGTCGCGACGCGCTGGTATCCGACCTCCTCCGGGTCCGAGCGCGCGCTGACCGCCGAGGAGATCGCCGACCTGCTCGACGGCACCGAGCTGCCCCACGAGCCGCCGCTCCCGCTCGCCGAGGCGCTCCGCGCCGCGCAGGAGTGGGCGGCCGAGCTGCCCCGGCGGGCGGTCGTCGTGGCCGGATCGATCACCCTCGTCGGCGATGTGCTGAGAATGGCGGAGCCCGGATGACCGAAGCACTCAAGCGCAATCTGCTCACGCCCAAGCTCGTCGCGATCGTGCTCGGGCTCGACGTGTTCCTCGTGATCTTCGTCGCCTTCGCCGCCTTCGGTCTGAGGTGGCTCGAGCCCGGCGCCGCATTCGGCATCGGGGGCGCGCTCATCGTGCTGTGCCTCCTCGGCGCGGGACTCGTGCGCCGCCGCGCGACCCTCGCGGTCGGCATCGGGTGGCTCGTCCAGGCGGTGCTCGTCGCGGGCGGGATCGCGCTCCTCTTCCGCGATCCGGCAGGGGGAGTCACGCTGCTGCTCGTGGCGGGAGGCTCCCTGGCGCTGTGGGTATGGTGTCTCTGGCGCGGCGCGAAGACCGACCGCGCACCCGCCCCGTACACCCTGTCAGGAGACGCCGCATGACCTCAGTGGAGGAGACCCTCGTCCTCGTGAAGCCCGACGGCGTCGCGAGAAACCTGACCGGCGAGATCCTCCGTCGCATCGAGGCGAAGGGCTATCAGCTCGTCGACATCCGGATGCTCGAGCCCGAGCGGGAGCTGCTCGAGGACCACTACGAGGAGCACGCCGGCAAGCCGTTCTACGAGCCGCTCATCGAGTTCATGCTGAGCGGGCCCGTCGTCGCCATCCGGATTGCGGGCAATCGCGTCATCGAGGGGATCCGCTCGATGATCGGCTCGACCGAGCCGACCGCGGCGGCGCCCGGCTCGATCCGCGGCGACCTCGGCCGCGACTGGGGCACCTCGGTGTCGCAGAACCTCATCCACGCATCGGACTCGCCCGAGTCGGCTGCACGCGAGCTCGGTCTCTGGTTCCGGTCCTGAGCCGCGGCCGCCCCCGGACGGGCCGCGTCGCGATCGCGACTCCGGTGAGCGCCGCGACCCCGCCGATGACCGCGAACGGCGAGGGGACCTCGCCGAGCAGGATCCAGGACAGGGCGATGACGAGCGGCGGCACGAGGTAGGTCGTCGCGACCAGGCGGCCCGCGCTCATTCGGGAGAGCGCATAGCCCCAGGTGGTGAACGCGATCGCGGTCGGGAAGATCCCGAGGTAGACGATCGCGGCGGTCGCCGATGAGGCCGCCGTCGCGGACTCGGCGATGAGCGCGCGCCCGAACGGCAGGCACGCGAGCGTCCCGGCGATCGATCCGACCCAGGTCATCGTGAGCGCGTCGACCCGGACCAGGATGCGCTTCTGGGCGATCGCGCCGCCCGCGTAGAGCGCGGCGGCGGCGAGGCCGAGCAGGATGCCGATGAGGCTCCCGGCGCCGGTCCACGTGCTCGCCGCGATGACGGCGACGCCGGCGAACGCGATCGCGATCCCGAGGAGCAGGCGGCGGGGGAATCCTTCGCGCAGCAGGATGCCGCCGAGGACGGCGACGAGCACGGGGGCGACGTTGACGAGGAGCGCGGTCGTGCCCGCGTCGAGGATCTGCTCGGCGGCGTTGAGCGCGAGGTTGTAGCCGGCGAACCATACGACGCCCCAGGCGATGATCGCGAGGAGGGTCCGGCCGCTCGGCAGCTCGAACTGGCCCCGATGCGCGGTCCGGATGGCGAACATGACGGTGAGGGCGACGGAGCCGACGATCTGGCGGCCGAGTGCGAGCGCGCCGGGGGAGTAGTCGAGTCCGGCGGCGCGCACGCCGACGAACGCGGATGCCCAGAGGACCAGCGTCACGCCGACCGCGATGGCCGGCAGCATCCGGGCGAGGGCTGCGGTTGAGGGGGTCGGCATGCATCGATCGTCACGCCCCTGACGATTCAGCACCAGTTCACATTGCTACCCAATCATTCAGTCAGGCTGTATTGTTTCGCCATGCTCGACGTCCATCGCCTCCGAGTGTTCCGCTCCGTCGTCGCGAGCGGAAGCGTGCAGGCCGCCGCCGCGAATCTCGGCTACACCCCATCCGCGGTCAGCCAGCATCTCACCGCGCTGCAGCGCGAGACGGGCCTCGCGCTGCTCGAGCGCGCCGGTCGCGGGCTGCGGCCGACCGCGGCGGGCCAGGAGCTCGCAGCGCAGGCCGACACGGTGCTCGCGAGGCTCGGCGAGACCGAGTCGCTCATCGCGGACCTCCGCGAGGGCCGGACGGGCTCCATCTCGATCGGGTACTTCGCCTCGGTGGGCGCCGCCTGGCTGCCCCGGGTCGTCCGCCGCCTCACGACGGAGTTCCCGGGCGTGCGCCTGGACCTCCA
>DATMFB010000130.1:0-7383 GCA_035556395.1 Microbacteriaceae bacterium
CTTCGGCATGACCTCGGCCATGAAGGACTGCCCGCCGAAGCCCGGCTCGACCGTCATGACGAGGATCTGGTCGAACTCCGGCAGCAGGTCGAGATACGGCTCGATCGGCGTGCCGGGCTTGATCGCCAGGCCCGCGCGCGACCCCGCGGCGCGCAGCGAGCGGGCGACCCCGACGACGTCGTTACCGGCGTTCTCCGCCGCCTCGACGTGGAAGGTGACGGAGAACGCGCCGAGCGCGGCGTAGCCGGGCGCCCACCGGGCGGGATCGTCGATCATCAGGTGCACGTCGAGGGGGACGGGGCTCGTCGCGGCGATGCGCTCGACCATCTGGGGCCCGAACGTCAGGTTCGGGACGAAGTGGTTGTCCATCACGTCGACGTGGACGAGGTCCGCGTTCGCGATCCGGGCGAGCTCCTCGGCCATCCGGGCGAAGTCGGCGGCGAGGATCGACGGATTGATTCGGGCGGGCACGCGACAACGCTACCGGCCCGGCGAGCGCGGGAAGTGGACGCAATCGGTCCGCTGGTCGCCTCGGCATGGACCATCTGCGCCCACTGTGCGGGGCCAGAACTAGGGTGGGCGGGTGATTCCCGCCGGCTGGACGCCGCACCGCCGCGACGACGGCGAGGTGCTCGGCTGGATCCGACCGTCCGGCGAGCGCTGGGTCGCGGTTGATCGGCTCGGGCGGGAGGCGTCGGGCGCGCTCGAGTGGCTCGAGGCCGAGGCGGTGCTCGACGAGCGCGGGCTCGGCTGGCTCGCCGAGCGCTGGCTGCTCAACGGCGAACCGGTGCGGATCGCGGAGGTCACCGACGAGCGCATCGTCGTCCTCGGCGACGAGTACGGCGCCGCGTCCGCGGTCGGCGGGACGCCCCGGCGGATCGAGCTGCCGTGGCCGGCCCCGGAGGGGTTGCGGCTCAGTCCCCGGCGGTGAGCAGCTGGATGAACATCGCGTCCGTGCCGTGCCGGTGCGGCCAGAGCTGCACGTGGGTGCCGGGCGCGAGGTCGAGGGGCTCGCGCGCGACGGCCTGCACGACCTCCTGAGTGTCGAGCGCTCGGAGCTCCGGGTGCTGGCGCAGAGCGGCGGACACGACGGCACGGGTCTCGGCCGCGTGCGGCGAGCAGGTGACGTAGGCGATGAGGCCGCCCGGCTTGACGGCGGCGATCGCCGAGTCGAGCAGGCGCGACTGCAGGTCGCCGAGACCGGGGATGTCGCCCGGCTGCTTGCGCCAGCGGGCCTCGGGGCGCCGGCGCAGCGCGCCGAGCCCCGTGCACGGCGCGTCGAGCAGCACGCGATCGAACGCCCCGGGCTCGCGGGCTCCGAACGTCGTCCCGTCGGACTCCACGACCCGCACGGCGTCGCCGAACGGCGCGAGGGCCTTGCGGACGAGCCCGACCCGGGCCGGGACGAGCTCGTTCGCGGTGAGCGACGCGCCACCGGCCGCGGCCTCCGCAGCCAGGAGCGCCGCCTTGCCCCCGGGACCCGCGCAGAGGTCGAGCCAGCGCTCGCCGGGTTCGACGGGCCGTGCCCGCGAGAGCGCGAGAGCGGCGAGCTGGGAGCCCTCATCCTGCACCCGGGCGCTGCCGACCGCGACGGGGGCGAGGCGCATCGGGTCGCCCCCGGACATCAGGGCGCCGACGGGCGAGTACTCGGCCGCTCGGGCGCCGAGTGCGACCAGATCGGCCACCTCCGAGTGCCCCGGAAGCGCCACGAGCGACACCGCGGGTGCGACGTTGTCGGCGGCGAGGGCCGCGGCCAGCTCGCCCTCGCGCCCCTCCGCAACCAACGTCTGGCGCAGTGCCCGGACTACCCAGAGCGGGTGCGAATGCTCGATCGAGAGCGCCTCCTCCCCCGTCTTCGCCGTCGCGACCGCCCGCGCGATCCACTCGTCCGGCTCGGTGCGCGAGATGGTGCGGAGCACCCCGTTCACGAAGCCCTTCGCGGACTCCTTGCGGACGAGCTGCATGGTCTCGCCGACGGCCGCGTGAGCGGGGATCCGCATCGCGAGGAGCTGGTGCGTCCCGAGTCGCAGGATGTCGAGTGAACGCGGGTCGATCGCCTCGGTCCTGCGGCTCGCGGCGAGGGCGATGATGACGTCGTAGAGACCCCGGCGGCGCAGCGTGCCGTACGTCAGCTCGGTCGCGAGGCCCGCATCGCGCTCATCGAGGCCCGCCGCGGTGATCCGCGCCGGCAGCAGCAGGTTCGCGTAGGCGTCCGAGTCCGCGACGGCCCAGAGGACGTCGAGCGCGACCGACCTGGGACTTCCGTTTCGTTCGCTAGCCACCGAGCACCGTCTCCTCCCCGCGGGGCCGCCCGCGGTACCAATCCGCCGCAGGCATCTGCGGTCGGCCGAACGGCGTCACCCGGATGAGCTCGAGGAGCCCGTCGCCCGTGCCGACGAGGACGCGTCGGTCGTAGAGGTCGACCTGTCCCGGGCGGAGGGGCAGCGTGTCATGGGCCGGAACCGCCTCGAGGACCTTGAACCGGTGACCGTCGAGGGTGGTCGACGCCCCCGGCTCCGGTGTCACGGCGCGGATGCGCCGGTCCAGCGCGGCCGCGGGAAGCGACCAGTCCAGGACCCCGTCGGCCGCGGTGAGCTTCCCCGCGACGCTCGGATCGCCGACCT
This sequence comes from Microbacteriaceae bacterium, assembly GCA_035556395.1. Classification (GTDB taxonomy): domain Bacteria; phylum Actinomycetota; class Actinomycetes; order Actinomycetales; family Microbacteriaceae; genus 73-13. The sequence goes on from DATMFB010000130.1 coordinate 2,625, forward strand.
GGGGCTCGCCGGTCGCGGTGCCGTCCGCGAGCGCGTCGACGACCTCCGACACCACGCCCGCGCCGAGCCCCGCGAGCCGCTCCAGCAGCGCGCCCGAGGTCTGGAACCGGCCGATCGGCTCGGCGACCCGCGCGTAGACGGGACCGGCATCGAGTTCCGGGACGAGCTGGAACACCGTGACCCCGGTCTCGCGATCCCCCGCGAGGACCGCGTGCTGGACGGGCGCCGCTCCGCGCCAGCGCGGCAGCAGCGAGAAGTGCAGGTTGATCCAGCCGAGCCGTGGGCCGGACAGCAGCGGCTCGCGGACGAGGCCGCCGTAGGCGACGATGACGCCGAGGTCGGGCTGCGTCGCGAGGATCGCGGCGGTGGCCTCGGCATCGAGCCGGTCGGCCTTGACGATCGGCAGGCCGGCCTCCTCTGCGCGGAGCGCGACGGGGGTGGGCGTCAGCGTGCCGCGGCGCCCGACCGGCGAGTCCTCTCGCGTGACGACCGCGACGACCTCGTGCCGGGAGCGGATGAGCGCCTCGAGGGTCGGCACGGCGACCGCCGGGCTCCCGGCGAATGCGATGCGAAGACTCACCGTCCCATTCTCCCGGCTTGCGCGCGCTCGCCGACGAAGGGCTCGGCGTCATCCATCCGGACCCGCAGGCCGACGGCTCGCGGCGGATGGTCCTTGGCGGCGGAGCGCCGGCCGCTCGCGTGGCGCAGGAGCTCCGTGCGCAGCGCCGTGGCGACCTCGGCGCCGCGCCGGTAGTCGAACCGGATGACCGTCCGCACGACCCCGTCGTCCTCCGTGACGGGACCGATGACGTCGTCGCCCGCGATCCCGGCCGCCTCGACGGCGGCATCGACCGCCGACGGCGATCCGGTGAGGGTCGCGGTGCGCACGGCCGGCGGGAGCCGCACCGCCTGCCGTTCGGCGAGCTCCGCGGCGATGACGTCGGCCTGCCGCCACTGCGCGAGCGCGGTCGCGAGCGAGCCTCCGATGCCCACCAGGTAGACGGGCGCGCCCGCGGCGGCGAGGGCGATCGCGTTCGACCACGTGCGCAGGGCGTCCTCGACGACCCGCATCGATTCGCGCGCGAGCATCCGCTCGCCGTCCAGCAGCAGCACGGCGCGATATCCGCCCGGTGCGTGCGGCTCCGCCCCGCGCGTCGCGACGACGAGCGCGGGCTCTGGCCCGACCTCCGAGATCCGGCTCCCGCCGTGCGACACGATGACCTTCGCGCGGGGGAACGCCCGCCCGAGCTCCGTGGCCGTCCGCACGCTGCCGAGCGGCGCGTCGCTGCCGGGTCGCGCGACCTGGACGAGGACGGGACCGGTCTCGATCGCGTCGGCGGCGGCGCGCCACGCGCTCGACGGGATCCGCGCCTGCTGCGCGAGCCGATCGCCGCCCGTCTGCAGTGCGGTGGGGATGACTCTGGGCAGTCGGCGGCGGGAGAACGCGATGCGCTCGCACCAGCCGATCTCGACGAGGCGCTCGGACTCGGCGCTCGGGCTGTGCGCGAGCAGGACGAGCGCGCAGCCGCTCAGCTCCTGGCGCACGAGGGCCGCGTCGCGGGCATGCACGCTGGGCGCCAGCGGCTCCTGGTACGCGGGATCGCCGTCGTCCCAGATGGCGATGAGTCCGAGGTCGATCGCGGGCGCGTAGACGACCGACCGCGTCCCGACGATCACGATGCCGGTGCGCGAGCCCGCCGCGAGGAACGCGCGGTAGCGCGCGGCGGCCGGCTGGTCGGCGTCGACCCGGACCACCCGCTCCGTGCCGTGCGCCGCACGCAGCGCGGTCTCGAGCCGGTCGAGGTCCTCGTGGTCGGGCGCCGCGACGAGCGCGCTGCGGCCCTCGGCCAGGACGGGGCCGACGAGCTCGGCGAGCGTCGTGATCCAGGCGTCGGGCTCGGGGATCGCCGGAACGACGAGGCGGGCGCCCTCGCCGACCGCCTCGCCGAGTCGGGCCGGGTAGCCGGTGATGTCGGGGGGTGTCCCCTTCGACTCGGACTTCGACTCGCTGCGCTCGCTCAGCCCTCGCTCAGGGACCGGTGCGTTGGGTGCGGCTCGCTCAGGGAGCGGCTCCTCGGCAGGTCCCTGAGCGAGCGCAGCGAGTCGAAGGGCGGGCTCCGGCGCCTGCTGCAGCCAGGCCTGCTCGACGCGCGCCTGCCGTTTCGGGATCGCGAGCCGCAGGATGTCCGCCGCGACGCCGACGGCACGGTCCGCGAGGCGTCGCGCGAGCGCCCAGACCTCCGCGGAGAGCACCGGCACCGGCGACACGAGCGCGTCGATCTCGGCGAGCTTGCCTTCGAACTCCGACTCCGTCACGACCTCGACGACCCACCCGTCCATCACCCGCCGGGCGGCGCGGACCGGGACCCGGATGCGCACACCGGGGACGACCGCGGACGCGAGCGTCTCGGGGATCGCATAGTCGAACAGGCGGTCGAGCTGCGGCAGCGGCGAGTCGAGCACGACTCTCGCGATCCCCTGGCTCACGGGACCATCATCCCGCGAGCCGCCGACGCGCGTCGGGCGAGCGCCCCTCGACTCGCTGCGCTCCCTCGGGGATCGGAAGTCAGGCGACGCCGGCGGCGGAGCGCAGCTCGTCGACCCGGTTCGTCAGCTCCCAGGTGAAGCCCGGCTCCTCACGACCGAAGTGGCCGAACGCCGCGGTCTTCTGGTACGAGACGACGTTGCGGTCGGTCAGCTGGAGGTCGCGGACGATCGCGGCCGGGCGGAGGTCGAAGACCTCGCGAACCGCCTTGGTGATCGCGTCGAGCGGGACCTTCTCGGTGCCGAACGCCTCGACGTAGAGGCCGACGGGCGACGCCTTGCCGATCGCGTACGCGACCTGGAGCTCGACGCGGTCCGCGAGGCCCGCCGCGACGACGTTCTTCGCGGCCCAGCGCATCGCGTACGCGGCCGAGCGGTCGACCTTCGACGGGTCCTTGCCCGAGAACGCGCCGCCGCCGTGGCGGGCGAACCCGCCGTAGGTGTCGACGATGATCTTGCGGCCGGTCAGGCCGGCGTCGCCGTGCGGGCCGCCGATCTCGAACACGCCGGTCGGGTTGATGAGCACGTTCGCTGCGGCCGACGGGAGGTCGATCGTCTCGAGCACGGGCCGGATGACGACGCGCTCAACCGCGTCGCGCAGGACCGAGAGGTCGCGGGGGGCGTGCTGGGTCGAGAGCACGACGGTCTCGACGGTCTTCGGGGTCGTGCCGTCGTAGCCGATCGTCACCTGGGTCTTGCCGTCGGGGCGCAGGAAGTCGAGCTCGCCGTCCCGGCGCACCTGCGAGAGCCGCTCGGAGAGGCGGTGCGCGAGCCAGATCGGCAGCGGCATGAGGGTGGGGGTCTCGTTCGTCGCGTAGCCGAACATGATGCCCTGGTCGCCCGCGCCCTGCTTGTCGAGGTCATCGCCGGAGCCGAGCTCACGGGTCTCCTGCGCGTCGTCGACGCCCTGCGCGATGTCGGGCGACTGGCCGCCGATCGAGATCTCGACGCCGCACGCGCGGCCGTCGAACCAGACGTCGGACGAGTTGTAGCCGATGCCGAGGATGGTGTCCCGCACGATCCGGTTGATGTCGGAGTAGCCGCTGGTCGTGACCTCGCCGGCGACGTGGACGAGTCCGGTCGTCACCATCGTCTCGACGGCCACTCGGGCCTTCGGATCCTGACGGAGCATGTCGTCGAGGATGGCGTCAGAGATCTGATCGCACATCTTGTCGGGGTGACCCTCGGTGACGGACTCCGAGGTGAACAGCCTGAGATCACTCACGTATTTGCTTCCTTAATGCTCCGGACAACGTCAAGAACCCTACCGGCGACGAGGGACTTCGCACCGCTCGCTTCGTCACGTGTCGTCCCATTCGCGTCGAGCAGCAGAACGCGATTCGGGACGTCCGCGCCGAAGCCCTCCTCCCAGCCGACTCGATTGACGACGAGGAGGTCGACGCCCTTGCGCGCGGCCTTCGCCTTCGCGAGATCGAGGAGCACGGCGGGGTCCGACTCGGTCTCGGCCGCGAAGCCGACGAAGATCTGCCCGGGCCGGCGGGCCTCGGTGAGCTGGACGAGGATGTCGGGGTTGCGCACGAGGACGAGCGGGAGCTCGTCGCCCTGCGATTCCTTCTTGATCTTGCCGGTCGACACGCGCTGGGGGCGGTAGTCGGCGACGGCCGCCGCCATGACGATCACGTCGGCTTTCGCGGCCTCGGTGAGCATCGCGACGCGGAGCTCCTCGGCGGTGCCCGCCTCCACGATCGCGACGCCGCGCGGCGGCTCGACCTCGAGGTGGGCGGTGACGAGCACGACTTCCGCGCCGCGGTCGCGCGCGGCGATCGCGATCTCGATCCCCTGGCGTCCGCTCGACCGGTTGCCGATGAACCGCACGGGGTCGATCGGCTCTCGCGTCCCGCCGGCGGAGACGACGACCCTCGTGCCGATCAGGTCCCGCGGGCCGATGACGGCGAGGGCGGCGGCGACGATGTCGCCGGGTTCGCTCATCCGCCCCGGGCCGCTGTCCTGACCGGTCAGCCTGCCCGACTCCGGTCCGACGACGGTCACGCCGCGCTCGCGGAGCAGGGCGATGTTCGCGACCGTCGCGGGGTGCTGCCACATCTCGGTGTGCATGGCCGGTGCGATGACGACGGGCGCGGTGCTCGCGAGGATCGCGTTCCCGAGCAGATCGTCCGCCATCCCGGCGGCGAGCTTCGCGATCGTGTTCGCCGTCGCGGGCGCCACGACGATGACGTCGGCCGCCTGCCCGATC
>DATMFB010000131.1:0-9452 GCA_035556395.1 Microbacteriaceae bacterium
TGTCGTTCTCCGCCGTCATCGGTCTCGTCAACACCGTCATCTTCACCGTGCTCGGCGCGATCGCGGCGGTGCTGTACAACATGATCGTCAAGATCACCGGCGGCCTGCTCGTCGGCTTCACCAACGCCTGACGTCCCGCGGGGCGAGTGGCACGGGACGCGCGTATCGAGACCCTCTCGCGTCATGTAAACTCGATTTTCGGTTTACGGGGCTATAGCTCAGGCGGTTAGAGCGCTTCGCTGATAACGAAGAGGTCCCAGGTTCAAGTCCTGGTAGCCCCACCCCGGTCGCAGGTCGAGTAGGCCGTAGGCCATATCGAGACCCCCGGGCCCTTAGCTCAATTGGTAGAGCGCCTGCTTTGCAAGCAGGAGGTCGCCGGTTCGATTCCGGCAGGGTCCACATCCGCATGTCACCCGTGCGCCCTGATCCGCTCGCGGACTCGACCATCCGCCGCGGCCGCATTCGACCAACCACGACCCGATGGTTCGACATTGCCGCGACTGTGACGCATGTCGCGACTCATGAGCGACGCATCAGGTGTGACACATGTCATGAACCCAGAAACCCATAGGCTCCACTCGCGTCCGTGTGATCGGTTCCCCGTCACTCCGCCTCGGTCGCGCCGCGCAGCCGCAACGAGAGCGTGCGCACGGTGCGAGGCTGGTTCAGCACGAACGCGACCGCGTCGGCGACGTCGTCCGCACTCAGCATGTCGGCGAACTCCGGGGTAGTCGCGGTGCGGCCGCCCCCCTCCTGTCGGGCGAACTCGGTGACGACGCCACCCGGCTGCAACGCGGTGACTCGGATGCCCTCGCGGAACAGCTCGCGATCGAGTCCGACGGCGAGCCCCATCTGGGCATGCTTGGTTGCCGCGTAGACCGCCTCATTGCCCCGAGCGGTCGTCCCCGCGACAGAGCTGATGATGACGATGTCGCCGCCGCCCTGGGCGCGCATCTGCGGGACCGCGGCGCGGATGGGCCAGATCGTCCCGTGGATGTTGGTCTCCAGCATCTCCGTTAGGCGCGCGTCGTCGTGGTCCATGATCCCGCCGTAGTAGCCCATCCCGGCGTTCGCGATCAGGCCGTCGAGCCTTCCGAACACGTCGACCGCTGCCTCGACCATGCGCGTCGCGGCTGCAGGATCTCGCACGTCGGCGGCGACCGGGACCACGGCATCGGCGCCGAACTCGGCGACGAGGGCGGCAAGACGCTCCTCGCGCCGTGCGGTCGCGACGACCTTCGCTCCCTGCGCGCACAGGCGACGAACCGTGGCTTCGCCGATCCCCGCACTCGCTCCCGTGACGATGGCGACGTATCCGTTCAGCATGTGTCTTCTCCTCGCACTCGGCGATCATGCCGGCCTGAAGGCCAGCCCCAACATAGGTCGACCGGGACGCGCGAAGGTAATAAGACGCGGCGCTCGACGATCACGACCCGGTTATGGGAGGCGTGCGTCGGTGTGCGGCGAGGTCTGGGCGGGCGGCCGTGGCACGGTTGCCGCGTCTCGGAGCACGGGTTACATTCATCACTGGTAGACACAGCCCTCGGGACGATGCGGTCCCGCGGCAAAAGTTAGGGGGGCCCGTGGACCTATCCACACGAAGCCTCGTCCTCTTGGTCTCCTTGGATGAATCCGGATCCATGACGAGCAGTGCTCGCGACCTCGGGATGTCGCAGCCGGCGGTCTCTATGCAGTTGCAGCGCATTGAGCGCGCCGTGGGCTTCGAGGTGTTCGAGCGATCCGCACGCGGCGTCGAGACGACGTTGCGCGGGCGGCTGCTCTGCGACGCCGCGGCAGAAGCCCTTCGCGGGGTGCAGCGGGTCGAGCGGGTCATCGATGCGATTCGCCGGGACGACGAGAGCGTGCTTCGCGTGGGCTGCCTCGCTTACGGCGGGGGTGAGGTGATGACGAGGTCGCTCGCGGAGTTCGCGCGCCTGCACCCGGCCGTCAAGATCGAACGCGATCAATGCGGCTTCGAGGACCACCTCGCCGGCCTGACCTCAGGAAACGTCGACGTCGCGTTCGGGTTCGGCTCGGTGGATCGTCCTGGCCTCGACTCCGAGCTGCTGTTTCTCGACCCCACGGTGCTCTGCGTGCCGCGCGGCTCGAAGTGGGCGAAGCGCCCGAGCATCAGCGTGAACGAGATCCTCGACGAGCCGATCCTCTGCGGTGGCGGAGGTCCGGGTGATGGCTGGGAGGACTACTGGCTGGCGATGGACCATCGCGGGGGCCGGGCACCGCATGTGACGGGACGTTTCAACACGGTCGAGATGCACCTGGACGCGGTGGCGCGCGGTGTGGGCCTTTCGATCATGAGTGTGCAGACGATGCGGCACTACCGGCACCCCGGGGTGGACTTCATCGCCCTCAGAGATGTGGAGCCCGCGCCGCACTGGCTGGCCTGGCGACGAGACACGCCCTCGCGACACGTGTCGCGACTGCTCGAGTGCGCGCGTCGCGTCGCCGGTAGCTATCGGCGCGCGCGTCAGGCGAGCTGAGCGCGACCGCCGGTGGCGCGGCCTCGTCGGGACCGACGAGATCTCGGGAAAGATCGGGCGGGCGAGGCCGGGCTCACGTGTGAAATCAGCCGCAACATAAACGGACTGTGATCGAGCGCTCGGCGCCGTTATTACCCGCTGCTGCACCGCGCTTCCTAGGCTCGAATGAATCTGGAACGCCCAGAGTCGTCGGGAACGGATCTGAACATGAGCGAAGCGACAGGCAACCCTGCAACCGAGTCCGAGGTCGTCTACTCGCTCCCCGAACGACTGCGGGACGCGACCCCGTCGAGCGTCATTGCGGCGGCGATGGCGATGCGCGAGGATCTGCGCGAACGCCAGGAGGAGACCGAGGCGCTGACCTACTATCCGGAGGCGACTCACCAGGCGTTCGAGGAGGCGGGCTTCTACCGGATCATGCAGCCGCGCCGCTTCGGCGGCCTCGAGTTCGACGTCGCGACGTTCTACAAAGTGATTATCGAGGTCGCCCGCGGCTGCCCGTCGACCGGCTGGTGCCTGTCCCTGAACGCCGCGCATACGCTGCAGATGTCGGCGATGTACAACGAGGACGTCCAACGCCGGGCATACGGCCCGGATGGCGACTTCCGGATGTCCGGGCGCGACACTCCGCTCGGCACCGCCACGGAGGTCGACGGGGGCTACGTCATCGACGGCACGTGGAACTACTGCTCCGGCAGCCCTTGGTCCAACTGGATCTTCCTGGGCGCTCGCCTGACCTCCACGGGCGCGGAGGCGGACATGACGTACTCGCTGGACTCCGGGCACCAGGTCCTCGCCGTCGTGCAGCGCGCGAAGTGGGAGCGGCTGGACGACTGGCACCACAGTCTTGGACTCAAGGGCTCTGGATCGCACAGCGTGCGTGTCGACAATCAGTTCGTGCCGGCGGACCAGGTCGTCAGGGTCAACATGCTCGACATCTCCTATCCCGATGACTTTGCGGGCGCCAGCGTGAACCCGAACCCGATGTACTCGGGTCGTCAGACCGGCTTCTTCGGCGGCGAGCTCGCCTCGATCGCGATCGGCACCGCCAAGGCGGCGCTCGACGAGTACGAGCGACTGATCCGCAGCAAGAAGACGACGTTCGCGCCGCACGTCATTCGAGCGAGCCACGCCGACTTCCAGATCACCTTCGGCAAGGCCATGGGCATGATCGCCGCCGCCGAGGCGATCGTGCTCCAGCTCGGTCACGAGTACATGGAGCTGAGCCGTCGACAGGTCGAGGAGGGGGTCGAGTTCACGCACGAGGATGACATTCGTCTCGACGCGATGGCGATCCAGGCGGCCCGACTCGCCTGGGAGGCGATGGAGGACCTGCTGGTGCGAACCGCGGGATCCGCACCGCTCGCCAATGGACAGCGGATGCAGCGCTACGTGCGCGACTTCCTCACCTACCGTGGACACCAGGCCGCATCCACCTACGAGACGATGGCGCGGTATCTCGCATGCCTCCACCTCGGCGAGGAGTTCGAGCGCTGATTCGGTGCCGTTAGCCGGTGTCGCGCAAGCGGCACCGGCCTTTGGCGTGCCCTCGAACGGTGCCGGCATAACGGATCCGCCGGTGCCCTCACGGAAGGTTTATATCGCTCGCGGCGCCCGATGCGGTGATGCAATACTCGCCCGACTGGGCGCGTCAGAGCCGATGCGATTCCCTTTAGTCAGTCCATGAGGAGACGAGTTCGAGATGGTCGATGTAGATCAAGGGCGTCCTGGCGGCCTCCGGAAGAACGTGATGGGCGTGCCCCACATGGTGTTCCTCGTGATCGCGTTCTCCGCTCCGCTGGCGGCCAGCGCGACGCAGGTTCCCATCTCGCTCGCAGCCGGCAACGGGATCGGGGCGCCGGGCATGTGGCTGGTCACGGGCGTGATCCTGGTGATCTTCTCCTTCGGGTACGCCACGATGAGCCGCCGGATCACGAACAGCGGTGCGTTCTACGCCTACATCACCGCGGGCCTCGGACGGCGGGCTGGACTGGGCTCCGGCTACGTCGCGCTCATCGCCTACACGGCCGCGGTGATCTACATCGGCGCGTTCTTCGGCGTCTTCGCCTCCGAGCTGGTCGCCTCCTTGACCGGGATCACCATCCACTGGCTGGTGCTCGGCGTCGCGGGGCTGCTCATCGTGCTCGTCCTCGCGATCCTGGGTGTGCGCACGAGCATGCGTCTGCTCGCGGTCATGATCGTCCTGGAGACGGCGCTGCTCCTCGCGATCAACATCGGCATCTTCGTGCAGGCGGGACCCCAGGCCTACTCGCTCGAGGTGTTCAACCCTGTGAACGTGTTCGCGCAGCCCGTCGGTCTCACCTTTGCCTTCGTCGTGGCGACGTTCCTCGGCTTCGAGGCGACCGCGATCTTCGGGGAGGAGGCGAAGGACCCCAAGCGCACCGTCCCGAGGGCCACGATCCTGGCCGTCATCATCATCTCGGTGCTCTACACCGTGACCGCATGGTCGTCGGTCGCGGCGCTCGGGATCGATAACGCGGTCGAGGCGGCCCGCGCCGAACCGAGCACACTGTTCTTCACGATCTCGGCCAACACCCTGGGGGCGTGGAGCGAGATCCTGTTGAACATCCTTGTCGTCACGAGCTTGTTCGCCGTCCTGATCGCCGGCCACAACGCCGCAGCGCGCTACGTCTACTCGCTCGGGCGCGACGGCTGGCTTCCCTCGAAGCTCGGCGCGGTGCATCGTCGGTTCCAGACCCCGCACATCGCCGCCTATGTGCAGATGGCGGTGAGCGTGATCGTGCTGCTGGCGTTCGGCTTGGCGGGCGCGGATCCGTTCCTCGAGCTGGGTGCGACCTTCGTCGGACTGCAGGTGCTCGGCATCATGGGTCTCGCGGTGCTCGTCTCGGTCGCGGTGATCGTCTTCTTCCGACGGAACAAGGACTCGAACGCCACCGTCTGGAACTCGATCATCGCGCCCGCGATCTCGGTGGTCGCCCTGCTCGTGGCCTGCGTCGCGCTGGTCGCGAACTTCGGCGCGATCACCGGGTCCGACTCGATCGTCATCTCGCTGCTGCCGCTGCTGCTGCTCATCGCCTTCGTGGTCGGCGTGATCGTCGCCGGACGCAAGAAGGGGGCCGTCGACGGCGAGGCCGACTCGAGCCCTGATCGGGTGCCGGATCGCGAGACGACGTAGGCGAGCCGAGTGAGCTCTGTGGGCAGACCGCGCTCGCCGTCGGGACCGTCGTTGGCGGTCCTGGCGGCGCAAGCGCTGAGCTCGCGCAGCGGCGGCATGGTCGCGATCAACCATGATCCGCTGTTTCTCGCCGTCACCGAGTGCTCGCGCGGGCGCCGCGTGGCGATCGTGTCCGGCGGCGGCTCGGGGCACGAGCCGATGCACGCCGGCTTCCTGGGAGCCGGCGGGCTCGATGCCGTAGCGCCGGGCGAGGTGTTCGCCTCGCCGCACAACCGGCAGATCTACGCGGCCGCGAAGTCGGTGCCTCGCCCCGAAGGCGTGCTGTTCATCGTGAAGAACTACACGGGCGACCGGATCAATTTCTCGATCGCCGCGGAGCGGCTGCGCAGCGAGGGCCTCGACGTGGCCATGGTCGTCGTCGACGAAGACCTCGCCTCGCAGAGCAGCGGTGCTGGGGGGCGCGGCACCGCTGGCACCGTCCTGGTCGAGCGGGTCGTCGGGGCGGCCGCGGATGCGGGCGCGTCGCTCGCGGAGCTCGTCGCGCTCGGCGCAGCGGTCGTCGCTGGGACCAGGTCGCTCGGGGCGGCGCGCAAGGCCCTCACCCTCCCCGCGACTGGTCGACCGGCGTTCGAGCTGCCCGATGGTGTGTTCGAGTATGGAGTGGGGATTCACGGGGAACGCGGTGTCCGCCAGCAAGAGGTCGATGCCATCGCCGAGCTCGTCCGGCAAATGGTGCACGAACTGCTCGAGGCCGTCCCAGCCGACGGAGAGTTGTTGCTCCTCGTCAATGACCTGGGCGGATTCCCGGCGATCGAGCTCGCCGGCGTGGAGCGCACCGCGTGCGAGGCACTCGTCGCGCTTGACGCCGCACCCGATTATCTGATGACCGGCGCATTCTGCACGGCGCTCGACATGCAGGGGTTCTCGTTGACCCTGTTACGGGTGTCCGCAGCGATCCGTCCCTTCCTGCTCAGCAGCAGCTCGAGTTCGGTGCTGCCTTCTCCGATCACACTCGACGCTCCTGTCGTGCTCGATGAGGCCTCGGTTCGCGTCGCCGATGCCAGCCCGCCTGGGGCGACCCTCGTCCGTCTCGAAAGCGCGGTGCGACGCCACCACGAGCTGCTCACGGAGCTGGACCGCATCGCGGGCGACGGCGACTTCGGGGACAACCTGCTCGGCGGCGTGATTGCCGCGCAGCGTCGCAGTGGCAGCGATCTCGAGCGGCTCGCGGCCGCGTTCCTCGACGACGTGGGCGGCAGCAGCGGTCCGCTCTTGGGGCTCCTCTTCCAAGAGATCGCGGTCCGCGGCCCCGACGACTGGACGGCCGCGCTCGCCCCGGCGGCCGCGGCCATCATGCGTGTCGGAGGGGCCGCAGCCGGCGACCGGACGCTCCTGGACGCCCTCATCCCGGCGAGCGCGGAAGCCGAGCGCGGGGGCGCCGCGGCGGCGATCGTCGCGGCCGCGATGGCGGGCGCCGCCGAGACCGCGGCACTCGAAGGGCGGCGGGGTCGGTCCGCCTATCTCGCGGACCGAGTGCTCGGGACGCCGGACCCCGGTGCGCTCGGCGTGGCGATCATCCTGCAGGCATTGGCCGAGACCGATCTCCCGCTCCCGAGCGAGGTGGAGCACCCCCGCCTCGATCGATGAGCGCCTGTCGGAGATCTCGGCGGCTAGGGTCTGATCATGACGCATCCGGTGCGGCACATATCGCAGGTGATCGAACGCGATCCTGCCGCCGTGTCCGCGTTCGCGGGGGACCCGGCGAACCTGCCGCTGTGGGCGGCCGGCCTGAGCGCCGGGATCCGGCTCGTGGAGGGCAAGTGGATCACCGACTCGCCCATGGGCGTCGTGGAGGTCACGTTCGTCGGGCCGATCGAGCACGGCGTCCTCGATCACGACGTGACGCTCCCCGACGGCACGGTCGTGCACAACCCGCTTCGGGTGCTGCGAAACGGTGACGGCAGCGAGGTCGTCTTCACGCTCTACCGGCTGCCCGGTGTGAGCGACGAGGCGTTCGAGCACGACGCCGCGCTCGTGGCCGAGGACCTGCAGCGGCTTGGGGCGCTGCTCGAGCCCTCGGCCGAGGCGGCGGCCTCGAGCGCCGCGATGTCGATCTTCCTCATCGTCATCATCGCCGCGAAGCTGCGCGCGCCGATGCCGGCGTCCTCGTGCTGCGTGAGCTCGAGCAGGCGGCGCGGCGTGACCTGCCAGGACAGGCCGTACTTGTCCTTGAGCCAACCGCAGACGCTCTCCTCCCCGCCGTCGGCGGTGAGCGCGCTCCAGTAGTAGTCGGTCTCCGCCTGGTCCTCGGTGAGGATGACGAACGACACCGCTTCGGAGAATGTGAAGTCGGGGCCGCCGTTGAGCGCGACGAACGGGGTGCCGAGGATCGTGAAGTCGACGGAGAGGATGTCGCCCGTGCTCCCGCTCGGGGAGTCGCCCGGGGCACGGAAGACGCGGCCGAGCTCGGCGCCGGGGAAAACGCCGACGTAGAACTCGGCGGCCTCGAGCGCCTCGGTCGCGAACCACAGCATCGGGGTGAGCTTCGGCTGGATCTCGGGCATCGCGTTCTCCGGTCTCGCGTGATGTCGGCGCGCATGCGCCGATCGCGAGGCTACGCCTCTCAGGCGAGAGAACGCCAGCGATCGGCCATGGCCAGTCGCGAAGGGCAGGGGTAGCGTCGAAGCATGACCACACACGAGAAGGCACTGACGCTGCAGGCGCTCCACGAGGCGCCCGAGATCCTGCGCGTCGTCAACGTCTGGGACGCGATCACGACGAAGGTCGTCGCGGACCTGCCGGAGACGAAGGCGATCGCGACCGCCGGGCACTCGATCGCGGCGAGCCACGGCTACGCGGATGGCGCGATTCCGCTCGAGCTGACGCTCGCGGCGCTCACCCAGATCGTCGCGGCGACCGACCTCCCCGTGTCGGCGGATCTGGACGCCGGATACGGCGACCCGGCGGAGACGGTGCGGCGCGCGATCGGCGTCGGCGTCGTCGGGGCGAACGTCGAGGACCGGCTCGCGCCATTCGCCGACTCGGTCGCGGCGGTCGAAGCCGTCGTGCGGGCTGCGGAGGCGGAGGGCGTCGCGTTCCAGCTCAACGCACGCACGGATGCGTTCGTCCGGGGCGGCGACCAGCCGCTGGAGGAGAAGATCGAGAACGCGATCGCGCGCGGCCGCGCGTTCCTCGAGGTCGGCGCCGCGCTCGTCTTCGTGCCGGGGGTGCTCGACCGTGCGGTCACCGAGCGCCTGGTCGCGGGAATCGGCGCGGGCAAGCTCAGTGTCATCGGTCTGCCGGGCGCGCTGAGCGCCGCGGAGTACGAGTCGCTCGGCGTCGCGCGCATCTCCTACGGACCGACGACGCAGCGGGTGGCGCTCCGCGCGTTCCGCGACCTGGCGGCCGATCTCTACGCGGACGGCGTGGTGCCGCCGGACACGCCCGCGCTCAACTGACGGGCGCGCCGGTCTCAGTGCCCCGCGCAGTCGGGGTCGCAGAACGCGACGAGCTCGTGGCGTTCCGCGCCGAGCCGCAGGACCCAGACGATCTGGTCGACGTCCTGGTCGGCGGTGAAGCGGAACGGCCCGAGCACGGTGTTGATCGCGACACCGGGCAGTGCCGCCTGGAGTGCTTCGCGCTGCTCGGCGACGGGCAGGCCCGCGGGGTCGGCGCGGCCGAGCGCATCGGCGATGATCTGGATCGCGACGTACCCCTGCGCGTCGAACTGGTCGGGCATCCGCCCGAGGGCGCGCTGGTAGTCGTCGATGAACTGCTCGTTCGCGGGGAAGCGGTTG
>DATMFB010000132.1:0-8800 GCA_035556395.1 Microbacteriaceae bacterium
TGGAAGGACGTGCTCCCCTACGTCATCGCGCAGATCATCGGCGGTCTCATCGCCTCGAGCCTCTTCGCGGCGCTGCTCGCGGGCGGCCCGACCGGCGCGATCGAGGCGATCACCGGCAGGGGCTTCGCATCGAACGGCTTCGAGGCCAACTCCCCGAGCGGCTTCGGCCTCTGGGCGGTCCTCGGCATCGAGATCGTGATCACCTTCCTCTTCCTGGTCATCATCCTCGGCGTCACAGACCGTCGCGCCCCCACCGGCTTCGCACCGCTCACGATCGGTCTCGCGCTCGCCGTGTTCCACATCATCGCGATCCCGGTCTCGAACGCCTCGCTCAACCCGGCGCGCTCGATCGCGACCGCGGTCTGGGGGGCATCCGCCGAAGGCGCATGGCCGCTGGTGCAGCTCTGGGCGTTCATCGTCGCTCCGCTCGTCGGCGCGATCCTCGCCGGCGTGCTCTACAAGCCGCTCTTCGGTGAGCGCGTCGCCCGGGCGGCAGTCATCGCCGACGCCTGAGCCCTGACGAAGAACGCCCCCGAGCGAGCTCGGGGGCGTTCTTCGTTTCCGGGTCAGTACCGGTAGTGGTCCAGCTTGTACGGGCCCTCGACCGGGACGCCGATGTAGTCGGCCTGCTGCTGGGTGAGGACGGTCAGGTCCGCGCCCAGCGCCGGGAGGTGCAGGCGGGCGACCTTCTCGTCGAGGTGCTTGGGAAGCACGAACACCTGGTTCGGGTACTCGCCCTGCTTCGTGTAGAGCTCGAGCTGCGCGAGGACCTGGTTGGTGAACGAGTTGGACATCACGAAGGACGGGTGCCCGGTCGCGTTCCCCAGGTTCATGAGTCGGCCCTCCGACAGGACGAGGATCGAGCGGCCGTTCGGCAGCCGCCACTCGTCGACCTGCGGCTTGATGACGACCTTCGTCGCGCCCTCGAGCGACTCGAGACCGGCCATGTCGATCTCGTTGTCGAAGTGGCCGACGTTCGCGATGACCGCGAGATGCTTCATCGCGAGCATGTGGTCGACGGTGACGACGCCGAAGTTGCCCGTCGACGTGACGACGAAGTCGACCTCGCCGATCACGTCGTCGAGGCGCGCGACCTGGTAGCCGTCCATCGCCGCCTGGAGCGCGTTGATCGGGTCGATCTCCGACACGATGACCCGCGCGCCCTGGCCACGCAGCGCCTCGGCCGAGCCCTTGCCGACATCGCCGTAGCCGGCGACGAACGCGACCTTGCCGCCCATCAGGATGTCGGTCGCACGGTTGATGCCGTCCGGCAGCGAGTGGCGGATGCCGTACTTGTTGTCGAACTTCGACTTCGTCACGGAGTCGTTGACGTTGATCGCGGGGAAGCGCAGCTCGCCCTTCTTCGCGAACTCGTAGAGGCGGTGGACGCCCGTCGTCGTCTCCTCGGTGACGCCCTTGATCTCCGCGGCGATGCGGGTCCAGCGGTCGGGCGAGACCGCGAGCGACGCGCGGAGGGTATCGAGGATGACGCTCCACTCGTGGGAGTCGCCCGCCTGCGCGGACGGGACCGCGCCCGCCGCCTCGAAGTCGGCGCCACGGTGGACGAGCAGGGTCGCGTCGCCGCCGTCGTCGAGGATCATGTTCGGCCCGATCCAGTCGGCGCCCGCGGCGGCGGCCTCAGCGGTCCAGTCGAAGATCTGCTCGGTGCACCACCAGTACTCCTCGAGCGTCTCGCCCTTCCAGGCGAAGACGGGGGTGCCGCTCGGGGCCTCGACCGTGCCATGCGGCCCGACGACGACGGCCGCAGCCGCCTCGTCCTGGGTGGAGAAGATGTTGCAGCTCGCCCAGCGCACCTGCGCGCCGAGTGCGACGAGGGTCTCGATGAGCACCGCCGTCTGCACCGTCATGTGCAGCGATCCCGCGATCCGCGCACCGGCGAGCGGCTGCGACGCGCCGAACTCCGCCCGGAGGGACATGAGCCCGGGCATCTCGTGCTCGGCGAGGCGGATCTGGTGGCGCCCCGCCTCCGCGAGAGCGAGATCGGCGACGCGGTGGGGTACAGCGGTGGCAGCAGAGGTCATGCCTGCAATTGTCGCATGCCGACTCTGGTCATCAGCCACCCCTGAGGCGGCGCCGTCCGTTCGGCGTGGCGGGCGCAGAGGTCGTACGAGTGCGGCTCGGCGACCGTCGCGAGCGGACCGAGCACGGCCATCTGATCCGCGTAGACGTAGGTCAGCGTCGCGACCGCCTCGTGGCCGCACCCCACCCTGCTGCAGCTTCTTGCGTCCATCGCGTTGAACGTACACTCGACAGCGTGGCCAGGCCTGCACGACGCTCCGTCCGACGGGGGCATCCGGCGAGCCGCCACGGACGGGCGATGCGCAACGTCGTGACCGGTCCCTACCTGCCGCCCCTGACGACGAGGATCATCCTCTTCGAGTCGACCGTCGCCTCGATGGCCGAGTACCTGACCGACCTCTGGCCGGAGGAGCTCGCGGACGTGCGCTTCGAGGTCGCGGGCCTCCCGGCCGGCCGGGTGTCCGACGAGGGCGTCGACCGCTGGCAGGTCGACCGCGCGAACCGCCGGGTCGTCCTCTACCGCGTCCCGATCGAGCGCCTCACTCGCTTCCACGTGCGCGACGAGTACCACCTCGTGCTCGTCATCGAGTCCTGTGTCGTGCGCGCGGTCGCCGAGCTGCTCGGCAAGGACCCGTGGGACCTGGCGCCGGAGCGCTTCCGGCACTTCTGAGCCGGCTACGGACGGCCCATGCCGCGGTAGGTCCAGCCGGCAGCACGCCATGCCTGGGGGTCGATCACGTTGCGGCCGTCGATGATGACGGGATCGGTGCCCGCGAGGCCCCGCGTCGCAATGGGATCGAGATCGGAGTACTCCGGCCACTCGGTCACGAGCACGACGACGTCGGCGCCGAGGATCGCGGCGGCAGCGTCCGTCGCATAGCTCAGCTGCGGATGACGCGCGCGCGCAGTCTCGATCGCCGCAGGGTCGGTCGCGACGACGCCGACGCCGAGCCCATGGAGCCGCACGGCGACATCGAGCGCGGGCGAGTCCCTGACGTCGTCGGAGTGGGGCTTGAACGCGAGTCCGAGGACCGCGACGCGGCCGTCGTAGCGCCGCTCGCCGAGCTCCTCGAGGACGAGGTCGACGACGCGGTCCCGTCGACGCAGGTTGATCGCGTCGACCTCCTTGAGGAACGCCACGGAGGCACCGACCCCGAGCTCCTCGGCGCGGGCCGTGAACGCCCGGATGTCCTTCGGCAGGCAGCCGCCACCGAAGCCGACACCCGCATTGAGGAACCGCCGGCCGATCCGCGCGTCCATCCCGATCGCGTCGGCGAGGGTCGTGACGTCCGCCCCGGTCGCCTCGGCGATCTCCGCCATCGCGTTGATGAAGGAGATCTTCGTCGCGAGGAACGCGTTCGCCGAGACCTTGACGAGCTCCGCCGTCGCCCAGTCCGCGACGATCCGCGGAGTGCCCCGCTCGATGATCGGCGCATACACGTGGTCGAGCACCGCGACCTCAGGCCGCCTCTCGAGCGCGTCGCCCGGCGAGACCCCGTACACGAGGCGGTCTGGCTCGAGCGTGTCCTTGACGGCGAAGCCCTCGCGGAGGAACTCCGGGTTCCAGAGGAGTGTCGCCCCGGCTGCCTCGACGAGGGGCGCGAGGCGGGCCGCGGTCCCGACCGGGACCGTCGACTTCCCGGCGACGAGCGAGCCTGGCCGGATCACCGCGATGAGCGCGGCGAATGCCGCGTCGACGTAGGCGAGGTCCGCGGCACGGCCGTCCGCGCTCTGCGGCGTCCCGACGGCGATGAAGTGCACCTCCGCATCGGCGGCCTCCGCGAAGTCTGTCGCGAAGCGGAGGCGGCCCGAGGCGAGCTGCTCGCCGAGGATCGCCTCGAAGCCCGGCTCGTGGAAGGGCGGCTCGCCGCGACCGAGACGCCCGATCTTCTCGGCATCGACGTCGATGCCGACGACCTCATGCCCGATCGACGCCATCGACGCCGCGTGGACCGCCCCGAGATAGCCGCAGCCGATGACACTGATCCTCACGGGCGGGAGCCTAGCCGAGCGATCAGACGTGCACTTGCACGGGCCGCGCGAGCGGCGCCGCCGGCAGGACGGGCGACTGCGCCGTGAGGCCCTCCACCCCGCTGCGCACCGCCGCCCGCAGCCCGGCCATGCCGGCCAGCGCATACTCGGCTCTCGGGTCGACGGCCGTCGAGACCGCTGAGCCCGCGGGGATCTCGACCGTCTCCTCGCCGTCCGGCCCGGTCATCGTCACGATCCGGTCGGCGTCGGTCGTGTTCGCGATCGTCAGGACGACGGCGTCCGCGTCGGGCGTGACGACGACCGCCTGCTCGCTGAGCTCCGCGATCGGCGCGTACCAGGCGAAGTCGATGCCCTGGGTGCCCGTGGCGCTCGCCCGGACCGCACCGACGAGCGGCTCCTCGGCCGTCACCACGATGGTGTACTCGCCCGCAGCGATGCCCGTGATCGGGATCTCCGAGACGGCGCCGGCGGTGAGCGTGACCTCGAACGACGTGGGCTCGGGCGCCTCGGGCGTGTGGTCGTGCGCATCCGTCAGTGCGTCGCCGACCTCCTCCACGCGGGGGTGATCGAGCGCGTCCGCGAGCGTCGAGCCCACCGGGATGATCGCGACGGTCGCGTCGAGCGTCGAGGCGCCCGGCGCGAAGAGCCGCAGGGTCGGCATCGTGTCGTCCTCGTCGACCGGCGTCGCGTTGATCGAGGAGAGCGCCTCCTCCCCCGCGACCTCGATGCCGGCCATGACGAGCGTCGTCGAGGGGGTCTGCTGACCGATCAGGTCGACGCCGCCCGGGATGAGCGTGCGGATGATCGACTGCTGGAGGAATGCGGCGACGTTGCCCCCCGTGCTCGTGATGCCGATGACGGGGGCGCGCTGCTCGAGCGAGAAGCCGCTGACGGGGATGACGCGCTGCGAGCCCGGCGGGACGACGATCCCCCGGAGGCCAGCGGCGGCGATCGCGCCGGACTCGCCGGACAGCGTCAGGTCGACCGTCGCCTCGACGTTCGACGGGTTGATGATCGTGAGGATCGACGTCCGCCCGAGCTGCGTCGAGCCGCCGATGATCCACGAGCGCAGCGTCGGCTGCCCGCACGAGGCCGTCGCATAGCCGACGACGTTCCCCGCCTCGGCGCGGACCCGGCTGCTCTGGATGCCGGCGACGATGGGCTCGGCGCCGTCGACCGGCGTGACGAGCGCGACCTGGGGCGCGAGCCGCGTCCCGCCGGTGCCCGCGTCCGACTGCGCGATCGCCGAGGTCGAGATCGTCCCGGAGACCGAGCCGAACGTCACATACGGACGATCGCCGATCGGCGATGCCTCGCTCGCGTTCTGACCCGAGTCGTCGGCGAGCCGCAGCAGCGGTCCCGGACAGACGAGGAGCTGCGCCGCGGGCTCCGGATGCACGACGACGACCGCGGGGTCGACCGAGAGGACCGGCGGGTTCACGAAGATCGCCGCACCAGCGACCGCGACCGCGATCCCGACGCCGACGATGCCGCCCGACGCGCGCGCGCCCCAGATCGCGACGGACCTGGCGGAGACGCGCACCCGCGCCTCCTCGTCCGGGGCGAGCTGGTCGTCGAGCTGCGGATCGGTCATCGCGCACTCCTGTCGGCTCCGGTCGCCGCGCGCATGCGACGACGACGCGTCGTGGGGATCGCGAGCAGGAACGCGAGGCCGAACACGATGAGCTGCACGGTCGCCGAGATCGCCCCGAACGCGGTGTCCCACGGCCCCGGGCCGTCGATCGGCACGTCGGTCGGCATGTCGCCTGCGCGCTGCCAGAGCATGCCGAGCGCGGTCGGGCCGACCGGCACGAACTCCGCGCGGGCCGAGATGGCGTCGATCGCGCGCAGGTACGAGGGCGAGTCCACGCCCGTCGCGTCGAGCAGCAGGTACTGGATCCCGAGCTCGTCGAGCGAGGTCACCAGGTCCATCCCACTCGTCGAGACGAGGTTGCCCGCGAGGACTGCGATCTGCTCCTGCTGAGGCCCGAGCTCGGTGCGGGTCGTCTCGAGCGTGAGCACCCGTTCCGCGAGCGGGCCAGGACCGCGCCGCAGGACCGCCGTGACGACGTCCTCTCCCTCGGCCGAGATCTCGAGCGTGCCGACGCCCGGGTTGTTCGACGCATCCGCTGCGACGATCGCCGGCAGCACGCGGCCATTGCTCGGCGCCAGCTCCATCCGCCCGTTCGCGGCGCCCGTCGCGAACGGCACGATGGCGACCACGAGGCCGAGCGCGACGGCGAGGCCCGGGATCACGGCGAACCGGCCGAGCGCGTCGAGGCTCACCGCCATCGCCGCGAGCAGGCCGAGCCAGTAGAGGCTGAGTCCGCTGCCGGCCCAGATCGCCGCGGTCTGGCTGCCGACGATCGTGACGGCGATGTGCGCCGCGCCGACGGCGGTGACGAGCCCGACCGCCGCGATGACGAGGCCGGGGATCGCCCGTTCGCCGCCCCGCAGGAAGAGCGCGAGGAGTGCGACGACGGCGAGCGGGGCGACGGACACGGCGAGGACGACCGGCCCTGGCACCCCCTCGAGCCACGCAACGCCGTTCGCCTGCGCGAAGGTCGACCAGCCCGCATACCCGACGGTCGGCGAGCCGAGCAGGAGCTCGAGCGTGCGCGGCGTGTCCCGCACGACGGGATTCCCGGGATCGGCGAGCAGCGCGAAGGGCGCGCCGCGGGCGAACTGCTGGATGACGAGCGGGGCGAAGAGTGCCGCCGCGGGGATGACGATCGTCACGAGCCGGTGAATGCGGTGCGGCTGCACGACGATGAAGAGGACGAGCAGGAGCACGAGCCCCGGCGCGAGGACCGGAGCCGACGCGGTCACCGCCGCGAAGAGCAGGCTCGCGACCGCGGCCATCGACCAGGATCGCCGGGCGCCCAGGACGGCGACGACGAGCCAGGGCAGCAGCACGTGCGCGACGACCGCGCCGAGCTGCCCGCCCGAGATCGCCGCGAGGAGCGGCGGTGCCGCCGCCCAGCCGATCGCCGCGACGGTCGGCCCCCAGCCGGTGCGCGCGATGCGCGCGGCCGCGAACCAGGCGCCGAGTGCCGAGAGCGGCATCGCGGCGACGATGACGAGCACGATCGAGAAGGACGGCGACCACCAGGTCGTCGACCCGATGACCGCGAGGATCGAGTGGAACGGATCCGACGAGCCGAGGAATCCGCCGTCCTCCGGGCGCCAGCGCACGCCGAGCGCGCCCCACACGTCGGCGATGTCCCCGAGCGAGGCGAGCGCGCCGCCCGCGAGCGCCTGAGCTCCGAACAGCCGCCCGAACGCGGCGGCCGACGCGATCGCCGCGAGGAGCACCGCCCAGCCGCCGCCCGCCGCGAAGAAGGCGGGACGCTCGCGTTCCTCGACCGGCTGGTCCGCGGTCTTCGCCTCGACCGCCAGCTCGCGCTCACGGA
This sequence comes from Microbacteriaceae bacterium, assembly GCA_035556395.1. Classification (GTDB taxonomy): domain Bacteria; phylum Actinomycetota; class Actinomycetes; order Actinomycetales; family Microbacteriaceae; genus 73-13. The sequence goes on from DATMFB010000132.1 coordinate 7,446, forward strand.
GTTCTCTCGCGTCCCTGCCGGTCACACGGAACGGCGCGATCGCCGCCCAGCCCACCGTCCGGGACCGGGCGATCCTCGCTCGCGCGCCGATGACCGAGCCGTCGAACATCGCGGCCAGGCCCGCCCCGAGCTCGCCGGGCGCCATCCCGGGACGCTTCGCGAGCACCTGCCAGAGCGCATAGCCGATCGCGAGCGGCAGCATGGCGAGCCAGAAGAGCGGCACGACGGCGGCGGGCGCGTAGGCGAGTCGCCGGTGGTACTGCGCACGGCGGCGCATCGCGTTGCGCGTCCCGCTCGCGAGCGAGCGGCGGCCGAAGAGCTCGACGGGGCCCGCCGCCGCGACACGCGCCTCCGGGACCCGTTCGACGCGATGCCCTGCGAGCCGCGCACGGACACCGAAGTCGAGGCCGGCGTCGATCGACGGCAGTCCGTCGTCGAACCCGCCGAGGCGGTCCCACACGTCGGCGCTCACGAGCATGCCCTGCACGGCCACGCCGAGCACATCGGTCGTGCGATCGTGCTGCGCCTGATCGAGCTCCTCGTTGACGAGCTGGATCGACGCGCCCGTGCCGGTGATCGTCTCACCGAAGCCGAGGAGCGTCTCCGGGGCGTCCCAGCGCACCAGCTTGGGTCCCGCGACGACGACCGACGGGGAGACCTCGACGGCCGCGAGGAGGGATTCGAGCGCGCGGGGGTGCGCCGCATTGTCGTGGCCGAGCAGCCAGTACCAGTCGGTCGGCTCCGGACTCGCCGAGCGACCGAGCGCGAGATCGATGACCTCGGCGAGCGAGCCCTTCTTGGCGCTCACGATGAGCGCCCCGGGGAGCCGCTGCTGGAGGATCGCGAGGGAGGCGTCGCTCGAGGCGGAGTCGATCGCGATGATGCGGTCCGGCGGTCGCGTCTGGCCCTGCAGCGCGCCGATGGTCGCGGGCAGGTACTGCGCGCCGTTCCGGGCGACGAGGATCGCGGTGACGGAGGTCATACGCATCCGACCCTAGGCGGGACCCTCCGCGACTCGCGGCTGGACACGCTCAGGCGGTCGAAGGCTCAGGCGCGACGGCGGAGGCGGCGGCGCTCGCGCTCGGAGAGACCGCCCCAGATGCCGAACCGCTCGTCGTTCTGCAGGGCGTACTCGAGGCACTCCGACCGCACTTCGCAGGAGGTGCAGACCCGCTTCGCATCGCGCGTCGAGCCGCCCTTCTCCGGGAAGAACGCCTCCGGGTCGGTCTGCGCGCACAGCGCATCGACCTGCCATGCCAGCGGGCTGTCGTCCTCCACCTCGGTACCGGGCTGCGCACGGCGCACTCCCGGGACTCCGAGCCGGACCGGGTCGACGAACCAGTCGCCGGGAACCG
>DATMFB010000133.1:0-14442 GCA_035556395.1 Microbacteriaceae bacterium
GGCGTCTTCCACGCGATCGACACCGCCTGCCCCGCGATCATGCCGGACGACATGACGACGGACGAGTGCTGGCTGGACGACGGCAGTGACCTCGTCATCTGGACGACGCACTTCACGACGTTCGTCTCCTACGACTCGGTCGCCGTCCCGACGCCGGGCGGCGGCGGGTCCGGCGGGGGCGGCCCCGCCACCGGCGGCGGCACGACGAGTGGCAGCAGCGGCACGAACGGCAGCGCCGGGTCCGTCGCGGTGCCCGCGCCCGTCGCGACCGTGACGCCGAAGCCGACCCCGACGGCGACAGCGGCCGCGCCTCGGCCGACATCGACGCCCGACGTGTCCGAGGAGGAAGTCGAGCCCGCCGCGGCGGTGCCCGAGGCCGGCGGCGGATTCGACCCGGTGGTGCTGATCGTCATCGTGATCGCCGTGGCCGTGCTGGGCGCGGGCGTTGCGACGATCGTCACGGTTCGGCGCCGGGCTCGCGGCTGAGGGGCGGCCCGGCGACGGTACGCTGGAGGGCATGTCGCGCACGCTGTCGCTCGCTGTCATCCCCGGTGACGGCATCGGTCCCGAAGTCACCGCCGAGGCGCTCAAGGTGCTCGAGGCGGTGGCCGCGGACGCCGGCCTCGTCCTCGACAAGACGACGTTCCGGCTCGGCGCCGAGCGCTACCTCGACGACGGCCAGGTGCTGCCGGCCGACGAGTTCGAGGCGATCAAGGCGTCCGACGCGATCCTGTTCGGGGCCGTCGGCGGTGTGCCCGGCGACCCCCGACTCAAGGAGGCGAACATCGAGCGCGGGCTGCTGCTGCGGATGCGCTTCGAGCTCGACCAGTACGTCAATCTGCGCCCGACCCGGATCGTCCCCGGGGTCGTCTCGCCGCTCGCGAATCCCGGTGACGTCGACTTCGTCGTCGTCCGCGAGGGCACCGAGGGCCCCTACGTCGGCAACGGCGGGGTGATCCGCCGGGGCACCCCGCAGGAGATCGCGAACGAGCTGAGCGTCAACACGGCGTTCGGCGTCGAGCGCGTCGTGCGAGACGCCTTCGCGCGCGCCCAGGCGCGCCGGGGGCGGCTCACCTGGGTCGCGAAGACCAACGTGCTCGTGAACGCCGGCGCCCTCTGGCAGCGGATCGTCGCCGAGGTCGCCGCCGACTTCCCCGACGTGACTGTGGACTACCTGCACGTCGACGCCGCGACGATCTTCTTCGTCACCGATCCTGCTAGATTCGACGTGATCGTCACCGACAACCTGTTCGGCGACATTCTGACCGACCTGGCCGGCGCGATCAGCGGCGGCATCGGGCTGGCGGCCTCGGGGAACATCAACCCGGACGGCGCCTTCCCCAGCATGTTCGAGCCCGTGCACGGCTCGGCACCGGACATCGCTGGACGCGGAATCGCGGATCCGACCGCAGCGATCCTTTCCGCGGCCCTCCTGCTCGATCACATCGGGGAGACCGAGGCGGCGACACGCATCGTCGCCGCGGTCGACGCCGACCTGGCGGCTCGAGGGACCGGCCCCCGCACGACGTCGCAGGTCGGCGACGCGATCCTCGCTCGGATCGCCGAGCACTGACGGCAGTCGACGCGACACCACCACCACATTCACGAGGACCCACCATGAAGAACCTGCTCGCGGACGCGAAGCTCGAGTTCGCCCGAACCCTCCACACCAGCCCCCGCGCCGAGGACGACCTCTCGCGCATCCTCGAGGAGCCCGGCTTCGGCGAGGTGTTCACCGACCACATGGTCGACATCCACTGGTCGCAGCGCGGCGGCTGGCACCGTCCCCGCGTCCTGCCGTACGGGCCCATCTCGCTCGACCCGGCCGCCGCGGTCCTGCACTACGGCCAGGAGATCTTCGAGGGCCTCAAGGCGTACCGGCACGCGGATGACTCGATCTGGACCTTCCGTCCGGTCGAGAACGCGAAGCGCTTCCAGCGCTCGGCCCGCCGGATGGCGCTGCCGGAGCTGCCGACCGAGTACTTCATCGCGTCGCTGCGCGAGCTCGTCGCCGTCGACTCGCGCTGGGTGCCGAGCGCGCCCGAGACGAGCCTGTACTTCCGGCCGTTCATGTTCGCCGCCGAGGCGTTCCTCGGCGTGCGGCCCGCGAAGAAGGTCTATTACCACCTGATCGCGAGCCCCGCCGGCGCCTACTTCAAGTCCGGTCCGGCGCCCGTGTCGATCTGGCTCTCGCAGGACTACGCGCGCGCCGGCAAGGGCGGCACGGGTGCGGCGAAGACCGGCGGCAACTACGCCGCGAGCCTCGTCGCGCAGCAGGAGGCCTACGACAACGGCTGCCAGCAGGTGCTCTTCCTCGACTCGGTCGACAGCAAGTACATCGAGGAGCTCGGCGGGATGAACATCGTCCTCGTCAAGCGCGACGGCACGCTCGTGACGCCCGAGTCGGACTCGATCCTTCAGGGGATCACGCGCGACTCGATCCTCAAGCTCGCCGAGGACCGCGGGCACCGGGTCGAGCGCCGGCAGGTCTCGATCGACGAGTGGCGCGACGGCGTCGCGTCCGGCGAGGTGACCGAGGTCTTCGCGTGCGGGACGGCCGCGGTCGTGACCCCGATCGCACTGTTGCGCGCCGCCGACTTCGAGATCGGCTCGGCCGACGCGACCGCCGGCGAGCTCACGCTGTCGCTGCGCCAGGAGCTCACCGACATCCAGTACGGGCGCATCGAGGACCGCCACGGCTGGATGACGAGGCTCGGATCGTGAGGGTCGCCCGGTTCATCACAGGGGAGGCCGATCCGCGCTACGGCATCGTCGATGCCGACGAGATCGTCGTGCTAAAGGGCCACCCGCTGCTGTACGGCTACGAGACGACGGGGGAGCGGGTCGCGCTCGATGACTCGCGCCTCCTCGCGCCCGTCATCCCGTCGAAGGTCGTCTGCGTCGGGATGAACTACGCGGAGCACCGGGAGGACATGCAGTTCTCGAGCGATCGTGCCGACCGGCCGCTCTTCTTCCTCAAGCCGTCGACTGCGGTCGTCGGACCCGGCGACCCGATCCGGATCCCGCCCGTCGAGGGCCGGATCGTGCACGAGGCGGAGCTCGCGATCGTGATCGGCCGCGTGGCGAAGCAGATCCGTCGCGAGGACTGGAAGGACTACGTCTTCGGCTACACGATCGCGAACGACGTCTCGGCACGCGACGAGATGTTCGCCGACGGCCAGTGGGCGCGGGCGAAGGGCTTCGACACGTTCTGCCCGATCGGCCCGTGGATCGAGACCGATCTCGATCCCGCTTCGGGGCTGGAGATCCAGTCGTTCGTCGACGGCGAGCCGCGCCGCCACGGCAACACCGCGAACCTCATCTTCGACGTCCCGACGATCATCGCCCAGGCTTCGGACATCTGGACCCTGCTGCCGGGCGACGTCATCATCACGGGCACCCCGTCGGGACTCGGCGGCTTCACCGCGGGCCAGACGGTCGACATCGACATCGAGGGCATCGGCCGACTCTCCAACCCGGCGTTCGACCGCGACTGACGCGGGGAGAACGCCGTTGCGCGGGCGAGCCGGGTCGTCCAGGTGAGCAGGATCATGCCGCTGCTGCCAGGCCTCGCGGTCGCGGCGGTCGCGGCGGCGCTCGGCTGGGTCGCCCACCTCGTCCTGCCCTGGATGCCGTGGCTCACTGCGGCGCTCGTGCTGGGGGTCGTCGCCGGCTCGATCCCGCCGCTGCGACCATCGCTCGACGGCCCGCTCCGGCGGGGACTCGCGTTCTCATCCAAGACCCTGCTGCGCGCCGGGATCGTGGTGCTCGGTCTCAAGCTCTCGCTCCTGGACATCGCGGGTCTCGGCTGGGCCGGAGTCGTCGTGATCGTCGTGCTCGTCGCGCTCTCCTTCGTCGCGACCTGGGCGATCGCGAAGGCGTTCCGACTGCCGGGCGACGAGCCGGTCCTGCTCGCCGCCGGCTTCTCGATCTGCGGCGTCTCGGCGGTCGGCGCGATGTCGGCGGCGCGGCGCTCGCCTGCTGCGGACACCGGCACGCCGATCGCGCTCGTGACGCTCTACGGGACGCTCGCGATCGTGGTGCTCCCCGCACTCGCGGCCGTGCTCGGGCTCACCCCGGCGCAGTCCGGCCAGTGGGCGGGGCTCGCGGTCTACGACGTCGGGCAGGTCGTCGCGACCGCGGGGACCCTCGGTGCGGGCGCCCTCGCGGTCGCGGTCGTCGTGAAGCTCACGCGGGTGCTCATGCTCGCGCCCATGGTCGCGGTCGCGGCGCTCGGGGCGCGGCGGGTGGCGCGGCAGTCCGGCGAGCGGGGCGGGACGCTGCCGCCCATCGTGCCGCTCTTCATCCTGGGCTTCGTCGCGCTCGTCGTCGTGCGCACCTTCGTTCCGCTCCCGGACTGGCTGCTCGACGCGGCTGACGTCGTGCAGTCCGCGCTGCTCGCGACGGCGCTCGCCGCGATCGGCGCGGGCCTGCGCCTGGAGCGTCTCGCCCGATCCGGTGTGCGGTCGCTCGCGGTCGGCGCGCTCGCCTGGCTCGTCATCCTCGGGCTCGGCCTCGCGGCGGTGCTGCTCGTGCCGGTCGCGGTCTGAGGAGCCCTCACAGGCCGCGCCGAATCCGAGTTCTCCACATCCAGGCCCTCCAGGTGTGCACCTCCATCGCGGGGATGTCACGCTCCCCGCATGAGCACGCGAATCCCGTCCGCCGACGCGCTGGCCGACCTTCCCCTCCTCGATGAGGCCGCGATCATCGAGCGGCTTGCCGCCGTCGTGCAAGGGGCGTTTCGGCGGCAGGCATGGTTCTTGCTCCTCGATGCGCGCAAGGCTCAGCTCCCGATCGTCATCCCGATGGATCTGCCGAGGCGGCCTGAGGGGGACTCGGGCGAGGCGCTCGGGCGCCTGCTCGAGACGCTGAGCACGCTCGAGGAGGTTGCCGAGATCGCCGTCGTCTACGAGCGGCCCGGCCCCGATTTGGTGACGGACGACGATCTTGTCTGGCTCATCGGCATCGAGGACGCGAGCGGACATACCGATTTGCCGGTGCACGGGCCGTTCTTCGCGACCGACACGGGCATTCGTCGATGGAAATCACATCATGATGTAGATGCAAATGATGTAATGATGCAAGAATGGCCGCATGAGGACGACGATCACCCTCACGCCGGAGGCGCAGGCGCTCGTGGAGGGCGCGATGCGTGAGCGCGGGGCGAAGTTCAAGGACGTGGTGAACGATGCGATCCTGACGGCGCTGCGGCCGGCCGTGCCGGAGGAGCCCTTTGTGCAGCGCACATTCGATCTCGGCTGGTCTCTCACCTCGCAGCAGATGAAGGAGCTGTACGAGCAGGAGGAGATCGAGAAGTATGCGCCCTATCTCCGAGGATCGGGTGACAATCGTGCGGCTGATTGATACCGATGTGCTCGTCGTCGCGGTGAATCAGCACGACCCACGGCACGACGTGACGCGCGCATTCATGGAGCGGGTGCTCAGCGATAGCAGCGCAAACCTCATCGCCTCTGCGAGCATCGTCGGGTTCATTCGGAACGTCACGCGCTTCGTCCGTGGTCTTCCCGGACTGCCGGTCGGCAGCGCGTTCGACCTTGCCGAAGACTGGCTTCGACGTTCGACCGTGAGCGTGCCGATTCCGGACGAACGCCACTTCGCGCGGGTCCGGGAGCTGCTCGAGGGTGCGGGCGTGTCCGGCAAGCACGTGGACGATGCGCACCTCGCCGCCCTCGCAATGCAGTACCGGGCCACGATTGTGACGTTCGACACCGACTTCGCGAGGTTCCCGGGCGTGAAGTGGGAGCGGCCCGCCGCATGACCGCCGCCTAGGATTGAGGACCGTGCAGCTCCCGTTCTCGACCGCGACCGGTGCCGACGTCAAGGTGCGCTTCTGCCCGTCGCCGACCGGGACCCCGCACGTCGGCATGGTCCGCACGGCGCTCTTCAACTGGGCGTACGCGCGGCACACCGGGGGCAAGCTCGTCTTCCGCATCGAGGACACCGATGCCGCCCGCGACTCCGAGGAGAGCTATCAGCAGCTCCTCGACGCGCTCGGCTGGCTCGGCATCGACTGGGACGAGGGCGTCGAACGCGGTGGCCCCGACGGCCCGTACCGCCAGTCCCAGCGCGGCGCCATCTACCGCGACGTCATCGATCGCCTGCTCGCGGCGGGGCACCTCTACGAGTCGTTCGTCACGCCCGAGGAGATGGAGGCGCGCAACCGAGAGCTCGGCCGCGACCCGCGCCAGGGCTACGACAACTTCGAGCGCGACCTCACGGAGGCGCAGCGCGCGGCCTTCAGGGCCGAGGGGCGCGAGCCGTCGCTGCGCCTACGGGTGCCCGACACGGCGTTCTCCATCCAGGACCTCATCCGTGGCGAGATCACCTTCCCGGCGGGGTCGTTCACCGACTTCGTCGTCGTGCGGCCGAACGGCGCGCCGCTCTACACCTTCGTCAACCCGGTCGACGACGCGCTCATGGGCATCACGCATGTCTTCCGCGGCGAGGACATCCTCTCCTCGACGCCGCGGCAGCTCGCGCTGTACCTCGCGCTCATCGACATCGGCGTCACGACGTTCATCCCGCAGTACGCGCACATGCCGCTGGTCTACGGGGACGGCGCGAAGAAGCTCTCGAAGCGCGACCCGGAGTCGAGCCTCTTCCATCACCGCGACCGCGGCTTCATCCCCGAGGGCCTCCTCAACTACCTCGCGCTGCTCGGCTGGTCGATCGCGGCCGACCGCGACATCTTCACGCAGGCGGAGTTCGTCGAGGCATTCGACATCCGCGACGTGAACCCGAACCCGGCGCGCTTCGACCAGGCGAAGGCCGACGCGATCAACGGCGACCACATCCGGATGCTCGAGCCGGCCGACTTCGCGCAGCGGCTGCGCCCCTACCTCACCCGCGCGGTCGACGCTCCCGAGGAGGAGGCGCTGCTCGAACGGGCGGCGCCGCTCGTGCAGGAGCGGATGACGGTCCTGTCCGAGGCGCGCGACCTGCTCGGGTTCCTCTTCGTCACCGACGCCGAACTGGTCGTCGAGGACAGCGCGATGCCCGCCGACAAGGACCTCGCCGACTACGTGCGCGTCCTCGACGCCGCACTCGTCTCGCTGCCGGGCGTCGACGTCTGGGAGACCGCCCAGATCGAGGCGGCCCTGCGTTTCGCGCTCATCGACGGTCTCGGGCTCAAGCCGCGCACGGCGTTCGGTCCGCTCCGGGCGGCCGTGTCGGGCCGCCGCATCTCCCCACCGCTCTTCGAGTCGATGGAGCTGCTCGGCCGCGACTCGACCTTGGCGCGAGTGAAGGCCTTCCGCGCGCGGCTCTCCCGCTGAGGTTTGCTAGACTCGTTTGTCGGCCCGGGAGACCGGGCTCGATGCCCTGGGGTATGGTGTAATTGGCAACACGGCGGTTTCTGGTACCGTTGTTCTTGGTTCGAGTCCAGGTACCCCAGCCATAGCAGGCTGCTGAGCGTGGTTGGTGCTCGGCCCTCTTCAGTTGCTCTGAATGACGTGCTCGCCGGCGTTCGTCCGGATGAACTCGGCGACGTCCGCGAGCTCCGCCAGGGAGATCTGGTGCCCGAGGCCCGGGTAGACCCGCTCGGTCAGGGTCGTGTGGGCGGCGAGGAAATCGGCGGCCGCCGCGACGGCGTGCGTCGGGATGACGGTGTCGAGATCCCCGCGGCCCCAGAACGCCGGCGGGCGAGCCGCAGCGAGCGACGAGTCCGCGGGCTGCGCATCGGCGAGGACGAGTCCAGCGAGCGCGACCGGCGCGACCACTCGGTCGGGCCTGGTGCGCAGCAGCTGGGTCGCCATCAGGCCGCCCTGCGAGAAGCCGATCGGCAGCACTCGCGTGCGGTCGGGGAGCTCCGCGTCGACCCACGCCCAGATCTGCGCCGTCGCCGATTCGACCGGGCCGACGCGCAATGCGTCGAGCTGCCCGATGGGGAACCACGCCGCGCCGGGCGTCCCCGCGAGCGCCATCGGGGCGCGCAACGACGCCCATGGCGCGGCGATGCGAAGCGGTTCGACGAGACCGAGCAGATCGCGTTCGTCCGCCCCATAGCCGTGCAGCAGCAGCACCGCGACATCGGCGCGGTCCATCGCGCTCGACCAGTCGGGCGAGACGATCGCGCGGAGGCTGGGTGAGGGGGCGTCGGCCATCCCTCAATCCTGCATCAGGGCGCCGCCGCCGAGGCGCGAATCCCTAGCGGGGGATCAGCACCAACCGAACCAGATGCAGAAGATGCCCGGAGTCAGCGCCACAGCCTGGCTCTCCGCAACCTTCGACTCCGCCGCAGCCGGCAACGCGATGCCGAGCGACAGCCCGACGACGGCAACTCCTACAACGATCTTCTTGAACATGGTGTTCTCTCCCCGCAGCATTCGAAGCCCGCTCCCGAGTGTCGGAGCGCAGTGCCATAGTGCCAGGGAAGGCCCGCGACCCCGTTATCCGAACGGATACATTTCGCGGCGGCGTCCGCTCAGCGTCGCAAGTCCGTGGGACCCCGCCGCGCGACACCTACCCGGCGTGCTGCGCGGAATGGGGTTCCCCGCTCCCTCGGCATCCGGTCTTCGACATCAGCTACCCGAAAGCTGAGTCTCCTCGGAGCGGAGGGAGCGGGGGGGCACCAAGAAGCCCGAACCCGATTGATTCCTGCGACTTCCTCTACTGTCGCAGGAATGTCCCGTAGTTGACCGATCCGAATGGACACATCTTGGACCCCCCCAAACGGGGGACAGCAATCGGTGCATCGTGTCGGGAGATACTCCGAGGCGCCTCAGTAACCTGTTCGTATGACCCCTGCCGCAGAGAAGTGGCTGGGCACCACGAGTCGATTCCCGAGCGGGCGCACCCCCAAGCTCATCCTGCTCGTCGTCATTGTCGGGCTCGTCGCTCTGGACACCACCGGTGGGGACTTCGATCTGTCCAGGGCCCGGGACTGGTTCGATCTGATCCTGCCCTGGCTCCCGCTGTTCGCCGTGCTGATCGGGCCGAGGATCGCGGTGGTGACGTGGTTCGTCACGTTCACCGTGATCATCGCCCTCGGTGCGAACGAGCTGCAGGTATCTGGCGCAGCACTGCCCACGATGCTCGTCCTCGGGCTTTGTGCCTTCGTGTTCGTCTGGCGCGCGGCAGTGATCTTCACCGCCGGTGTGCTCGTCATGCTCGCGATCGCTGTGCTCGTGAACCCCGTGAAGCTCGGTCTCGCCGGGATGGTCACCTTCGCGACGCTCATGGTGCTCGCCGCGGCGGCCGGGTTCGGCTTGAGCCTGCTCAGGTCGCGACTCGAGCGCAGTGCCAAGCGGGTCGTGGAGCTGCGAGCGCAGCAGGCTCGCGTGCGGGCGGAGGAGCGCACTCGCCTCGCCTACGAGCTGCACGACATCGTCGCGAACCAGGTCACGCTCATCGCCATGCAGGCCAGGCGCGCGGAGTTCACCGACCCCGAGAAGACCGGGCAGATCCTGGAGCACATCGGCGATGCGGCAGCCCAGACGCTGCAAGACCTTCGGAGCCTGGTCCTCCTGCTCAAGAGCGAGACCGAGGACGATGCGCAGAAGCCTGGGGAGGGCGACACGGCGACCCAGTCGGAGACGGCGTCCTCGACCGAAGGACTCGTGCACGAGGCTCACGGGATCGTCGCCGAGCTCGAGCAGGCCGGGTTCACCGTGCAATGGGGACTCGAAGGTGCGGCTGATGAGGTGTCGGCTGGTTTGCGCCAGACCCTCGCCCGCACGCTGCGCGAGCTCGGCACGAACATCCTCAAGCACGGCGACCCGGACGGCCTCGTCGAGCTGCGCATGGCATTCACGGGGGACGACGTGACGCTCAGCGCCTCGAACCAGATCTCCGGGGTGACCCCGATCTTCTCCTCCGGCACCGGACTCGAGGCGATGCGTGCGCGGTGCGACGTGTTCGGCGGGCGCCTCGCCACCTTCGCGGAGGGAAACCGCTGGACGACGTCGATCTCGTTCCCGTCCGCCCGCCCCCTGGTGCTTGATCCGCCGAAGGAGACGCCGCCGTGATCGGCGTGCTCATCGTCGACGACGACACCATGACGCGCGAAGCGCTGCGGGACTACATCGCGGCCGATCCGACACTGGAGGTGGTCGGGGAAGCCGCTGACGGCGAGATCGCGATCCGTCAGGCTGCTGCACTGCGTCCTGACGTCGTCCTGATGGACATGCAGATGCCGGTGCTCGACGGGGTGGCGGCGACCGCCGCCATCCACGCGGCGCATCCCGAGATCCGGATCATCGGACTGACCACCTTCGCGACGGACCGATATGTGACCCCGCTCCTTCGGGCCGGCGCCTCGGGATATCTCGTCAAGGACACCCGTCCCCGCGAGATCCTCGCGGCAATCCATGCCGCGTTGGCGGGCGAATCGGTGCTCTCTCCGGAGGTCACCCGGCACGTGGTCGCGGGGCTGCGCGAGTCCATCCCCGTGATCACTGCTCGCGATGAGGCGGTCGCCTCGCTCTTCACCGCCAAGGAGCTCGACGTCATCGAGCTCCTCGCGCAGGGATTCAGCAACCGGCAGATGGCGGAATCGCTCCACGTGGCGGAATCCACCGTGAAAGCCCGACTCGTGAAGATCGCGGCCAGGCTGGGCGTGCACGACCGTGTCCAGATCCTCGTGTTCGCCGTCCTCCACGGCCTCGTGGACTTGCGGGGTCGATGACCCCGGCTCGCTAGGGCCTTCCGCGTTCGCCCCGGTAGTCCCGGAAGATCAGTCGCACGCCGCCGCGAGCGAGCATGAGCACGACGATGAGTCCGGTCACGAGGAAGAAGCCGCCGAGCTGCACCGAGTCGCCGAAGATGAGCGCGACGAGCTCGAGCACGACGAGCTTGCTCGCGGGCAGCACGACGAGGAGCATCGCGGCGGCGAGGATGCGCTCGCCGACCTTGCTCGCGGATCGCAGGCGCCGCTTGATCGCGTTCTTCACGAGCAGCACGAGCTCGAGCACGACCTTGAGCAGGACCGCCGTCAGCAGGGACAGCGTGAAGGTCTCCGAGATGACCGACGGGAAGAACTCGATCGCGAGGTTGAGGACGATGACGTAGACGAGCACATCGACGAGGTCGATGGGGGTGAGTCGCAAGCCCGACCGGGGCGCACCCTCCCGCCGATCCGGCGCCGTATCCACCTGCACATTCTCCCGCGTGAGCGTCCGCGCAGGCGCGTGCCGTTCAGCTGCTTCTGGTGAAGTGCGCGACGAGCGGTGCGCCTGGTCCCTGCAGCGTCAGCTGGTCGCCTGTGCAGGCGACGGAGACCGGCATGCCCGGGTCGATCAGCGAGGGCGCCGGAAGGGCGTCGTCGTTCGCGACGGGCTCGACGCCCCACGACCAGGCGTCGAACGACATGGTCGACGCGTCACCGGCCTCCCAAGCCCAGTCCGCGCCACCGGAGTACTCCTGCGGTGCGCTGAGCGGCACGCCGTGCACGACGGCATTGACCGTCAGCGCCGAGGCGACGCCGAAGTGGATCGGGGTGATCTGGAGCGTCATGGTGCCTGTGATGTCGAAGGCCTCGAGCGGTATCGCGAGGGAGAGGAGGTATGCCTCGGCCTGCGCCCGGTAGTCGGCCACGTCGAGCGCCCAGGCCCCGATCACACAATCCGTCTCGCCGCCGGAGGCATCGGTGCCCGGTGCCTCGGCCGGTTCGGCCGGCGGCGGGCCGGGCTGTGTCTCGGGCGTCGGCGCCCCCGCGCACCCCGAAAGGAGCAGTGCGGCTCCGAAGGCGATCGCGAGGATCGCGCGGTGGCGGACACTGCCCGCTCCGATCGCGCTCACGGTTGACTCCTCGGTCGACGACCACAGCAGCCGCCTCGGTCCGACGCTAGCCACCTCGTCCTGATCATGCCAAGGTCAAGTCATGACATGGCCTGATGATGCCAGCGGCGCGCACCTGCCCGACCGTCTCGTCGACGCATTCCGCCAGGCGACCCGGGCCCGAGTGACATCGCTTGTCGAGCTGCGCGAACTGCTCGGCTGCGACGAGGAGGCCGCGCGCGGCATTCTCGTCGACTGGGAGCGCGCGGGCCTCGCGGTGGTCGACGGCGACGACTTCCGGCTCCGCGCCCCGGACGCCGCCATCGCCCAGTACCTGGGCGACGTCTCGACGCGTATGCGCCGAGAGCTCGCCGGGCTCGGGCAGCTCGTCGCCTCGAGCGGTGCGCTCGCGACCGCTTGGCAGCAGAGCTTCGAGAACGACCCAGTTGACTACACGATCGACCGGATTCACGATGACGGCACCGAATGGTTCTCCTGGTGGTCCTACCTGGTGGAACGCGAGGGCGGCGAGGCGGTCGCGATCGTCTCGAACCTCGATGCGCTCGCGATCATGGAGTCGGCGGCGCCCGGCCTCCTCGACCGCACGCTCGACATGCTCGAGCGTGACGAGGTGTCGCTGCGCCTGCTCGTGGCCCCCGAGGCACGCACCGGGCCACCGGCCGCGCTCATGGACCGACTCGCGGAGGCGGGCGCCGAGGTGCGGGTCGGGGAGGCGAGCCGCTGGTTCGCGATCGCCTCGAGCGAGGTCGCGCTGGTACCGGCGACGTGGGGGCGCGACCGGGACGTGGCCGCGCTGCTGGTCCGTGAGCCGAGCATCGTCGCGGGCCTCGAGGATCTGTTCCACCTCCGCTGGCGGGCCGCGAGCCCGTGGCGCGAGTCGCAGCTCGCGGCGGCATCCGATCCCGTCATCGAGGCGCTGTGCCAGGGGCGGACCGACGGGGACGTCGCCGCCAGCTTCGGGATGTCCGTACGCAGTGTCCGGCGGCGCGTCGCAGCGGCCGTCGCCGAGACGGGCACGGCGAGCCGGATGGAGCTCGGCTACCGCCTCGGAGCGTCGCAGCACGGTCTACAGTGATCCGACGGGGCCTGTGGCGAGGGGGACATCGTGGCGCGACTGTTCGGCGCTCGGCGAGCGAAGCACACGGCGCCGGTCGAGGCGCCGAGCGCCGCGGAGGCGCCTCCCGTCCTGCTGCCCCCCGCTCGACGCGGGCCACTGGCGCGCGGGTATCTCAGCGCGCTCGGCGTGATCGGAGCCGTCCTCACGGGCCTGGCGATCTTCGGCCTGCGCGGCATCGTCGCCTCGATCTTCATCGCGCTCTTCGCCGCGGTCGCGCTGGATCCGCTCGTCCGCTGGTTCCAGCGTCGCGGCGTGCACCGCACCTGGTCGGTCGTCATCGTCATCCTCTTGATCCTGGTCCTGCTCGTCACCCTGATCTGGGTCGTCGTGCCGCTCGTCATCGGGGAACTCGGCCGACTCATCGCCTGGATTCCCGCCGGGATCGCGCACCTTCACGCAGAGGGCTGGTTCGACCCCGCGAACCAGATGAGCAATGGGATCCTCGGCGCGTTCCTCGGCTGGATCGCCGCGACAGTCGGGGATCCGACATTCTGGATGGTCGTCGGGGGCGGTGTGGTCGGCCTCGGATTCTCCATCGCGACCGGAATCGCATCGACCTTCTTCACCGCAGTGCTGACCATCTACTTCGTGAGCACCTTCGAGCCCACCAAGCAGGCCGCCTACAAGCTGGTGGCGGCCTCTCGCCGCCCGGCGATCACGAACTACACCGAGCGGATCCTCGAGAACTTCGGGAACTACCTCAGCGGGATGGTCGTCCTCGCCTTCCTCAATGCCCTCTTCAGCACGATCCTGCTGCTGATCGTCGGGGTCCCCGGGGCCTTCCTGCTCGGCCTGCTCGCGCTCGTGATCACGATCATCCCGCTCATCGGGACCGTCCTGACGACCGCGGTGATGAGCGTGATCGCGTTCATCCACGATCCGTTCAGCGGGCTGATCGTGCTCGTCCTCATGGTCATCTACATGCAGATCGAGGCATACGTGCTCGGGCCGCGGATCATGGGCAAAGCGGTCCAGGTACCCGGCTCGGTGGTGCTGATCTCGGCGCTCGCCGGCGGGACGCTGTTCGGGCTGATCGGCGCGCTCGTCGCGATCCCGATCTCGGCCGGCATCATGCTCGTGATCCGCGAGGTCGTGATCCCGCGCAAGGATCTCGCCTGACGACTACCGAGCTCCGAGCAGGAAGTCGGTGACGACCCCCATCCCGCCCGGAGTCATCTGCGCGGCGTGTCCCGCGCCGGGGATCGAGACGATCTCCGGGCTCGCGAACCGATCCGCCATCGTCATCGCGTTCGCCAGCGGGGTCGAGAGGTCGAGTTCGCCGGTGAGCAGCAGTGCTGGGATCTCCGAGAGGTCGCCGATCTCGGCGGGAGCGGCGCTCGCGCCGGTCCAGTGCACGCAGGAGAACGTCGTGCCCATCTGTCCGAGGATCGACGTCGGGAAGGGCAGGGTCTGCTCGGCCGCCACTGCGGCGATCGCGGCCTCCAGGACCGCGCCGCGCTCCGCGGCGGTCGCCGCCGAATCCGCCCACGGCATCAGGGTGTCGGCGCAGAAGGTCGCGATATGCGTCGCGGCGCTGAACGAGGCGAGGGGCGATGCGGCGGCCGACA
>DATMFB010000134.1:0-10080 GCA_035556395.1 Microbacteriaceae bacterium
CGTCCGCCTGCGACTGCTACCGATCGCCGGTGCCGACCTCGCCGCCGAGTGGTCGCAGTCGATGATCTCGACCATCAAGCGCAACTCGGCCGCGCTCATCGACGAGGCGGAACGGGGTCTCACCGACCTCGAGAACGGCCTCATCCTCTGGTACCGCCGTCCGGCGCTCGCGAAGAAGCAGTTCAAGAACGAGCTCCCCTACCTCCGCAACGACATCACCTCGCTCGACCACGACCTCATCGCGCGCCAGAAGCAGTGGCAGGCGACGCAGGACGGCAAGGTCGCTGCGGTCGTGCCGGCAGCCCCGACGGCCGAGCAGAACGCGACGGCGCCATTCGGCAACATCGACGAGCTCATCGCGGGCGCGCCGACCATCGCCCAGGACTCCGTGCCCAAAGCATCCTGACTCGCGCGACTTTCGCACGGCGTTCTATCGCCGACGCGTCCACGGCTTCGCGCCGATCGGGCCCCGATCACGGGACTCGGTCGGCGCGTTCCATTTGCACGGGGCGTCTGGCGGTGCCGTTTGCGCAATGCAGCCCTCGGCACTGCGCAAACCGCACCGCTAGTCGGGGTGACCCGCCTGCGCGGGCGACAGACAGACAGCAGACTTCTCAGGGAGAATAGGGACCCACGCCCTCGTAGCTCAGCGGATAGAGCAGGAGCCTTCTAATCTCTTGGTCGCTGGTTCGATTCCAGCCGAGGGCACCTCAGGAGACGACTAGAACTCGCCGCGGTCCTCGACCGGCTCGAACTCCTCGGAGTCGGGCTCGTCGAAGGAATAGGTGACGCGCACCTGCCCGCCGAGCTCCGTCGGGCTCGGCCACGCGTAGGTGACCAGCGTCTCCTTGCCGTCGACCGCGACGAGCACCTCGAGCACCTCGTCCCACGAGCCGTCGGTCGAGATCCGGGTGTCGACTTGCCCGTCGTAGGGGCCGCCCGAGTAGAAGACGATGTATTCCTCGCCCTTGGCGATGTGCGGCGTGCCGGTCATGGGACAATCATGGCATGGCCGCCTCGCAGGACCTGCTCGTCTGGATCGACTGCGAGATGACCGGGCTCGACCTCGAACGGGACGAGCTCGTCGAGGTCGCGATCGTCATCACCGACTACGACCTGAACGCGGTCGACCCGGGCTTCGAGATCGTCATCGCCCCGAGCGCATCGGCGCTCGACGGCATGTCCGACTTCGTCCGCGACATGCACACCGAGTCCGGCCTCCTGGAGCACCTCGGCTCGGGAGTCGAGCTCGCCGACGCGCAGGCGCAGATCCTCGCGTACATCCAGCGCTTCATCCCGACCGCGGGCTCGGCGCCCCTCGCCGGCAACACGATCGGCACCGACCGCGCATTCCTCGCGAAGTACATGCCGCTCGTCGACGGCCACCTGCACTACCGCAGTGTCGACGTCTCCTCGATCAAGGAGCTCTCGAAGCGCTGGTACCCGCGGGTCTTCTTCCAGGCGCCGACGAAGCATGGCGGGCACCGGGCGCTCGCCGACATCCGCGAGTCCATCCGGGAGCTCGAGTACTACCGTCGCGCGGTGTTCGTCGAGCCTCCCGGGCCGTCGTCGGACCAGGCGCAGGAGATCTCGGGGGCTGTGACGCTCGCGTTCACCGACCGGGTCTGACCTGCCCTACAATGGATCGGTCCCGCGGTGACGCGGGTCGTGGCGGCTGTAGCTCAGTTGGTAGAGCACTGGCTTGTGGTGCCGGTGGCCGCGGGTTCGAGTCCCGTCAGTCGCCCCATTTCGTCCCGGAGTCCGCGCGTAGCATGGGGGACATGGCGTTCACCGGCCCCGAGCTCGACGAGGACATCCGCGTCGAGCCGCGTTCGAGCCTGGATCGGCCGTGGCGCACGATCGTCTGGAACGATCCCGTCAACCTCATGCAGTACGTGACCCACGTCTTCCGGACCTACTTCGGCTATCCGCGGGAGGAGGCCGAGCGCCTCATGCTCCTCGTCCACAACGAGGGCCGCGCGGTCGTCGCCTCGGGCCCGCGCGAGGAGGTCGAGCGCCACACCGAGGCGATGCACGAGTACGGCCTCTGGGCGACGGCGGACAAGGGCGAGGCGTGATCCGATTCGCCCTCGTCGACGGCCGCGTGACGCTCGCCGCCGACCCGGCGGACGCGGACGTGCTGCTGCGGCTCACCGAGCAGTTCACGGCCCTCCTCGCAGAACGCGATGCCGCGGCCGACGAGGAGGAGACGCTCCCGCAGGACCCCGCGCTCACCCGGCTCTTCCCCGACCCGGTGCCGGACGATCCCGAGGAGTCCGCGGAGGTGCGAGCGCTCACGCGGCCCGCACTCACCGACCACAAGCGCGTGAACGCGGAGCGGGTCGCGGCGTCCCTCGCCACTCCCGGCCCGCTCGAGGCACGGGACGAGCTGGCCTGGCTGCAGTGGCTCACCGACATCCGGATCGTGCTCGCGAGCCGACTCGGCATCGTCATGGACGGCGACGAGGGCGCCGCGGCGACCGAGGCCGAGCAGGCGATGCAATGGACGTACCACGCGCTCGGCTCGCTCCAGGCCGACCTCGTCGACGCGCTCGACGAGCGCGCGGCCGCGCCGGGCGTCGCATGAGCGGCCTCGATCTCGACGCGGAGGCGTTCGAGGCGCTCGTCGTCGAGGAGCTCGACGAGCTGCCGGACGAGATGGTGGAGGGACTCGACAACGTCGTGTTCGTCGTGGAGGACCGGCCGGAGGACGGCTCGCTCGACCTCTTCGGGCTGTATCACGGCATCGCGTTGACCGACCGGGACCAGTACGGCTACGGGGAGCTCCCGGACCGGATCGTGCTGTACCGGGAGCCGCTGCTCGCCGCGTGCGCCGACATCGAGACGCTTCGCGATGAGATCCACATCACGCTCGTGCACGAGATCGGCCACTTCTACGGGATCGACGACGACGAGCTCCATCGACTCGGCTGGGCCTGAAGCGCCCGGGCTCCCAGCCTCGCCGCGGGTCGCCCGATAGGATGCCGTGGGCCGCCGGAGCGTGCGGCCGACTGATCTGAAGAGGTGTCTCGTGGCTCGACCGATGCGCGCGATCGCAGGGCTCGCGGCCGCCGGAGCACTCGCCGCCACGACCCTCTCCGGTTGTCAGCTCATCGAGGCGAACACGCCCGAGCACACCCCGACCGCCATCGAGGCGTGCGCGACAGGCCACACCTGGCAGCTCGACACCGCGCTGCTCGCTCCCGTCGCGACGACGGTCATGCGCGCTCGCGGCATCGACGTCGACGTCACGGTCGAGGGCACGCAGCGCCTCGAGTGGGACATCGACTTCACGATGCGGTTCGACACGGATCTCACCTTCATCGGCAATGTGCCGTCGCAGCCGGGCTTCCAGGAGCAGTTCACGGTCTCCGGCACGTCCGCGGGCATGGGGTACTTCTCCGGCGACTTCGTCGTGCCGCGCAACTGGACCGAACGGGACCTCGACATCGCGACGACCGCGACGCAGGACGGCGCCCCCGTCGACGTGACCTTCCCGTGGACGCCGCTCTGGGTCGATGACACCGCCGGCCTCCAGACGACCTGCACCGCCGAGCAGCTCACGCTGACCGCGCGGCAGGGTCACCTGGCCTGGACGTTCAATCGCGTGAGCTGAGCCGGCGCCCACGGGCGAGCTCGCCCGCGGCGAGCGCGACCGCGGTGACGATCGCGAGTAGCACGGCGGCGGCGTTCGCCATCGCGAGGTTGCCCGGCCCGGGGTGACCCGCGAGCCGCTCGATCACGACGGGCAGCGTGGCCCAGTCGGGCCGCGAGAGGAACGCGGTCGCGCCGAACTCCCCGAGGCACACCGCGAACGCGAGCCCGGCGGCCGCGACTGCGGGACGGGCGGCGAGCCGCAGATCGACCGAGGCCAGGACGCGCCACGGCGGCGCCCCGAGGTCTGCCGCCGCGTCCCGGAGCAGCGGGTCGACGCCGCGCAGCACCGGCAGCAGCGTGCGGATCACGAGCGGCGCGGCGACGAGCGCCTGCGCGATCGGCACGAGCACGGGCGATGCGCGCAGATCGAACGGGGGCGTGTCGAGCGCGACGAGATAGCCGAAGCCGAGGACGACCGCCGACACGCCGAGCGGGAGCATGAGCCCGCCCTCGAGCGCGGCGAGGACGCGTCGTCCGCGCGGCGATGCCGGCCGGCGCGAGAGCAGGATGCTCGCGCCGAGGCCTATCGCCATCGCGACGGCGGTGCCGACCGCGGCGAAGACGAGCGAATGCCAGAGCGCCTCGAGCGGCGACACCGCGAGCACCGGCGCGCTCCCGCCGACCCCGGACCCGACTCCCGCGAGTGCCGCCCAGTGATCGAGGGTCCAGCCGTCGGCACCGCGCAGCGATCGGAGCGCGAGCGACACGACCGGCACCGCGAGCAGTGCCCCGATGATCACGGTGGCGGCGATGAGGGGCGCATCGGCGAGGCGTATTGCTCGGCCGGGCGTCGGCGTTCTCACCTCGGGTCGGCTCCTGGCCCGCCCGGCCGCCCACAGCACGACGACGACGAAGAGGACCTGCACGAGGCTCAGCGCGCTCGCCGCACGCAGGTCGAGGTACTGGGTCGTGAGCGTCCAGATCTCCGTCTCGACCGTGCCGTACCGCGTCCCCCCGAGGACGAGGACGACGCCGAACGCCGTCGAGCAGAAGAGGAACACGATGATCGCGGACGACGCGAGCGCGGGCCCGAGGCGCGGGAGCGTGACGGACAGGAACGTCCGCAGCGGCGTCGCCCCGAGGTCGGCCGCCGCCTCCTCGATCGACGGATCGAGCTCCTCCCACGCGATCCCGACGGTGCGGGTGACGACGGCGACGTTGAAGAACACGAGCGCGAGGATGATCGCGAGCCAGGACCCGTCGAGCGCGGTGCCGGCGAACAGCACCTTGAATGCGACGCCCACGACGACCGTCGGCAGCACGAACGGCACGAGGGCGAGTGCGCGGAAGACCGCCCGCCCCCGGAACCGCCGTCGATACAGGACGAACGCGGCCGGCAGCCCGAGCACGAGACACGCGACCGTCGCGATCGCCGCCTGCGCGAGCGTGAGGCCGATGATCCGCAGCGTTCGCGGCCGGGCGATGACCTCCCCCATCGCCGCCAGGTCGGGGACCCCATCCGGCGCCAGGCCTCGCCAGAGGATCTCCCCGACCGGCCAGAGGAAGAAGACGGCGAGGAACGCGATGAGCGCGCCGGCCCCGACCCAGATGGCCCAGTGCGCCGTCGACCTTCCGCTCCCTGAGCGAGCGGAGCGAGTCGAAGGGTGGCCGCCCGTCACGGCACGGCGATCGCCGACCACTCCTCGATCCAGCGCTCGCGGTTGGCGCCGATCCGTGCCGGATCCAGCTCGAAGGGCGCGTCGATCCGCACGGCCGCGGCGGCCCAGGTCTCGGGCAGCGCCGTCGACTGGACGACCGGGTAGACGTACATGCTGCCCGGGATGTCCGACTGGACGGTCGGCGTCAGGAGGAAGTCGACGAGCAGCCGCGCCTCGGCGGGGTGCCGCGTCCCGGCGAGGACGCCGGCGAACTCGGTCTGCCGGAAGCACGTCGCCTCGAGGACGCCGGTCGGCGTCGGGGCCCCCGCGTCGACGATCTCGACCGGCGGGGACGAGGAGTAGGAGACGACGAGCGGGCGATCTCCCTCGCTCGACGGGCCGGAGAACTCCGCGTAGTACGCGTCCGTCCAGCCGGCGGCGACCGAGACGCCGTTCGCGACGAGCGCGCGCCAGTAGTCCTGCCAGCCGTCGTCGCCGAACGCGGCGATCGTCGCGAGCAGGAACGCGAGGCCCGGCGAGCTCGTCCCGGCCGACTCGACGACGAGCAGGTCGCGGTAGGCGGGGTCGGCGAGGTCCTCGAGCGTCGCCGGCTCGGCGAGTCCCTGCTCCTGGAACCACTCGTGGTCGACGTTGACGCAGACGTCGCCGGAGTCGATCGGCGTGAGCCGGTCGCCGCCCTGGTCGGCCGGGAGGAGGAACGGCGCCTCGGCATCCGTCAGCGCCCCCGAGACGTAGGGCTCGAGCACGTCGACGGCGCGCGAGGCGAACGTGTTGTCGATCCCGAAGACGACGTCGCCGAGCGGCGAGTCCTTCGTCAGCACGAGCTTGTTGACGAGCGCGCCTGCGTCGCCGAGCGCCTGGACCTCGACGGTCACGCCCGTCTCGGCGGTGAACGCGTCGAGGACGCCGTCGCTCAGCGCGAACGAGTCGTGCGTCACGAGCACGAGATGCGCCGGCGCGGGCGGGTCCTGGCGCGAGTCGCTGCACGCCGCGAGGGTCGCGGTGAGCGAGAACGCGACGGCCGCAGCCGCGACGAGACGCAATGGACGGATGGACGATCCCATGATGTGCTCCCTAGCGCCGGCATGACCCGGATCAGGTTCGACGGTCGGAGCGACGTACGCTCCCTCTCAGTCCGGTCGGTCCGGACTCCCGTGTACGCGGAACATCTTAGGCTGACCGGATGGACTTCCGCCTCTTCGTCGAACCGCAGAACGGCGCCACCTTCCACGATCAGCTCCGCGCCGCGCAGCTCGCCGAGCAGACGGGGTACGACGGGTTCTTCCGCTCGGACCATTTCCTCGCCATCGGGATCGAGGACGGCGCCCCCGGCCCGACCGATTCATGGGTGACGCTCGGCGCGATCGCGCTCGCGACGACCCGGCTGCGGCTCGGCACGCTCGTCTCGTCCGCGACGTTCCGCCACCCGAGCCTCACGGCGATCCAGGTCGCCCAGGTCGACGCCATGTCCGAGGGCCGAGTCGACTTCGGGCTCGGCACCGGCTGGTTCGAGTCGGAGCACCTCGCCTACGGCTTCCCATTCCCCGCGAAGCGCTTCGGGCCGTTCCAGGAGCAGCTCGAGATCATCACGGGCCTCTGGTCGACGCCCGTGGGCGAGACGTTCTCCTACGCGGGCGAGCACTACGTGCTCACCGACTCCCCCGCCCTGCCGAAGCCCGCGCAGGCGCACATCCCGATCATCATCGGTGGCTCCGGAGCGACGAAGACGCCGCAGATCGCGGCGCGCTTCGCCGATGAGTACAACGCCTTCCGGGCGTCGGCCGAGGTCGTCGCCGAGCGGATCGTCCGGGTCCGGGACGCCGCGGCCACCGCGGGCAGGGACCCGGACTCCATCACGTTCTCCCTCGCGGGGACGACGGCGATCGGCGCAAACGACGCCGACATCGCGCGCCGGGCCGAGCAGGCCGGCTCGACGCCGGAGCGGCTGCGCGCGCACGGCTTCGCCGGCACGCCCGCCGAGGTCGTCGACACGCTGGGCGCGCTCGCGGAGCTTGGGATCGACCGGTTCTACTTCCAGGTCATGCGGATGCAGGACCTCGACCACATCGAGTTCATCGGGTCCGAGGTACTGCCGCAGTTGCGCTGACCGGCGCCGAGGCGGGAGATCGCAGCTGCGCAGAGCGCGCCGCGCGGCGGTGCACCGCGATCGCCCGCGCGCCGACGACGAGCGCGATGCCGAGCGTCCCGCCGATGCAGCCGAGGACGAGATCCTCGACGCGCGCGCGACCCGTCTCGGGCATCCAGACCGCCTGTCCCGCCTCGACCCAGGCCGCGAGCAGCCAGGCGAAGCCGAGGGCGACCCACCAGCGATCGGGCCGCGAGACGAGCGCGAAGAGGCCGCCGACGACGAGGAACACGCCGAGCGACCACCACGACGAGACCTCGTCCGCCCGCCCCGGAAGCCAGAACGCGTAGGCGCCGACGCCCACGAGCGCGATGCCCGTCGCGCACCAGAGAATGGGGCGGGCGGCGGACATGCGCTCATCGTCGCACGCGCCCATCGGAGGCAGCCGTGAGCGGGCTGAAGGACCGCCCACACAGGCGAACAGAGCGGGCTGAAGGACCGCCCGGCCGCTCCGATCAGCCGTGTATCGGCGCCGTCGGACCGAGCGTCTCCTGCGCGTCCGGCTCGATCTGGGCTTCCTCGTCGGTGAGCGGATGCGCGATCTCGTCCTGCGGCATCCGGAACGCGAGGACCGCGATGACGCCGATCACGATCGGCGCGAGGCCGGCGACGAGGAAGACGAGCGGGAAGCCGGCGGCCTCGCCGATCGGGCCGGCGAGCGCCATCGACACGGGCATGAGCGCGAGCGAGACGAAGAAGTCGAGGCTCGAGACCCGCCCGAGCATCTCCGGCGGCACGCGTCGCTGCAGGATCGTCCCCCAGATGACGCCCGCACCGTCGGTCAGCACGCCGATCGAGAACGCGAGGATGACCATGATCCAGAGCTGGTCGACGATGCCCATCGCGGCGAGCGGGATGCACCCGACGCACCACATGAGGTTCATGACGGTGAGGTAGCGCCGTGGCAGCCGCAGCGACGCGACCGTGAGCGAGCCGACTGCCGCGCCGACGCCGAAGGCGGCGAGGACGAGCGCGAACTCGGCCGTCCCCCCACCCGTCTGGTCGCGGACGGCGAACGGCATGAGCACCTCGAGCGGGCCCATGATGAGCAGGACGACGGCGCTCGCATAGATGAGGGTGCCGAGCAGCCACGGGGTGCGCACCATGTAGCGGAAGCCGCGGCCGATGTCGCCGAAGATGCCGCCGGAGCCGCTCGCCGTTCGCGCGGCGGCCGGCAGGCGCCGGAGGCCGAGCAGGAGCACGAGCGCGACGAGCTGGCTGGCCGCGACGACCCAGAACGCGATCGCGGGCGAGGACACGGCGACGACGAGTCCGCCGAGCGCGGGGCCGGCCGCCTGGTAGGCGACGGGGCGCAGCATCCCCTCGATGCCGTTCGCCGCGAGCAGCTGGTCGGCCGGGACGATCCGCGGCAGGAGCGCGGAGTACGCGGGATAGAACATGCCCTCGACGAGGCCGATGACGACCGCCGCGAGCGCGAGATGCCAGACCTCGAGCACGCCGAGGAGCGCGAGCACGCCGACGGAGGACGCGACGAGGACACGGCTCGCCTCGACGACCGCGAGGATCCGCTGCTGGCGCAGCCGATCCGCGAGCGCGCCGCCGAAGAGCACCGCGACGACCATGCCGATCGCGTTCCCGGCCATGATGAACGACAGGTCGGTCGGCGTGCCGCCCGCCGCCCAGACCGCCGCGACGAGCGTGACCAGCCAGACGCCGCCGCCCATCAGCGACAGCGCGAGGGCGCCCGCGAGCAGGCGGTATCGCCCGCCGGTCAGTGGCCGGAGGGCGCGAGGGAGGCGTGGGGCGGAGGTCGACATGAGAGCGGATCATCCTAGCGTTCCGGATACGCTGAGGGGCATGCGGATGTTGACGGCGGCGGAGATCCGCGCGTCGTTCGCGAACGTCACGCCGGAGGAGGCGGAGCACATCCCGCTCCCCGGTCTCCACGAGGTCGTCTGGGAGGATCGCGAGTTCCTCGGCTGGCGGGACCCCTCGCTGCCGAGCCGCGGGTACCTCGTCCACGACTCGGAGGACGGGCCGGTGGGCATCGTGCTGCGCAGCGCGGATGGCTCGCACGGGCGCGGCATTCCCGCGATGTGCTCGCTCTGCCATGCGACGCAGCCCGCCGCCCAGGTCTCGCTGTGGTCGGCCACGCGCGCCGGGCGGGCCGGACGCGACGGCAGCTCCGTCGGCACCTACATCTGCGACGACCTCGGCTGCTCGCACATCATCCGGATGCTCCCGCCGTCCTCGCCGTGGGCGATCGGCACGGGCGACCTGCTCGAGGCGCGCTCGATCGGGCTGCTCGAGCGCGTTCGGTCCTTCTCCTCGAACGTGCTCGCCACGCGGTAGCGCTCGCGGCAGCGCCTTTACGGCGCCTTCGGAGCGCTCGGCGTCCTGTCCGGCTTGACGGGCTTCGGCGCGGGCTTGCCGCGGTTGGCGTGCGCCATGAGCCACCACACGGCGACGCCGATCGCCGCCGCGAGGACGAGCGCGAGGACGGGCGGGAGCCACAGCAGGCCGGGCGAGTCGTCGGTCACGACCACGGCGAGCCAGACGATGAGGAGGAAGACCGGCAGGTCGAGGATGCCCGCGATGACGAACGACGTCCAGTTGACCCGTCCCGGCTTGTCGACGCCGCCGCGCCGGAGGATGAGGAGCGACGCGAGGATGCCGAAGAGCGCGAACGCGATGGAG
>DATMFB010000135.1:0-23018 GCA_035556395.1 Microbacteriaceae bacterium
GTCCCGCAGCCGGGTCATCGAGCCGTCGGCCTCGAGTCGGATCAGTCGACCGACCGGCTCGCGGAAGCCGCGATCGCTCGAGACCACGAGGAATCGGCCGGCACGATCGACCTTGCCCTCGCTGATCCGGTCGGCCGGACCGACACCGGCGGGCAGCAGCTCGCCGAAGACGCCCGTCGCGGGGTCGAAGATCCGGAAGCCGTCCTCCAAGGCGACGACCACCCGGCCGTCCCCGGTCGTCGCGACCGCACCGGGCGACTGGGGCGTGTCCCAGGAATCGAGCACATCGCCCGGACCGAGCCGGTGGATCGAGTGCTGCAGGATGTCGATGAACCACAGCGAGCTCGTCGCAGGGTCCCAGACGGGGCTCTCGCCGAGGACGGTGCGCACTCCTGGCACCCGTTCGATCCGCACCATCGCGTTCTCCTGTCGTCCGTTGCCGCCAGCGTAGTTGCCGAGGATGACGGTCGGCTATACATTTGTCTGACAGCACGCCGATGTGCGGAGGAGGTTCGACCCGGGTGACCGAGATCAACGGACGGGTGGCCGTCGTCACCGGAGGCGCGTCAGGCATCGGCCGCGGCATCGCCGAGGAGTTCCTCGCGCTCGGCGCGCAGGTCGTGATCGCCGACATCAACGCGGACCGCCTCGCCGAGACCGCCGCCGAGATCGGCGCCTTCCCGGTGCGCACCGACGTGACGCGTGCGGACAGCGTCGCGGCCCTGCGGGACGCCGCGATCGAGGAGTACGGGCGCGTCGACATCCTCGTCAACAACGCGGGCGTCGGCCCCATGGGCCACATCGAGGAACTCACCCTCTCCGACTGGCGCTGGATGCTCGACGTCAACCTCTGGGGCGTCATCCACGGCATCGACGCGTTCCTCCCCCACCTCATCGCGAGCGACCGGGGCGCGCACATCGTCAACACGGCGTCCTTCGCGATCTTCAACCCGCTGCCGGGCCTCGGGGCCTATCAGGCAGGGAAGTTCGCCGTCCAGGGCGTCTCCGAGACGCTCGCCATCGAGATGGCGGAGCGCCACCCGCACGTCAAGGTCTCGATCCTGCCGCCGGGTCCGGTGCGCTCCAACATCAAGGAGAGCATCAACCTGCGGCCCGAGGGCGAGACCGGCGGGCTCAAGGCCGCCGACCTCGAGGACGGCGAGGAGGCCGCGAAGCTGCGCTGGATCGACGGGCGCACCGCCGGCAAGGTCGTCGCCCAGGCCGTCCTCGGCGACGACCTCTACGCGATCACCCACCCCGAGTGGTGGCCGATCGTCGAGGCCCGCAACGAGCGGATCCACGCCGACTTCACGAAGTACCCGCCGATCCTCGGCTGAGGACGGCGCCACCGCCGCGCCGACCCGCGCACCGACCTGACCTGACGCTGAAGGAGCGAGCACATCATGGCCGAACGACCGAACCTCGATCCCGCCGTCCGCGACGAACTCGTCGCGGCGCTCGACGCCGACCGCGTCGTCACCGACGCTGCGAGTGTCGACGAGTTCAAGGACCCCTACTGGGTCCCCGGTGACGACAGCTACCTCGGCTCCGCGGTCATCTACCCGAAGACCGTCGAAGAGGTCCAGGAGGTCATGCGCATCGCGAACCGCCACGGCGTGCCGGTGTGGCCGCACGGGCAGGGTCGCGGCGGCTACGGCGGTCCGTCCCCGCGCGTGCGCGGCTCGATCCAGATCAGCCTGCGCCAGATGAACCAGGTCCTGGAGATCAACGAGGAGCTCGCCTACGCCGTCGTCGAGCCGGGTGTGAGCTGGTTCGATCTGCACGCGGCGATCGAGGCCGGCGGGCACTCGCTGCAGCTGTCCATCCCGGACCTCGGCTGGGGCTCGGTCATCGGCAACTCGATGGACAACGGCATGACGTACATGCCCTACGGCGCGGACTTCCAGCTGCTGTGCGGCCTGGAGATCGTCCTGCCGACGGGCGAGCTCGTCCGGACCGGCATGGGCGCGATCCCGGACAACAAGTCCTGGCACCTCTACCGCCGCGGGCTCGGCCCGTCGTTCGGCGAGATGTTCGCGCAGAGCAACTACGGCATCGTCGTCAAGGCGGGCGTCTGGCTGCAGCGCAAGCCCGAGGCCTACATCTCGGTCAACCTGTCGGTCGGCCAGGACGCCGACTTCGAGGCGGCGGTGGACGCGCTGCGCGAGCTGCGGCTGGCCAAGGTCATCGAGGGCGTCCCGGCACTCTACGCGGCGCTCACCGCCGCCCCGCAGCTCATCGACGCGCAGGTCGACTTCGACCTGAGCCGCCCGCTCACCGACGAGGAGCTGCAGGCCTACGCGGACGAGACCGGCGTCGGCATCTGGGCAGGACGCACCGCGCTGTGGGGCACGAAGGCCATCGTCGATGCCAAGCTCGAGGCGATCCGCCGGGTATGGGAGGCCATCCCGAGCGGACGGGTCCTCGCGTCGGCGACCTACGCGCCGGAGGACTACCCGAACATCACGCTGTCGACGGAGCAGGTCCAGGCCGGCATCCCGACGCTGCAGCTCATCGAGGCCCAGCCCCCGTGGCTCGGACACATCGGGTTCTCCCCGATCATGCCGCTCCAGGGCACCGAGGTCCGCTTCGTCATGGAGCAGATCCGCACGAGGCTGCGCGAGGACGGGCTCAACTTCCTCGGCGGCGTCTTCGCCTTCAACGAGCGCACCGCCTGCATCGTCACCGGCATCCCGTTCGACATCCGTGACGAGGCGCAGACGCGGCAGGCCTACGCCTCGGCGAAGCGACTCGTGCAGGAGGTCGGAGCGATGGGCTACGGCGAGTACCGCGCGCACGTCGACTTCATGGACGAGGCGCAGGGCATCTACGACTGGAACGACGGCGCCTACCGCCGCTTCGCCGAGACGATCAAGGACGCGATCGACCCGAACGGCGTGCTCTCCCCCGGTCGCCACGGCATCTGGCCCGAGCGCTTCCGAGAGGACTGAACGCCCAGAACGCGAGGCGCCTAGAGCCAGCCCGTCGAGGGCTCGATCTCGAGGAGCCAGGAGAGATCGCGTTCTCGCGCGCCCGAGTCATCGCGGGAGGCTCGGGCGCGCCACTGCTTGGGCGACTCGCCGAAGGCCTGCCGGAACACCCGGGAGAAGTGGGCCTGGTCGGGAAAGCCCCAGCGCTCGGCGAGCTCGCCGATCGACCGCTCGGCGAGCACCGGGTCGCCGATCGCGCGGCGAACGCCGGCGAGGCGCCGCTCGCGGATCCACGCCGAGATCGTCGTGCCGTGCTCCTGGAAGATCGCCTGCAGCGAGCGGGTCGAGACGAAATTGGCGGCGGCGATCGACGCGGCACCGAGATCGGGCTCGGTGAGATGCTCCGCGATGTAGGCCGTCACGCGCTGGAACACCGGCGTGCCCGAGGCCTCGTCGCCCCTGGTCTGCTCGAGGAAGTCGAGGAAGCTCGTCGTGAAGAGATCGACGAGGTTCTGCGCCACGCGGCGCCCGACCGGCCCGCGCAGCAGGTCCGGATCGCGCGCGACCGAGGCGACGAACGGCGAGAGGTGGGCGCCGAAGCCGTCCTCCGGTCGGATCGCCCGGCCGAGCAGCGGCAGGAAGGACTGCGCGGGGGCCTCGATGTACGCCTGCGGGAAGCGCAGCATGAACACGGTGAAGTCGCCGTCGAACTCCCAATCGAAGGGCACCTGCGAGCTCGACACGGCGTAGTCCCCCGACCTGAGCGCCGCGCTCGAGCCGGCCTGCGTGAACGTCGAGGTCCCGGCGATCTGGAAGTTGACGACGTAGAGCGGCTCCGGGGTGAACCGGATGTGCTCTGCCGTGCGGTGCACGACGTGCCGGCTCGTCCGGACGTCGATGAGGTGGGCCGAGATCCGGTCGAGGATCTGCCGGTGCAGCGTGCCATGGAACTCGCCGCCGGCCGGGTTCTCGACGCGCTGGAACGATGGCAGCCCACCCGTGATGAGCACTCGCCAGCTGTCGAGATCATCCGCGCTGCCGCGGATCTCCTCGAAGACACCGCTCATGGCCGCGAGCATATCCCGGCTCGAGGCCCTGTCAGATCGCGCCGGTCTCCGTCATTCCGGCTTTGAGCCGGAACTCGCCGCCCTCCCACACCGCGGCCCAGTCCTCGACCCAGCGACGGCTCGCGATCCGCCAGCCGTGCGCCGTCTTGACGACGACGTCGTAGTAGGTGCCCTGCACCTGGAACGTGGTCGCCTTGCCGTCGACCTCCCGCGCCCACGGGTTGAACGTCTTCGAGAAGCAGCTCGCCGAAGTGCGCGACTCGTCGAAGTCGATCACGAGGTTGGAGGTGATGTGGAAGATGTGCTCGAAGCCGTTCCCGCCGAACATGTCGATCGCGCGCAGCTCGTCCCACCTGACGACCGGACCGCTCGCCTGGCTGTAGTCGAAGGTCGCGTCGCTCGTGAACACGCGCGCCTGAAGCGTCGCGTAGTCGGCCTTGTCGACCGCGTGCACGTAGCGCGCGTAGACATCCTGGATCTCGAGGCGATCACCGATCTCGGTCAGTTCCATGCGCATCCTCTCTGACTCTCCGGTGCCACGGCTCAGCGGAGCTCGGGCAGCGTCCAGCCGTTCAGGTCATACTCGCTCATCGCCTGCTCGGCGAACTCCTCGAGCTCGCGCTCCTTGCCGCTGCCGACCGCGTCCCAGTGCACGAGGAGGCGCACCTGCTCGTGCGAGCCCTGGTAGTTGCGTTCGTAGAGCTCGTGGCGTCCGCCGAACTCGGTGCCGACCGCGTCCCAGAGCATCTTGAGCGTCTTGACGCGCTCCTCGGCCGAGATGCCGCCCGAGCCGCGCACGTACTTGTCGAGGTAGGGACGCACCTCCGGCGACTGGAAGTCCTTCACGCTCGACGGCAGGTAGATGAGCGCCGAGCCGAGATCCTGCAGCACGATCTCCCGAATCCGCGCATAGCCGACCATCGAGAGCCAGCGGTACGAGTTGACGGCGTCCGGGTTCGGCTGCACCGAGCCGTTGAGCCACGGCACGGGGTTGCGGGCCATCTCGTCGGCGATCGCCCAGAAGGTCGAGCGCCAGGCCATGACCTCGCCGAGGCGCATCTCGACGCCGCGGAACTCCTTCGTGCCGGTCAGCGCGAGCGACTTGGAGAGCAGCCCGGTGATGAAGTCGACCTTGACCGCGAGCCGCGTCGCCCCCTGGAAGGTGAGGCGGTGCGCGAAGCCCGACTTCGGGCCGAACTTGTTGAACTGCTCGACGTCGCCGTACAGGAAGATGTTCTCCCACGGGATCAGGACGTTGTCGAGGATGAGGATCGCGTCGTTCTCATCGAAGCGGCTCGACAGCGGGTAGTCGAACGGCGTCGCCGTCTCCTCGGCCGTCTGGGCGTACGAGGTGCGCGAGATGAGCTTGACCCCGGGGGTGTTCATCTGGATGCCGGCGACGATCGCGAACTTCTTGTCCTTGACCGGCGCTCCGGCATAGCCGAGGAACGCCATGTTCGTCATCGCGGAGCCGGTCGCGACGACCTTGGCGCCGCTCACGACGACACCGCTGTCGGTCTCCCGCTCGACGTGCAGGAACACGTCACCGACCTCGTCCGGCGGGAGGTTGCGGTCGATCGGCGGGTTGATCAGGGCGTGGTTCCAGTAGAGGACCTTCTCCTGCGACTCCTTGTACCAGCGCTGCGCGTTGTCGCGGTACTCGCCGTAGAACTCGTCGTTGACCTTCAGCGTGCCGAGGAAGGCCGCCTTGTAGTCGGGGGTGCGGCCCATCCAGCCGTAGGTGAGGCGCGCCCACTGGGTCATCGCCTCCTTCGCGTCGAGCATGTCCTCGGCAGACGTCGCCATCTTGAAGAACGGATGCGTGTACCCGCCGTTGCCGGTGTCGGTCGGCACCGTCTTCACGGTGCCGTCGTGGAGCGCGTCATAGAGGCGCGCCATCGAGCGCACCGGGGTGCGGAACGCCGGGTGCTCGGTCACGTCCTTGACGCGCTCGCCGTAGATGTAGACCTCGCGGTCGTCTCGGATGGACTCGATGAACTCAGCGCCGTTCATGGGGCGGGAGCTGTTCTCGGGCAGCGGCAACGTGCTCTCTCTTCCGGGAGTGGGGTGGGTCAGGAGTGTGGTCGGGCGGGGAGCTCAGGCGACGCCGAGCGGGAGGAACTGGCCCTTGTAGAACGCGAGTGCGTCGCCTTCCTCGGCGGCCTCGTAGTGCTGGACGCGGCCGACGACGAGGATGTGGTCGCCGGCTTCGTGGACGGCCCACGGCTCGCAGACGAACGCGGCGTGCGACTCGGCAAGGCGGGGGGCGATGTGCTCCTCGTTCCAGCAGACCTCGTCGATCGCCTCGGGCTTGCCGGCGAAGCGCATCGCCACATCGTGCTGATCGTGCTGGAGGACGTTGATCGCGAAGGGCTTGCCGAGCATGCGCTCGGCCGCCCGGCTCGTGGTCGCGAGCGAGACGAGCACGAGCGGCGGGTCCATCGAGACGGAGGTGAACGAGTTCACCGTCGCGCCGAGGTACTCCCCCTCGTGCTCGTAGGTGACGACCGTGACGCCCGTGGCGAATCGGCCGAGCGTGCGGCGGAAGTCGCGCGGGTCGAACTCGGCGGGTGCGACGGGCGGGTTCGCGATCATCGTCACGGTCACTCCTTCGTGCTGACTGCGGCCGCATGTCGATCGGCCTCGTATCGATTCTGCGAGCCCCGCCGCGGAGTCGCTTGTTCGATCGCGCAGGCGAGTTGCGCGGATGCGCAGAGTCGCCTTCGGGCCGCCCACCGCCTCGCGCGACGCGATACGGTTTGTCTGACAAACAGTCCAAGGACATTGCTGTCCTGATCTCGAGTCGATGACGACGCGTGAGGAGCCCCCATGGCCGAACCGACCACCCGCCCGTACAACGGAGCCGAGTTCCTCGAGTCGCTGCGCGACTCGAGGGAGATCTACATCGAGGGCGAGCGCGTCAAGGACGTCACGACCCACCCCGCGTTCGCGACCTCCGCGCGCTCGATGGCGCGCCTCTATGACGCGCTCCACGACGGCTCGATGAAGACGGTGCCGACCGACACCGGCAGCGGCGGCTACACGCACCCCTTCTTCAAGGCGCCGCGCTCGGTCGAGGACCTCCAGGACTCGCGGTCGGCGATCGAGTCATGGGCGCGCCTCACCTACGGCTGGATGGGCCGCACCCCCGACTACAAGGCCGCGTTCCTCGGCACGCTCGGCGTCAACGACGAGTACTACGGCGAGTACGCGAGCAACGCGCACCGCTGGTACAAGGAGTCGCAGGAGAAGATCCTGTACTGGAACCACGCGCTCGTGAACCCGCCGATCGACCGCAACCTCCCGCCCGAGGAGATCGGCGACGTCGTGCTCCACGTCATCAAGGAGACCGACAACGGCGTGGTCGTGAGCGGCGCGAAGGTCGTCGCGACCGGCTCCGCGATGACCCACATGGCGTTCCTCGGCTACTTCGGCGCTCCCGTCAAGGACAAGCAGTTCGCGATCATCGCCGGCGTCGAGATGAACACCCCGGGCGTCAAGCTCATCTCCCGCACGTCCTACTCGGCGATGGCGAAGCAGACCGCGGCGCCGTTCGACTACCCGCTCTCGAGCCGCTTCGACGAGAACGACGCGATCCTGATCCTCGACAACGTCCTGATCCCGTGGGAGAACATCTTCGTCTACGGCGATCTCGAGAAGTTCAACATGTTCGGGCTCGCCTCCGGCTTCGGCGACCGGCTCGCGCTGCACGGCGCGATCCGGCTCGCGGTGAAGACCGACTTCATCGCGGGGCTCCTCACGAAGTCGCTCGGGATGACCGGCACGAAGGACTTCCGCGGGGTCCAGACCCGTCTCGGCGAGGTCTACATGTGGCGCTCGACGTACTGGTCGCTCGTCGAGGCGATGGTGCGCAACCCGCAGGACTGGGTGAACGGCTCCGTCCAGCCCGACCCGGTCGCCGGCGACGCCTACCGTCAGCTGGGCGCCGCCGGCTATGCGCGGATTCGGGAGATCGTGCTGCAGGATCTCGGCTCGGCGCTCATCTACCTGCCCTCGAGCGTGAAGGACTTCCAGTCGCCGGAGGTGCGTCCCTACCTCGACAAGTACGTGCGCGGCTCGGGCGGCATCTCGGCCGAGGAGCGCGTCAAGACGCTCAAGATGCTCTGGGACGCGGTCGGCACCGAGTTCGGCGGGCGCCACGAGCTCTACGAACGCAACTACCAGGGCTCGCACGAGGCGATGAAGGTCGGGCTCGTCTTCGACTACGACCGCCGCGGGACGACGAAGGTCATCACCGACTTCGCCGAGCAGGCGATGAGCGAGTACGACCTGAACGGCTGGACCATCCCGGAGCTGCGTGATTGAGTCGCACCACCGCGTCTGGGTCGTCGAGCGTCCCGTCGTCGGTGCGTACCAGCCGGACTGCCTCCGTCTCGTGACGGCGGCGGTCCCGGCGCCCGGCGAGGGCGAGTTGCTCGTGCGGACCCTGCTCGTCTCGATCGACCCGACGACCCGGAACTGGCTCACGCTCGATCCGGCGAAGCAGTTCATCCCGTTCGGCGTCGGCGATCCGGTGCTGAGCGCGAACGTCGGCATCGTCGTCGAGTCCAGGCATCCCGACTACGCGGTCGGCGACACCGTGCGCGGGCACTGGGGGATCGCGGACTACGGCGTCCCCGTCCCGTTCACTCTCGAACGGCTCGACGCCGCGGGGGTCGCCGACGAGGCCCAGCTGTCCGCCTTCTCTCACGTCGGGCGAGCGGCCGCCGTGGGGCTGCTCTGGGCAGCCGGACTCCAAGACGGCGACGATGTCGTGATCTCGGGGGCCGCCGGCGCGACCGGCTCGATCGCGATCCAGCTCGCCAAGCACTTCGGCCACCGGGTCATCGCGATCGCCGGCGGTCCGGAGAAGACCGCGTACTGCCGCTCGATCGGTGCCGACGAGACGATCGACTACCGGTCGGAGGATGTCGGCGTGCGATTGGCCGAGCTCGTGCCGGACGGCGTCGACGTCTACTTCGACAACGTCGGCGGCCCGATCCTCGACGCCGTCCTCGGCCACATGGCGGTCGGCTGTCGGATCGCGATCTGCGGCGTGATGTCGCAGTACCAGGTCGAGCGCCCGGAGGACGCCTACGGCGTCCGGAACCTCGCGAACATGCTCTGGAAGCGCGCGACGATCCGCGGCTTCGTCGTCCCGGACGCGGGGCCGGAGCTGCTCGCCGAGTACGACGCGCTGCTGCGCGGGCTCTACCGCTCGGGCTCGCTGCGCGTCCGCGCGCACGTCGTGGAGGGCATCGAGCACGCCGCCGACGCGATCGGCATCAACTATGCGGGGACGAACGAGGGCAAGCTGATGGTCAGGATCGCCGACCGCGGGACAAGGGAGCCGAGATGACGCAACGCTTCACCGACCGAGTGGTGCTCGTGACCGGCGGCGCCGGCGGGATCGGGGCGGCATCCGCGCGCGCGTTCGCCGCCGAGGGCGCGATCGTCGCGGTCGCCGACATCGACGCCGCGGGCGCGGAGGCCACCGCGGCGGGCATTCGAGCCGCCGGCGGCCGAGCGAGCTCCATCGGCGTCGACATCGCCGACGAGGCCTCGGTGAACGCGATGGTCGATGCCGTCGTCGCCGAGCACGGAGCGCTCCACATCGCGTTCAACAACGCCGGGGTGCCGACGCCGATCCTGCCGAGCTTCGAGGAGCTCACCCCCGACATCTGGCACCGGGTCATCGACATCAACCTGACCGGCACCTACCTCTGCATGCGGGCCGAGGTCCCGGCCCTGCGCGCCTCGGGCGGCACGGCGATCGTCAACACCGCCTCGATCCAGTCGCTGCGCGCCTCGGCCGGCCAGGCCGGCTACATCGCGAGCAAGCACGGCGTCGCGGGCCTCACGAAGGCCGTCGCCCTCGACGTCATCGACCACGGCATCCGGGTCAACGCGGTCTGCCCCGGCTTCATCCTGACGCCCATGATGGCGCCCGCGGTCGCCATCCCCGAGGTCAAGGCGTTCCTCGAGGAGAAGGCGCCGATCCATCGCATCGCCGAGGCTGACGAGGTCGCCCGCGCCGTGCTCTTCCTCGCCTCCGACGAGGCGTCCTACTGCGTCGGCTCCCTCCTCAGCGTCGACGGCGGCCTCGCGATCTGATGACCGCGATGCGCGTCTCCGTCCTCATCGGGGCCCAGGGCGAGCCGATCGATCGGCTGCTCGAGGCGGCGGTCGCCTGCGACGCGGCCGGCCTCGACGGGATCTGGTTCGGTCAGTTCCTCGGTTACGACGCCCCCACGATCGCCCTCGCCGCGGCGGCCCGCACCGAGCGCGTCGCCCCGGGCGTGAGCGTCGTCGTCGCGGCACCGCGCCACCCGATCGCCGTCGCGGCGCAGGCGCTGACGGTGGGCGCGCTGAGCGGGCACCGGTTCCGCCTCGCCATCGGCCTCTCGCACCGCTCCACGATCGAGGGCATCTACGGCCTCGGCTATCCCTCGCCGGCGCGCTACCTCCGCGAGTACCTGCAGGTGCTGCGCGAGCTGATCGAACTGCGTCCCGTCGACTTCGACGGGGAGTTCATCCACGCGCACGGGCAGCTCGCGATCCCTGAGGCCGGACCCCTGCCGCTCCTGACGGGCGCCCTCGGCCCGCTCGCGCTCGAGGCGACCGGCGAGTTCGCGGACGGCACGGTGACCTATCTCGCCGGACCACGGACCGTCGAGGCGCATGTGCTCCCCCGGCTGCTCACCGGTGCCGCGCGCTCCGGGCGACCCCGGCCGCAGATCGTCGCCTCGGTGCCGGTGCTCGCGACGCACGATCCCGCGGCCATCGCTCCGAGGGTGCGCGACTTCACCCGGTTCCACGCGAGCCTGCCCGAGTACCAGCAGGTCATCGAACGCGAGGGCATCGAGCACGCCGCCGACATGGCGCTCATCGGCGACGAGCGCGTGATCCGCGCCGGCGTCGAGCGACTGCGCGACGCCGGCGCGACCGAGTTCGGCGCCGCGCTCTTCGGTGACCGCGAGGAGCAGCTGCGCACGATCCGGGTCCTCGGCGAGGTCGCCGCCGCGCTGCGCTGACTCGCGTTCATCCGCTCACGCCGTCAACTGTGCAATCCCGGCCCCGATTCGCCCGAATAGGGGTTGAATGAGGCGCTGGATTGCACAGTTGACGAGCTGAGGGTCCGAGGAGAGGGCGCTGAGCCGCTATCCGGCGTTCACCGGGTGCGGGATCGTCTCCACGTCGTAGTCGCGGTTGTTCGTCGCCTCGAGATACGGATAGCGTGCGACCCGCGCCCGGATCCGCTTCTGCGGTCCGTCCGGCTGCCCCCAGAGGACGGCGAGCTCGGTCCCCTCGACGGCGAGCGAGGCATCGATGAAGGCGAGGGAGATCATCCGCCGGTAGCCGATGCTCGTCGCCCGGCCGACCGCGATCCCGACCTCCCGGTCCCCGTCGACGACGAGGTCGGCACGGAAGCCCATCGTCCTGAACTGCCCGGTGCGTCCGTCGAAGGTGCCGGAGTCGAACTGGATCTCCGCCGGCCGGTCGAACTGATCGTAGAGCGGTCCCTCACGGTACTGCGAGGCCCACACGTCGGCGACGTCATCGCTGTCCCACTCGAGCGTCACGACGGCCCGGGCTGGTGCATCGGCGAGCCGGCGCAGCGCCTCCTTGCCGACGAAGTCGTGGTCCCAGTCGATGCGGTCGCCCCAGCCGGCGTCGAAGGGGTTGAGGTAGCGCTTCGCGGGATCGGTGCCGGCGCTGCCGAGATAGCGCGGGTGGTCGGCGAAGAAGCCGGCGCCGGGTCGCGCGTCGAGCCAGGCTGCGAACTCGGAGGTCTCGTACCAGGGGTAGGGGAAGTGGTAGTACGCCTGGGGGAACCCGTCCTCGGTGTGGTTGAGCATGTAGGCCCACTTGCCCTGCCGGACGAGCCCGTACTCCGCGCCCGCCTCGCGGATCGCCTGGTAGACGGCGTGCGAGTCCGGGAACGCGCCGTGCACCTCGTAGGAGAGGGTACCGGCCATGCCGAGCCGAAGGATGCGCACGGGGTGCCCGTCGATGGCGGACAGGCGGTGGCGGGCGAACGCGATGTCGTGGAGGTCCTCGCCCGTCGCCCGCTCGAGGATCTCGAGCGATCTGGGCCCGGCGACCTGGAACAGGAAGACCTGGCCGGTGACGTTCTCCCCGACCGCGTCGTAGGCGCCCGACTCGAATGCCCAGTCGATCGCCGGGCTCAGCCAGGTGGCGAGATACTCGTCCTCGCCCGTGCGCATGACGACACCGTCCGCGAGGATGCGCGCCTCATCGTCGAGCATGATCCCGTGCCGGATGCCGCCGACCTGGAGGCGGCTGAAGTCGTTGACGAAACGGTCGGCGAAGAACTGCCTGGCACCTGGACCCTTGATCCGATACGTCGGCGAGATGCCGAGCGAGGCGCCGAGGTACGCGGCGTCCTTCCAGGCGGTCGATTCGTGTCGCCAGCCGGTGAACTCCATCGCGGCGAGCATCGGTCCGGTCTGGCCGTAGCTGAGCACGTCGGCAGCCCAAGGGAAGGTCGGCTCGAAGGGAGGGAATGGGATTTCGGTCATCGTGAGCCCTTCTGCCGCATCGACGGTGACGCGGCGATCACTATTTACGCGACACTATCTCATAAATAGTGGCGAGGGAAGGCAATAGCCTGAGCCGGTGAAGCGAGAACGCGGTCGGCCACGGGCGACGACGCACGCCGCGATCGTCGCGGCGGCGTTCGAGCTGTTCCGCGAGATCGGCTTCGAGGCGGTCACGATGCCGATGATCGCCGAGCGCGCCGGCATCGGGCGGGCGACCGTCTTCCACTACTTCTCGAACAAGGCGGAGATCCTCTGGTACTCGCAGTCCGAGACGACCGAGGAGTTCCGCACCAACCTCGCGGCGCAGCCCGCCGACGTCGAGCTCGCCGACGGCGCGTTCGCGGCGTACGCCGGCGTGTGGTCCACGCACGCGGACGAGATCGCCATCGGCAAGGAGATGGTGCACACCATCGAGACCTCGTCGCCCGAGGCGACCGGCAAGTGGCGGGCCTACGAGACCTGGTCGGGCCTCGTCCACGACTACGTCATGGCGCGCACCGGGCTGCCGCCGACCGACACCGCCGCCCGAGCAGCGGCGATGGCGATCTGGGCGGCGATCTGGTCGGCCGCGACCGAGTACGCGCTCACCGACTCCGAGTCGATCGGCGACCACCTGGCTCGGGCGCGCGGGGCCATCGGGGTCTGGGTCCCCGCGCGGACCGGCTAGGCCGGCGGCTGCGTCGCCGCCGCGAGGTACTGCACCGAGGCCTGCCGCCAGTTGAGCGTCACGTGGTGGGACAGCATGTCGATGTCCCGCTTCGCGAGCGAGACCGGGTGCGCCGGGTTGCCCGTCTTCGCGCCGATGAGCGAGGCGATCTGATCGACCGCACGCCGGGCGGTCCGGGTGACGAGCGAGTAGTTGCGGTTCCAGGTCGCCAGGTCGAGCTCCGTCGACGGCACTCGATTGCGGGTCCGCTCCGAGACGTCGTGGCTCTGCCGTTCGACCATGTACTTCGCCATCAGCACGTCGCCGGAGGCCTGCGCGAACTCACTCGCCGCATAGTCCTGGTCGGTCAGCTTGTAGTCGCCGCCGAGGGCGTGCGCGACACGCGTGCTCGACGTGGCGGTCTCGGCGAAGTGCTCGACGGCCGCGATCGCGGCGCCGACCGCGACGCCGGCGAACTCGAACTTGCCGTAGGAGGGGAACGTCGTGTGCAGCATGTCGAACGACGGGTGCAGTTCGCGCGAAGCCGCCCAGCCCTGCTGGAGCGCCGGGAAGGACAGCACATGGCGTTCTGGGATGAACACGTCGTCGAGCACCTTCGTGCGGCTGCCGGTCCCGCGCATCCCGGTCGGGAACCAGTCGTCGACCGTCGTCGACTTCTCGTTCGGGACGATGATCACGTGCGGCTCCCCCTGCTCGCCGATCGGGATGACGAACACGAGCCAGGTGGAGAAGTCCGAACCGCTGCAGAACGCCCAGGAGCCGCTCACGCGGTAGCCGCCGTCGACCGGCTCGACCTTCGCCTTCGGATTGAAACCGGTGTATCCGGCGAGCGTGGCGTAGGAGTCGGCGCCCCAGATCTCGTCCTGCACCTCTTCGGGGTAGCAGAGGAAGAGGCTGTTGTCGGCATCGAGGATGGAGAAGACCCAGGCCGTCGAGGCGCACCCCTGCGCCAGGGTCATGGTCACCTGCGCGTGGACCTCCTCGCTGAGCTCGAGCCCGCCGTACTTCTTGGGCTTGAGGATGTGGAAGAAGCCCTCGTCCTCCATCTGGCGATAGATGTCGTCGGAGATCCGACGCTCCTGGTCGGTCTTGACGGCGAGGGCGCGCAGGACCGGGACGAAGTCCTCGGCCGCGCGGACGATGTCCTCTGCGGTCCGGTTGCGCGTGGGCGGCTGTCGCTTGTCGTTGTCCATCTGGACTCCCCCTTCGGGCGATCCCGTCTG
The DNA here is from genome assembly GCA_035556395.1 of Microbacteriaceae bacterium. Classification (GTDB taxonomy): domain Bacteria; phylum Actinomycetota; class Actinomycetes; order Actinomycetales; family Microbacteriaceae; genus 73-13. The sequence goes on from DATMFB010000135.1 coordinate 14,452, forward strand.
CGTTGACGGGTGGATCGGATTATTTTCGGGACTATAGTCCCATAAATATCAAGACATGCAAAGACCTAGATTGGAACGATGAAACGCGAACGCGGTCGGCCCATCGCCGCGACGGATGAGGCGATCTTCCAGGCGGCGTTCGAGGTGTTCCGCGAGGTCGGCTTCGAGGCGACGACGATGCCGATGATCGCCGAGCGGGTCGGCATCGGCCGCTCCACACTGTTCCGCCGCTTCCCGAACACGACCGCGATCATGTGGTACGCCCGCGCCGAGCTGACCGAGGAGTTCCGCGCGAACCTCGCCGCGCAGCCGGTCGGCACGGATCTCAGCGACGGTGCATTCGCCGCCTACCGCGCGATCTGGACCGCACGGCCCGATCTCATCGAGAACGGCAAGGACATGCTGCGGATCGTCGAGACCGCCGGGCCGGAGAGCGTCGCCAAATGGCAGGCCTACGGCTCGTGGGCCGAACTCGTGCACGGCTACGTCCTCGAGCGCACCGGGCTCCCGGAGACGGACACGACCGCCCGAGCCGCCGCGATGGCGATCTGGGCCGCGATCTGGGCCGGCGCCGTCGAGTTCGCACTCACGGACTCCGACTCGATCGACGAGCACCTCCGACGCGCGCGGTCGGCGATCGAGGTGCGACTGCCCGATCGCTGACCGGCGACGCGGCTACGCGGTCTCGCCGTCGACGTCGTACTCGGCCATCGCCTGGTCGACGAAGTCGGTGAGCTTGCCGAGCCCGCCCCCTCGTTCCATCGACTCGAGGACGAGCATCCGCACGAGCTCGTGGTTGCCCTGATAGTTGCGCTCGTAGAGCTCGTGGCGGCCACCGAACTCCGTCCCGACCGCGTCCCACATCAGCTTGAGGGTCTTGACGCGCTGCTGCGCGTCGACGCCGCCGGAGCCGCGCACGTACTTGTCGAGATAGCCGCGGATCTCGGGCGACTCGAAGTCCTTGACCGAGGACGGCAGGTAGATGAGCGCCGAGCCGAGGTCCTGCAGCACGATCTCGCGGACACGCGCATATGCCTGCGCCGCCACGGTGCGATAGGCGTTGACCGCGTCGAGGCTGGGGTCGACGCTGTCACCAGGACCCGCCTGCGGTGCGCGGACCATCGCCTCGGTGAGCGACCAGATCATCGAGCGCAGGCCGAGCACCTCGCCGAGCCGGGTCTGAACCCCGCGGAACTCGCTCGTGCCCGTGAGCTTGAGCGACTTGGCGAGAAGACCCGCGATGAAGTCGAGCTTGACCGCGAGCCGGGTCGCGCCGTGCATCGGAAATCGCAGGCCGAACGACGGGTTGCCGCGCAGGCCGATGCCATTCGCGCCGTAGTGGAAGACGTTCTCCCAGGGGATCTCGACCTGGTCGAGGATGAGGATCGGGTCGTTCTCATCGAAGCGGCTCGACAGCGGGTAGTCGAAGACCGTCGACGTGCGCTGCGCGACCTGCGCATAGGAGGTCCGGCTGATGAGCTTGACCCCGGGAGCGTTCATCGGCACCGCCGCGATGATGTCGAATCGCTTGTCCTTGACCGGCGCGCCCGAGTGCGCGACGAAGCCGAGGTGCGTCATCGCCGAGCCCGTCGCGACGACCTTCGCACCGGAGAGCACGACACCGGAGTCCGTCTCGCGCTCGACGTGGACGACGACGTCCGCCGAGTCCTCGGGGTCGAGGTGGCGATCGATCGGCGGGTTGACCAGGGCGTGGTTCCAGTAGAGGAGGCGCTCCTGCGACTCCGTGTACCACCGGGTCGCGTTCGGTGCGAACTCGCCATAGAATTCCGTGTTCGAGCCGAGCGTCGCGAGGAACGAGGCTTTGTAGTCCGGCGTGCGGCCCATCCAGCCGTAGCTCATCCGCGCCCAGTGGACGATCGCGTCGCGCGAGGCGATGAGATCCTCCGACGTGCGCGACGCCTTGAAGAAGGGATGGGTGACGCCGCCGTTGCCGGTGTCGGTCGGGACGGCCGGGAAGCCGTTGGCGGGATCGTGCACCGCGTCGTACATGTGCGCGATCCGGCGGATCGACGAAGCGAACGCGGGATGCGTCGTGACGTCTTCGACGCGCTCGCCCTCGATGTAGACGGTGCGGTCGTCGCGGAGACTCTCGATGTACTCCGCGCCCGTCATCGGGCGATTGGGTCTTGCGGCCACGGCGTGCTCCTTCGCTGCTCAGGACCAGGCTCCGGGATCGTCGTGCGCACGCTCCACCCGACTTCCAACAGATGGAAGCGGACTCAGCGGCGCCAGCCGAGTCCGCGGGAGATCGTGTCGGCCGCGAGCCGGACCGCGATGGGGTAGCGCGGGTCGAGCTCCTCCCCGCTCGGGGCGAGGAGCGAGACGGCAGCGACCACATCGCCGTCCGCATCGCGGATCGGCGCTGCCGTCGAGGCGGCGCCGAGGACGTACTCGTCGCGAGTCTGCGCGAGCCCCGCCGAACGGATCGCGCCGAGCCGCGGGCGCAGCTCCCGCAGCGTCGTCATCGTCACCGGCAGATAGCGTTCGGGGCGTTCCGCGAGGACCTCGCTGAGGAGCGATTCGCCGCCGTACGCGAGCAGCACCAGCCCGGCGCCCGTGCAGTGCAAGGGCACCCGGCGCCCGAGATGCGTCCGCTCGGGGACGGCGCGTCGTCCCGCGATTCGCTGCAGGTAGATCGCGCGCAACCCGTCGAGCACGGCGAGCTGCACGCTCTCATGGGTGAGCTCGTAGAGGTCCTGCAGGACCGGGACGGACACCTGACGCAGCTCTCGCGCATCGGGATAGCGCAGCCCGAGCTTCCAGAGCTTCAGGCCCAGCTGATAGCTCCCGTCGCGCCGGCGCTCGAGTCCGCCCCAGCGGACGCACTCGTCCGCCAGTCGGTGCGCCGTCGGCAACGGCAGCTTCGCGCGCTCGGCGAGCTCCGTCAGGGTCAGATGCACCGCGCCGTCGGCGCCGAAGGCATCGAGCAGCGCGAACGCACGCGCGGAGACCGACCGTGCGTCGTGACGGCGCCGCACGGCCCCGACGGCGACGGTCATGCCGATCTCAGCCCTGGTGACGGTCCCCGCCGGGGAGGTAGCGCTTCGGCCACACCCCGTGGCGGCCCGGCATCAGGATGCCGTTGGGATCGACCGCGTCCTTGATCTTGCGGACGAAGCGCTGGTAGGCCTGATCGTTGAAGCCGTACTGCTCGCTCGCGAGATCCATGATGTCGAGGTGCGCGCGGTACTCGCCGTAGCCGAGCTTGCCGATCTCGACGACGAGGTGCTTCGCGAGCTTGTAGGCGTTCTCGGTCGAGGCCTTGTCGGTCCGGTCGAACTGCATGCCGGCGACGAGCAGGCACGAGCGGTCGTTGGTGAGCATGATGCCGCCGGAGAAGTTGAGGCCGAACGCGAGGATCTGCTTCTTCATCTCGTCGATGACCTTGCGCACCTCGCGACCCGTGAGCGCGACGACCGGCGAGAAGCCGATGTGCGCGACGTGGTCGGGCGTGTTCTCGATCGCCTTGAGCGTCGGGATGCCGATCATGATCTGGTCGGCCGAGTACACGATCTCGTCGTACTCGTCCGGCGCGTACGAGCGCTCGGCGGAGACGGTCCCGCTCGGGATCTTCGCCCACGCGTCCTTGATCCGCTGCACCTTGAGCGCCGCGATCTCCTTGTCGCCCCACACCGCGGCCCGCACCGACCACGCGCCGACGCCCGTGCGCTCGGCGATCGCCTTGACGTCCTCGGCGGTGATCTGCCTGCGCGCGTCGAGCACCTTGTCGTCGCGGAGCATGACCGCGGCCCGCAGGGTCGGGTACATCGTCGGCACGCCCTCGAGGTAGCCGGCGAGCTTGAGCTCGCGCATCGTGTCGATCGCCTGCTCGAGGTCGGCGTCGTCCCAGATGGTGAGCATCGTCGGGATGTACGACTCGGGCAGGCGGCTCAGCCACACCCCGGCCTTCGTGACGATGCCGTAGTTGGCCTGCGTGAACAGCGGGTCGATCGTCGGGCCGAGCATCCGCTTGTAGAGGTGCCAGGACTTGTTGCCGTCCTGCGCGCCCATGCCGGTGCGCAGCAGATCGCCGTCCGGCAGCACGACCTCGAGACCGTTGAGGGTCTGCTGGTCCTTGCCGAGCGGCTGGTAGACCACACCGTTGTCGAGCTGGTTGCCGATGACCGAGCCCCAGCCGAGGTCCGGCGTCGGAGTCATGAGCCGGTAGCCCTTCGCCTTGACGGCGTCGTAGAGATCGAACCAGCGCACGCCCGGCTCGACGACGGCGTAGGCGAGCTCGTCGTTGATCTCCAGGACGCGGTTCATCCGGTGGAACGAGATCTGGATCGAGCCGCGGACGCGCGGCGACGGGCCGCCGTAGCCGACGTTGCGGCCCTGGCCGTGCGGCCACACCGGGATGTCGTACTCGTTCGCCAGACGCATGATCGCCTGGACATGCTCGGTCGACGTCGGGAAGACGACCGCCGAGGCGGCGTAGGTCTCGTCGCCCGGGACCCAGTACGCGTCCTTGTACTCGTCGACCTTCTCCCGCTCGACGTAGACGGCGTCCTCGCCGACGACATCCACGAGCGCGCGACGCAGCTCCTCGGGAATCGTCGGCAGCTCGACTCCGGTGTCACTCATTCGATTTCCTCCACGGTCTTCGGCGGGGTGGGCGGGTACTTCAAGAACGCTGCGCGGATCCCCTCGTGGCGCTCCTCGACACGAGGCAGTGCTCCGGGATGCGTGATCGCATAGAAGTCGTCGTTGCGGATGGCGCGCACGACGATCTCGCCCACGTCGGCGGGGCTCAGCCAGATCGCGGCATCGCGCCGCGCGGGATCGGCAGCGAGGTCGATGTCGGCGAGCCCACCGCGTTCTCCGGCCGGCCGGTTGCGACTGCTCGTCGAGATGCCGGTCAGGACGCCGCCGGGGGTGATGAGCGTGACGCCGACGTTCGCGCCGTCCTGCGCGAGCTCCGCCGCGAGCACCTCGCTGACCGCGTGCACGCCGGCCTTCGAGGCCGCGTACGCCCCGAGGTTCGGCAGCGGCTGGAAGGAGGACATCGACGAGGTGTTGACGATCCGGCCACCCGCGGGATTGGCGAGCAGGTGCGGGAGGAACGCGTCGATGCCGTGGATGACGCCCCAGAGGTTGACGTCGATGACCCAGCGCCAGTCGCCGAGCGAGAGATCGGCGATCCGGCCGGCGGGTCCGACCCCCGCGTTGTTGACCACGATCCCGACGGAGCCGTATTCGGCGACCACGGCGTCGGCGAGGGCGCGTACGCTCGCCGCGTCCGAGACGTCGACGCGGATGCCGCGCACGCCGAGCTCCGCCGCGGCCCGATCAAGCGAGCCCTGCTCGATGTCCGCGATGACCACGATCGCACCCGCATCGCGCAACGCCTCGGCGATGCCACGCCCGATGCCCGATGCGCCGCCCGTCACGACGGCGACGACGCCTGAGATCTCCGTCAAGTCCCGCACCTCCTCGTGCCCGCGCCACGCACCCGCGATGACGTCATCCAGTCTGCCATGCAGCTGTCTGACAATCAAACCCCTCGTTGTCGTGCGGCGAAGTCGTCCGGCCCGGTGACACCGCAGATCTCGCACTTGCTATCGGGGTCGACCGCACCGCCTGGGACGCGGCCGCCATGAAGCACAACGATTCGGTCACCGAGGGCTGAGAAGCCGCTGATCGAGGCCGCGGGCCGGCACTCCCGGCGCTAGCTTGAGCGCCATGACGATCTCACAGCGCCGTCGCACCGTCCTGGTCTCCGCACTCGCCCTCACCGCGGTTCTCGGCCTCGCTGGCTGCTCCGCCGGTGTCAATGGCGCCGCCGGCGGGGCTTCATCCGTCACACTGCTCCCGGGCGTCGCGCCCGAGATGATGGATCCGGGCTCGGCGGCGTTCGACTCCGCCGCGATCCCCGCCGCGACCGATCGCTCGGTGATCGTGACCGGCTGGGCGACGATCCTCGTCGACGACCCGCAGGACGCCGCCGACGCAGCGACCGCGATCGTGGACGAGGCGGGTGGCCGCATCGACGCGCGCAGCGTCCAGGCCCCCACGGACTACTCGGGCGGCAGCGCGACACTGACCCTGCGGGTGCCAGCCGACTCGCTCGACGACGTGCTCGCCGCCCTCGGAGAGCTCGGCCGCGTGCAGACCGTCTCGACGAACGCGAGCGACGTGACCATCGAGGTGCAGGACCTCGACGCTCGGATCGGCGCCCTGCGGACCTCGATCGAGCGACTCGAGGCCCTGCAGGCGGATGCGACCTCGATCGACGCGCTCATCCAGCTCGAGACCGCGATCAGCGACCGCCAGGCGCAGCTCGAGTCGCTCGAGGCGCAGCAGCGCTACTACGACGACCAGATCACGATGTCGACGCTGACCGTCGACTTCGTCTCGCAGCCGGTGCTCGCCGAGCCCGACCCCGGATCGTTCTGGGACGGGGTCGTGAAGGGCTGGGAGGCGCTCGGCGTCTTCTTCAGCGGCCTCGTCATCGTCCTCGGCGTCCTCGTGCCGTGGCTCATCCCGATCGTCGTGATCGGAGCGATCGTGTGGATCATCATCGCGGCGAGCCGGTCGAAGCAGCGCAAGGCGGCTCGGGGGCAGGTCCCTCCGCCGGCCGATCCTCCGGTCAGCGGCTGAGCATGTCCTTGACCATCGGCACGACCTCGCGGCCGTAGAGGTCGATCGCCTCCATCGAGTACTCGTGGGGCAGCGACCCCGAGTACTTGAGGTCGAAGCGCTCGATGTTCAGATCCCGGATGGTCGATGCGACCTTCCGGGCGACCGTCTCGGGGCTGCCGAGGTGGAGCGCGCCGTGCTCGATCTCGTGGCGCACCTCATCGGCGCGCGGCGGCGGCCAGCCGCGCTCGGCGCCGATGATCGCGCGCTGCTGCATGAAGAACGGCACGAACCGCTCGTACGCCTCCTCGTCGGTGCGCGCGACGAAGCCGGGCGAGTGGACCGCGACCGGCAGCGCCGGCTGCTGCGCCTCCTGCAGCGTGTCGCGATAGAGCCGGATGAACGGCGCGAACCGCCGCACGTCACCCCCGATGATCGCGAGCGTGAGCGGGAGTCCATGGCGCGCGGCGCGTACGACGGACTGCGGCGATCCGCCCACGCCGATCCAGGTCGCGATGCGGCCCGACTCCGTCTTCGGGTAGACCTCGAGACCGTCGATCGCGGGGCGCAGACCGCCCTCCCAGTGGATCGGCCCCTCCGCCAGGAGGCGCACCCAGAGGTCGAGCTTCTGCTCGAAGAGCGCCTCGTAGTCGGTGAGCGAGTAGCCGAAGAGCGGGAACGATTCGATGAACGAGCCGCGGCCGAGGATGACCTCGGCGCGGCCGCCGGAGATCGCGTCGAGCTCGGAGAAGCGCTGCCAGACGCGCACGGGGTCATCGGAGGAGAGCACGGTCACGGCCGAGCCGAGCCGGATGCGCTCGGTGACGCTCGCGATCGCCGCGAGCACGACCTCGGGGTTGGAGACCGCGAACTCGACGCGGTGGTGCTCGCCGAGTCCGAACGCGTCGATGCCGACCTCGTCCGCGAGGCGGCCCTCCGCGACGACGTTGCGGATCACCTGCGCCTGGGAGATCGTCTCGCCGTCGAGACCCGCGGTCACGTCGCCGAAGGTGTCGAGGCCGAACTGCACATCACTCATATCCGTCACACCCAGGTCCAGCGCATGCAGATGCATGGATATTCCCGGATGTCGGTCCCGCCACCGCTCCCTGAGCGAGTGCAGCAAGTCGGAGGGCACCCACCCGGAATACTCCGCCCCGCCCCCGCGCTGTCTCATACGTGCACCTGTCCGTCCTCGACCTCGTCCCCGTCCGCACCGGCCAGTCGAGCACCCAGGCGATCGCGGCCTCGCTCTCGCTCGTCCGCGTCGCCGAGGAGGTCGGCGCGACGCGCTACTGGTTCGCCGAGCACCACAACATGCCCGCCGTCGCATCGACGTCCCCGCCGGTGCTCATCGCCGCCGCGGCCGGTGTGACCTCGCGCATCCGCGTCGGCTCCGGCGGCGTGATGCTCCCGAACCACGCGCCGTTCATCGTCGCCGAGCAGTTCGCAGCGCTCGAGGCGCTCGCGCCCGGGCGGATCGACCTCGGGATCGGTCGCGCGCCCGGCAGCGACCCCGTGATCACCCAGGTGCTCCGCTCGAACGGCATCATCGGCGACGTCGAACGCTTCCCCGAGCACGTGACCGACATCGTCTCGCTCGTGCAGCCGGGTGGTGCGACGCTCCGGCTCACGGGCGAACGGACCTACCCGATCGCCGCGACCCCAGCCGCGACCGGATCGCCCGAGGTATGGCTGCTCGGCTCATCGGACTACTCCGCACGACTCGCCGCCCAGCTCGGGCTCCCCTACGTGTTCGCGAACCACTTCTCCGGCGAGGGCATCGAGCGGGCCCTGGCGACCTACCGGCACGAGTACCAGCCGAGCGAGGCGCACCCGGAGCCCCGGACCTTCGCGACGATCAACGCCGTCGTCGCCGAGGACGCCGACCGCGCCGCCGAGCTCGCGCTCCCCCAGGCACGGGCGTTCGCGCGCATCCGCACGAATCGGCCGCACCGACCGGGCGA
>DATMFB010000136.1:0-5015 GCA_035556395.1 Microbacteriaceae bacterium
GACCTCGGGATCGAACCCGCGGCGCACGGCGACCTGACCGCGTGGGCCGAGCACGGCGTCATGCTGCTCAACCGGGTGCTCACGGTCCAGGCGGGCAACGCCGGATCCCATCGGGGCAAGGGCTGGGAGGCGGTCACCGAGCAGGCGATCCGCACGCTCGCCGCGCGCGGCGGGCCGCTCGTGGCGATCCTGTGGGGACGCGACGCCGGCACGCTCGAGCCGATGCTCGGCGCGGTCCCGTCGATCCGCTCACCGCACCCGTCTCCGCTGTCCGCATCCTCCGGCTTCTTCGGGTCGCGGCCCTTCTCTCGGGCGAACGAGCTGCTCGTCGCGCAGGGCGGCGAACCCGTCGACTGGCGACTTCCCCCGACGTAGGGTGAGGGCATGGTGCTGGCGGACGAGGAGTACGACCCCAAGCGCGCCCTTCGAGCGGCGAAGCGGCGCCGACCGGACCCCGTCGCCCCGCCGGGATTCGCCATCCGCGACGCGGTCGCCGCCGACGTGCCGTACTGCCGGGCGATCTACAACTACTACGTCGAGAACTCGACCGTGACGTTCGACGAGGAGCGGCTGACGCACGCGCAGTACCGGGCGAAGTTCACGAAGGCGCAGAAGCACGAGTGGCCGTGGATCGTGGCCGAGAGTCCGAGCGGCGAGATCCTCGGCTTCGCCTACCTCTCGGCGTATCGCGACCGGTCGGCGTACCGGTTCACCGTCGAGGACGCGATCTACCTCGGGCCGGCGGCGACCGGCAAGGGGATCGGGCGCGCGCTGCTGACAGAGCTCATCGAGCGGGCGAAGGCCGGCGGATTCCGCGAGATCGTCGCCGTCATCGCCGACCACGGCGCGGAGGGCTCGATCGCGCTGCACGAGAAGCTCGGCTTCAAGGAGATCGGCCGGATGGGCCGGGTCGGCTACAAGTTCGACCGGTGGCTCGGCACGATCTTCCTGCAGCTCTCGCTCAAGAAGTAGGCCGGCGCGGCAGGTAGCCGCCGGCCTCCAGCCCCGCCTCGATCTCGAAGCGGTTGCGCAGCGGATCTCGGCCAGCGGCCAGGTACAGCGGGATGAACGCGAGCCCGAACCGTCGCCACTGCGCCCGGTGCACGCGCTCGTGCTCGATGACGTGCTCGTCGACGACGCGCGAGGTGAGGAACACCCCGCCGATCGCCGTGCCGCCGCGCCCGAACGCCCAGGCCGGCAGTCGGTCGGCGACGAGGAGGCCGCCTCGGCGCCGAAGCCGTCCGCGCCCGAGCGCGATGCCCCAGAGGGCTGCCGCGCCCGTCGCGAACCAGTAGCCGGGGGTCGTGACGGCGGGGTTGAGCGCGAGGGCGAGTAGCGCCCTTCGACTTGCCCTCCGGGCTCGCTCAGGGAGCGGCATGGGATGGGCTCGCTCAGGGAGCCGCTGCCGGTCCCTGAGCGAGCGCAGCGAGTCGAAGGGCGCGCGTCGTGCCGGTGCTTCAGTCAGTGCCGATGGCCTTCTGCGATCCGACCTTGAGCTCGGCGAGCCGCGCCTCGATCTCGACCGCGCGGTCGTTCTCCTCGAGGGCCTCGAACTGCCGGTCGAGCGTCGACGCCGCGATCTCCTGCTGGCCGAGCACGCGAGCCTCCTCGCGGCGGATCTTCTCCTCGAAGCGGCCGAGGTCGCTCGTCGGGTCCATGACGTCGATCGACTTGATCGCGTCGGCCACCTGCGCCTGCGCCGCCGCGGCCTTCGCGCGGGCGATCAGCTCGTCGCGCTTGGCCACGAGCTCCTGGCGCTTGCCGCGCAGGCCCTCGAGGCCGGCCTTGAGCTTGTCGACCACCTCGGTCTGCGAGGCGATCGTCGGCTCGACGGCCTTCGCCTCGTTCTCCTCGGCGATCTGCTTGCCGAGCGCGACCTTCGCGAGGTTGTCGAACTTGTCGGCGCTCGCCTGGTCGCCGGCGGCGCGGAACTGGTCCGCGCGCGAGCTCGCCGCGAGGGCCTTGCGTCCCCAGTCGGCTGCGGCCGCGAGATCCTCGGCGTGGTCCTGCTCCATGAGCCGGAGATTGCCGATCGTCGTCGCGATCGCCGATTCGGCGTCCGCGAGCGCGCTGTCGTAGTCGCGCACGAGCTGGTCGAGCATGATCTGCGGGTCCTCCGCCGCGTCGATGAGGGCGTTGACGTTCGCCTTGAGGAGCTGTCCGATGCGTCCGAAGATCGACTGCTTGGCCATGGTTCGTGCCTTTCGGTTGGGGGTCCGATCTGGGTTTGAAGAGGCGGTCAGAATCTACCGCCGCCGCCGCGGCGTCCGCCAGAGGAGCCGCTGCTGCGTCGGCCGCCGGAGGACCAGCTGCCGCCGCCGCCGCGGGATCCGCCGCCCGAGGAGCGCCCGCCGCCGAAGACGCCGCCGCCGGAGGACCAGCCGCCCCCGCCGCCGCCGCGCATGCCGCTGCCGATCATCCCGCCGAGGATGCCGCCGAGGACGCTGCCGAAGTCGAGCCCGCCGCCGCCGCTGGTGCCGCCGGACGGCCAGCCGACCTGGAAGTCGTTCACGTCCTGCTGGGCGTATCGATAGGCGTCGTTCGCGAGCTGCTGGGCGCGCTGCGCGGACTGAATCGCCTTGACCGGGTCGGAGGGCGCGAGGGCGATCGCCTGCTGCAGCGCCGCATCCGCCTGGTCGACGCGTGTGCGCGCCGAGCTGCCGATCCCACCGCGCCGGGTCGAGACGAACTGCATCGCGTTCGTCACCGCGGCGCGCGCCGCCGCGAGCGTCGCGTCGAGCTGCGAGCGGGCCCGGTCGAACGCGACCTGCTCGCCCTGCACGGCGGCGAAGACCTCGTCGAGCGCGGTGTTCGCCTGCTGGATCCGGGCGATCGAGTCGGCGGGAGAACGCGGGTCGGCGGCGTCGAGCGCGGACTGCGCGGCCGAGATCGCCTCGGGGAGCCGGCCCTCGATCGCCGGATCGGGATCGAGCCGGTCCGCGGCGTCGACGTCCTGGCGCAGCTCCGCGACGGCCGACTCGAGGCTCGCCGACGCGTCGGCGAGCGCCTTCGCGGTGTCATCGACGGCGTCGAGCAGGGTGTCGACCTGGGCGAGGCTCGACTGCGCGTCGCGGACGGCGAGCGCCGCCTCGCCCGTCTCGCCGCTCGCGGTGGCGGACTGGGCCGTGGCACGGCGTTCGTCGACGAAGGCGAGCAAGGCCGTGGCCTGGTCGATGTTGCCGGCGACGGGCGCGATCGCCGGCTCGGCGTATCGGCTCGCGAGCGTCGTCAGCGTCGACTGCGCGGCCGGCACGCGAGCCGCCGCGGACGCCCGCTCGGTCTCGACCTGCGGGAGCAGGGCCGGCAGGTGCTGCTCGAGCTCCCGGAGATCGTCGAACGCGGTCGCCTGCTCGTCGAGCTTCGCGCCCGCTGCTTCGGCCAGTTCGATCACCTTGAGCACCATCGCGCGCGCCTCGTCGGCGGGCTCCGGGTACGCGTCGTCGAGCTGCTGCTGGATCGAGAACGCCTCGCGGAGGCCCGCCTTCGCCGCCTCGAGGGCCTCCTGGTAGGCGCGGGCCGCGCCGTCGCCGAACTGCGCCTGCGCGAAGCCGAGCTCCTGCTCGCCGCTGCGAACGGCGTCGTCGAGCTGGACGAGCATGCGTCCGGCCCGCTGCTCGAGCGCCTCCTGGCTCTCGACGGCCGGCTGCGCGGCGGCCCGCTTGCGGCGCGCGCGCACGACGAACCAGATGATCAGGCCGACGATGACGAGTCCGACCACGAGCCAGACGATCCAGCCGAGATTCGGCGCGGCGGCCGCATCGGCTTCGCCGGTCGGATTCCCGGGTACCACGGGTGCTGCCGCGTCGCCGAGCGCCTGCGCGTAGGCGACGATCGCGCCGGTGAAGTCGCCGGAGCTGAGCCCCGGGATGAGCGCGTCCTCCTCGATCGCGGCGAGCTGCGCGTCGGAGAAGCGGAAGTCCTGGGCGACCGAGACCCAGTACGAGCTGATGTCGATCGCGACGGCGAGCACGATGTCGTCGTCGCCCGTCGCGCCGCTGCGCTGCGCCGTCTCCTCGGCCCAGGCCTGGGGGTCGGCGCCGCCGAAGTCGTCGACGAAGGCGACGAGGAGGTGGATCCCGCTGCTCGCCTCGAGGTCGGCGATCGCGGCCTCCGCCCTGGTGACGTCGAGCAGCCCGGTCTGATCCGCGACGCCACCCGGTCCGATGGCCACGGGATCCGCCGCCGAGGCCGCGAGCGCGGAGCCGCCGATCGCAAGCACGGTGCCGAGCAAGGCCCCGATGATCGCATGCCGGAGACCGGTTCGGTGCGTCACGGGACCTCCTCGTGCCCTTCGAGCCTGCCGTTCTGGGCGAGCCACCGGACGAGCCGCGGCGTCGTCGCGATTGTAGCCAGCGAAACTGAGACGAGAAGGGGGCCGACCTCGACGGCCGACCCCCTCACGTGCGATCCGGAGCTACTGCGAGAGCCGCTCCCGGAGCGCGGCGATCTCCGTCGTGAGCTCCTCCGGCACGCGGCCGCCGAACTCGTCGAAGTACTCCGCGGCGCTCTCGGCGTCGGAGAGCAGGCCCTCGTGGTCGATGCGGAAGAGCTCCTCGAGCGCGGCCTCAGAGATGTCGAGGCCGTCGACGTTGAGCCCGCCCTCGACGGGCACGAGACCGATCGGGGTCTCGGAGGCCGCGGCCTTGCCGTCGATGCGCTCGAACATCCACTCCAGGACACGCGAGTTCTCGCCGAAGCCGGGCCAGAGGAAGCGGCCGTCGGCGCCCTTGCGGAACCAGTTGACCTGGAAGATGCGCGGCACTCGACCGCCGGAGGCGCGCAGCCGCCGGCCGATGTCGAGCCAGTGCTGCCAGTGGTCCGCGGCGTTGTAGCCGTAGAACGGGGCCATCGCGAAGGGGTCGCGGCGCAGCGTTCCGACGGTGGCTTCGGCGGCCGCCGTGGCCTCGGACGAGATGGTGGCGCCGAGGTAGACCCCGTGCGCCCAATCGCGTGCCTCCACCACTAGCGGCACGGTCGTGGCACGACGGCCGCCGAAGATGATCGCGTCGATGACG
>DATMFB010000137.1:0-2753 GCA_035556395.1 Microbacteriaceae bacterium
CGGGTCCGAAGGCTTGTCGGATGCCTCGAACCGGCCCGGCCGCCGCAGCGATCGTAGGGGCGCGCATCCGCGGCCTGCGCACGGAGCGGCTGCGCATCACGCAGGCGGATCTGCAGGCGATGTCGGGCATCGACGTGGTCAGCATCCGCAAGTACGAGGCCGGCAAGACGCTGCCGAGTCTCGGTGGCATCGTGCGACTCGCATTCGCGCTCGGCGTCGACCCCGGCGAGCTCGTCAAGGGCATCCGACCGGAGGCGCTTGACGAGCAGCCGGAGATCCTCCGGGCTGCCGACTTCGTCGATGCGCGTCGCCGGCGCATGGGCGCGTGATCCGCCCGAATCGGTCGGCCCTGGCTCAGAACGCGATGCCCCACAGGTACTCCTCTCCGTTCGGTCGCAGCCAGCGGATGCAGAGCCGGCTGTCCAGCGCGAGGTCCGGGCCCCGGACCACGACCTCGATCGCCCCACCGGGATCCAGCCGGGGCGTCAGTCGCGCCGACGCGACCCCGGGCCCGTCGAGCTCGACCCGCACCCATCTGAGGTGCTCCGCGCTCGTGTTGACGAGGCGATAGCGCGGAGCACGCGAGCGATCGACGCGGAACGGGACGGGGTAGGCATCCATGTGGCGACGGTATGGACGAGGACCGACATCGGGGCCTGTGTCCGGCCTTGCCTGTGGACGCGGGCCCGCGAGTCGTGGCTGTGGGGGAGTCGCGATTCCGTTCGCCAAGCGCACGGCGCGGATCTCCTAGGCTGGAGTCCATGGCGCGTGCGGATCTCATGGACTTCGACGAGGCGATCGCGCAGTTCGACGTCGCACTCGGATTCGAGGTGCACGTGGAGCTCTCGACACGGACGAAGATGTTCTCCGATGCCCCGAACCCCGCGAACTCGGAGTTCCACGGCGCGGAGCCGAACACGCTCGTGACCCCGGTCTGCCTCGGCCTGCCCGGCAGCCTCCCCGTCGTCAACGGCCAGGCGATCGAGTACGCGATCTCGCTCGGTCTCGCGCTCGGCTGCTCGATCGCCCCCTCGAGCCGCTTCGCGCGCAAGAACTACTTCTACCCGGACCTCGCGAAGAACTACCAGATCTCCCAGTACGACGAGCCGATCGCGTTCGACGGCTCGATCGAGGTCGAGCTCGAGGGCGGGCGCAGCGTCACCGTCGAGATCGAGCGGGCGCACATGGAGGAGGACGCCGGCAAGCTCACGCACGTCGGCGGTGCCACCGGTCGCATCCAGGGCGCCGAGTACAGCCTCGTCGACTACAACCGCGCGGGCGTGCCGCTCGTGGAGATCGTCACGAAGGTCATCCTCGGCCAGGGCGCGGACGCCCCGGCGGTCGCCAAGGCCTACGTGAGCACGATCCGCGATGTCGTCCTGAGCCTGGGCATCTCGGAGGCGCGCATGGAGCGCGGCAACCTCCGCTGCGACGCGAACATCTCCCTCTCCCCGAAGGGCAGCGGCGTGCTCGGCACGCGGACCGAGACGAAGAACGTCAACTCGATGCGCAGCGTCGAGCGCGCGATCCGCTACGAGATCCAACGCCAGGCGGCGATCCTCGCGGCCGGCGGCTCGATCGTCCAGGAGACCCGGCACTGGCACGAGGACACCGGGACGACGAGTCCCGGCCGGCCCAAGTCGGACGCCGACGACTACCGCTACTTCCCGGAGCCCGACCTGCTCCCCGTCGAGCCGTCGACGGCGCTCATCGAGGAGCTCCGGGCGAAGCTGCCCGAGCCCCCCGCGGCCCGCCGGCGCCGGCTCAAGGAGTCGTGGGGCTTCACCGACCTCGAGTTCCAGGATGTCGCGAATGCCGGGCTCCTCGTCGAGGTCGAGCGGACCGTGGCGGCCGGCGCGTCGCCCGCGCAGGCGCGCAAGTGGTGGACGGGCGAGATCTCCCGGGTCGCGAACGCGAGCGACCGCGAGCCCGCCTCCCTCATCGAGCCGGAAGTGGTCGCCGAGATCGTCGTGCTCATCGAGTCCGGCGCGCTCACCGACCGCCTCGCCCGAGAGGCGCTCGACGGCGTGCTCGCCGGCGAGGGGACGCCCGCCGAGGTCGTGGCGCGCCGCGGGCTCGCGGTCGTGTCCGACGACTCGGCGCTCATCGCGGCGATCGACGAGGCGCTCGCGGCGCAGCCCGACGTGCTCGAGAAGATCCGCGACGGCAAGGTCCAGGCCGCCGGCGCCGTCATCGGGGCCGTCATGAAGGCGATGCAGGGCAAGGCCGACGCCGCGCGCGTCCGCGAGCTCGTCCTGGAGCGCGCCGCGCAGTAGCCGCTCGCGCGTGATGCACGCCGTCTGCGCCGATGCACGCGGTTTGAACAGCGTGCACCGGGGCAAACCGCATGTGAGAACGCGATGTGCGGCGCCCTTGTGGGCGGCGGGCTTAGCCGATGGAATGAACGCATGTCGATACCGGAATCTCCCGCGGGAGCGCCCACGGTCCCCGCGTCACCAGGGGCGGGGCTGAAGGACGCGAAGGCCGCGCAGCCGCCGATCACGGGCGGGCAGCGCGCGAGCGCGATCCTCGCGGGGCTCGCGGGGCACATCCTCTTCGCGATCGGCTGGTTCGGCATCGCGTTCGTCGTCCTCGGCGCGGCCATCGCGCCACTCGTTAGCGAGCTGCTCGCCAACCTGCTCGGCGACGTCGACGCGCAGCGGTTCACCGAGATCATCGCGCGCGCGAGCGCGCTGTTCTGGCTGCTCGGCCTCGTCTTCATCGTGGGCTCCATCGCGTTCGCGCTCTTCGGC
>DATMFB010000138.1:0-3868 GCA_035556395.1 Microbacteriaceae bacterium
GAGGCCGGAGAACGCCTGCGCGGAGACGGCCGCGCCGCCGACCTCGTCGAGGCGCTCGAGCACGGTGACCGTGAGCCCGGCCTGCGCGAGGTAGGCCGCCGCGGCGAGCCCGTTGTGCCCGCCGCCGACGATGACGACGTCCCGCGCTCGCGTCCCCTCGCCCACCCCCGAAGCCTATCCACTCGCCTTTTTCAGGAGTAAAGGGGGCTTCGAGTGCAATGCGCACGCGTACCCCGGCCTATTCCTGAAAAGGGAAGGTTCGGGGAGGATGGCGGCGTGGGCGGCTTTCCGGAACCGAGGACGACACCGCTGCGCGGCGGGCCCGTGCTGCGCTGGGGCGTGCTCGCCCCCGGCCGCATCGCGCAGAGCTGGGCGACCGCGGTCGCCCAGCACACCGACCAGCGGATCGTCGCCGTCGCCTCGCGCGACCTCGCGCGAGCGCGTGCCTTCGCCGCGGACGTCGGCGCCGAGCGCGCGTACGACTCGTATGCGGCGCTGCTCGCCGACCCCGAGATCGACGCCGTCTACGTCGCCTCGACGAACGAGCTGCATCGCGAGCACGCGCTCCTCGTCATCGCGGCGGGCAAGCACGTCCTCATCGAGAAGCCCATGGGGTGCTCGGCCGCCGAGGCCCGCGAGATCGCCGTCGCAGCCCGGGCTGCCGGCGTCTTCGCAATGGAGGCGATGTGGACGCGGTTCCTGCCGCAGACCGATGTGCTGCTGCAGCTCGCCGAGGACGGCGTGCTCGGCGACATCGCGATCGTCGAGGCCGAGTTCTGCGCGCCGTTCGACCGGAGGCGGAACGCCAGGGTGTTCGCCCCGACGATCGGCGGCGGCGCGCTCCTCGACATCGGCGTGTATCCGATCAGCTTCGGTCGGTTCCTGCTCGGCACGCCCGACTCATTCATCGCCACCGGCACGGCGAGCGACCCGGAGGGCGTCGACGCGAGGTCGGTCATCGTCCAGGAGTACGCGAGCGGCGCGCGCGCGATCGCGACGACCGCCCTCGATGCGTCGACCTCGCAGCTCGCGCGCGTCATCGGGACGGCCGCGAGCATCGAGTTCTCCGAGCCGTTCTTCATGGCCGGCTCCTTCGACCTCGTGACGGGCGACGAGCGCCGCCGCTACGCGGACCCCAACGGCATCCGCGGCCACGCCGGCCTCTGCTATCAGGCGACCGCGGTCGCCGCGCACATCGCGGCGGGGCGCACCGAGGCTCCCGAGCGTCCCCTCGCGGAGTCGATCGCAGTGCTGGAGCTCATCGACGAGGCGCGCCGCCGGATCGGCGCGATCGCCCCGGCCCCATGATCGTGTTCTCGCCGCGGTTAGGCTGAACGGGGAGGACGCGCATGGAGCTCGACCCGGCGATGCTGCAGCGGTTCCGCGAGCGCGCACCCGGATACGACCGGGACAACGCGTTCTTCGACGAGGATCTCACCGAGCTCCGCGCCGCCGGCTACCTGCGCGTCCGGCCCCTCCTGGAGACGGCGCGCGACCAGCGCCGGCTGGCCGCGTACGCGCCGGCGACGGCGCTCGCGATCAACATGCATCACGTCTGGCTCGGGGTCGCGCGCGTGCTGCGCGATCGTGGGGACGATTCGCTCGGGTGGGTCATCGACGATGCCGAGCGAGGAGAGCTGTTCGCCTTCGGCATCAGCGAGCCCGGCAACGACTTCGTGCTCTGGGACGCGATGACGACGGCCGAGCGGGTCGATACCAGCCCGACGCCGGGCTGGGCGTTCTCGGGCACGAAGGTCTTCACCTCGCTCGCGCCGGCCTGGACGCGGCTCGGGATCTTCGGTCGCGCCGAGACCGCGGACGGCCCGCGGCTCGTGCACGGCTTCCTGACGCGCGACGACGCCGGCGTGACGACGCTCGACGACTGGGACACGCTCGGAATGCGAGCGACGCAGTCGCGGACGACCGTGCTCGAGCACGCGATCGTCCCGGACGAGCGGATCAGCCGGATCCTGCCCGTGGGGCCGAACGCGGATCCGTTCATCTTCGGGATCTTCGCGAACTTTCTGCTGCTCATCGCCTCGGTCTACGCCGGCGTCGCGGATCGGGCGCTCGAGCTCGCGGTCGAGGCGGTGCAGGGCCGGCGCAGCCGCGTGACGGGCCGGTCCTACGCGCAGGACCGCGACTTCCGCTGGCGGATCGCCGATGCCGCGCTCGCGCTCGACGCGCTCGGTCCCGACATCGAGTCGCTCGCCGCCGATGTCGACGGGCTCGCGGATCGCGGCGTCGACTGGTTCCGCCACCTGACCGGGGCGAAGCATCGCGCGACGGAGGCGGCGCGCTACGTCGTCGACCAGGCGGCCCGCTCGGCCGGTGGATCCGGGTATCGGAACGCCGCGGAGCTCGCTCGCATCCAGCGCGACGTCCTCGCGGGCATCTTCCACCCGAGCGACACCGAGTCCGTGCACTCGACCGTCGCGGCGAATCTGCTCGGGCCGCTCGACGCCTGACGGGGCCGGGCCGGCGTTCGTTAGCCCGGCTAACGAGCTATTATCGTTAGCGTGGCTAAGGAATCGGATGAGCTCGAGCAGCTGGCCTCCGACCTGCGCGTCGCGACCTTCCTCCTCACCCGGCGCCTGCGTCTCGAGTCCCACCTCGAGGAGGTGACCGACTCCCAGCTCACCGTGCTGCTGCATCTCAGCCGCGTCGGGCCGGCCACGCCGGGGCAGCTCGCCGAGTACGAGCGCGTCTCGGCCCCCTCGATGAACCGGACCCTCAACGCGCTCGCGGAGGCCGACTGCGTCCGCCGGATCGACGATCCCGAGGACGGCCGGCGCGTCATCGTCGAGCTGACCAAGCATGGCGGGGAGCTCGCTCGCACGGCTCGCAAGCGGCGCAACGCCTGGCTCAAGGCCGAGCTGGGTCCCATGTCGGCGGCAGAACGCGATCTCCTCGACCGCGCGGCGGCGCTCATCACCGGGATGGCCAGACGGTGAAGGGCGGGATGTTCCGGTCCCTGCGGCACTACAACTACCGGCTGTGGTTCTTCGGCGCGCTCGTGTCGAACGTCGGGTCGTGGGCGCAGTCGACCGCGCTGAGCTGGACCGTGCTGACCGTGCTGACGGACGGCGATGCGGCGGCGATGGGCGTCTGCATGGCGCTCCAGTTCGGCCCGCCGCTGCTGCTCGTCGGCGTGACCGGCTGGGTCGCCGACCGCTTCCCGCGGCGCCGGCTCCTCCTCGTCACGCAGATCAGCCTCGGCACGGTCGCGCTCGTCGTCGGCATCCTGCTGCTGAGCGGGGTCATGACGCTCCCGCTGATGTACGTGCTCGCGTTCTGCTTCGGGGTCGGCACCGCGTTCGACAACCCCGCGCGGCAGGCGTTCGTCTCGGATCTCGTCGGCCGCGAGGACGCGTCGAACGCGGTCGCACTCAACTCGGCCGCGTTCAACGGCGCCCGACTCATCGGACCAGCGGCGGCGGGCCTCGCGATCATCTGGATCGGCCCGGGCTGGGTCTTCATCGTCGACGCGTTCAGCTATCTCGCGACGATCATCGTGCTGTCGCTCATGCGCCGCTCGGAGCTGATCCCGCGGGCGAAGGCGACCGGTGTGCAGCGCTTCATGGACGGCTTCCGCTATGCGGCGCGGCGCGGTGACCTCGTCGCGCTCTTCGCGATGGCGTTCGTCGTCGGCGCCTTCGGCATGAACTTCCCGATCTTCGCGTCGACGATGGCGCTCGAGTTCGGGCGGGATGCCGACGGCTTCGGTCTGCTCACCTCGGTGATCGCGATCGGATCGCTCGCGGGCGCGCTGCTCGCGGCGCGGCGCGCGAGGGCGCAGCTGCGCGTCGCGATCGCCGCGGCCCTGCTCTTCGGGATCTCGTGCGGCCTCTCGGCCGCGATGCCGACG
>DATMFB010000139.1:0-2293 GCA_035556395.1 Microbacteriaceae bacterium
GAGGCGCTGCGCGTTCGAGTCGCGGCCGTTGCGAGTGGAGCTTGCGCCCTTCTTATGTGCCATCGGTGTTCAGCCCCTTACGCGATCTTCGTGATCTTGACGCGGGTGAGGTCCTGGCGGTGGCCCTGACGCTTCTTGTACCCGGTCTTGTTCTTGAACTTCTGGATGACGATCTTCGGCCCGCGCTCCTCGCGCACGACCTCGGCCTCGACCTTGACCTTCGCGAGGCTCTTGGCGTCGCTCGTGACCTTCGCGCCGTCGACGACGAGCACGGCGGGGAGGGCGATCGTCTCGCCGACGTTCGCCTTCTGGCGGTCGAGCACGACAACCGTGCCGACCTCGACCTTCTCCTGCCGCGCGCCTGCGCGGACAATCGCGTACACCATGGGTGGTCCTCTTCTTGGAAGCCTGACTCGTGTCTCACGCGGCGGAAGCCGCGGACACCGACGTTCCATCATACGGGATGACTCCCGCTCCGGCAAACGCGCCCGAGCGTCGGATGAACTGTGCAATTCATGGGGCGAATGAGCCCCCAGAACGCGGTTTCCCCTCCAGAATCGCACACTTCAGACGCGCAGGGCGCGGCGGAAGCGGGTGAGCGTGTCCTGGCGGGCGTCGGGGCGGAGGTGGGCGGCGCGCACGTGCACGGGATGCCAGCCGGCGTCGAGCGCGAGATCGTCGCGATGCCGGTCCCGCTCGTACTGACCGGGATCCGTGCGGTGCTGGTCCCCGTCGTACTCCCCGAGCACGCGATGCGCCGGCCAGGCGAGATCGAACCACCCGATCCAGCCGCGCGGGCCTCGGAGCTCGTAGCCGCACACGGGCTCAGGGAGGCCGGCGCCCGTGAGGAGCAGGCGAAGCCGGCTCTCCTGCGGCGACTCGACCCCGGGCCGGACGCGTGCGATCGCCCGGCGAGCGGCCGGCGCCCCCTTCGCATGCGAGCCGATCGCGGCTGCGGCGGCGAGCGCATCGAGCGTCGTGAACGGCCGACCCCGCTCCCGAAAGCGCGGCGTGAGCACGAGGTGGTCGCCCACGACGACGAGATCCTCGTGCCCCAGGACTTCCGCGAGCTCGAGGAACAGTCGCTCGGGCGCCGAGACCGGCACGCTGCGCACCATCACGACGCCGGATCCCCCGTCGCGGTGACCGACGATCTTGCGCGCGCGAATCTGACTCAGCCCCGGGCCCGAGGTGACGTGGAGCCGCCTGTCCGCCAACGCGCTTCGGGGCAGCGGCAGCCCGAGCCACTGCGCCGCCGTGACATGACTGAGCCGGTCCCCGCCACGAAGCCGCCTGATGACGTTCTCGACATCCCTCACACCCCTATGAGTCGCGAAGTGTGCAAAAGCGGGTGCTCCTCGGGGACGAGAACGCCGTTCGCGCCCCGGAATCGCACACTTCATCCGCGATGGCGGGAGGATGAGGGAGTGATCCTGATCGACCCGCCGATGTGGCCGCGGCACGGGACCGTGTGGGGGCACGTCGTGAGCGACGCGTCGCTCGATGAGCTGCACGACTTCGCGCGGCGGGCGGGGATGCTCGAGCGCGGCTTCGACCACGACCACTACGACTACCCGATCGAGGGGCAGGCGGAGCTCATCGAGCTCGGCGCCGAGCTCGTCGGCGCGCACGAGCTCACCCGCCGGCTCATCGCGAGCGGCCTGCGGGTGCGGGCCCGAGACCGCTAGCGACGGACCTCGACGAGCGTCACCCAGGAGATCAGGACGGCGGAGGCGATCGCGAGCACGCAGCCCACGACGATCCCGACCATGCCGGCCCCGAGCCCGGCGACGAGCAGGACGGCGCCGACGGTGAACGCGATGAGCGGCAGCAGGCCCGAAGCGATGACCCCCGGCCGTGACCGGGTGCCCTGCTGGACCGACGTCATGATCCGGACGGTCGCGTTGACCTCGAAGATCCACGCGATCGCCGTGCCGATGAGGACCGCGATCCCGTAGCCCCAGACCGGGGTGCCGGGGACGAGCAGGAGGCAGGCGGCGACCGTGGTCAGGACGAGCGTCGCGATCGAGGCGCCCGCACGAGCCGGCAGCGACTTCGACGTGACGATGACGTCGATGTTGACCGACATCGCGACGATGAGGAGTCCGGCGAGCGCGCCCGAGACGCCCGCCATCGCGACGCCGAAGTCCTTCCAGGCCTCGAGGCTCTCCACGCGATCACCGTAGTGGGCGACCGGGCAGCGGGACTACTCGGTCTCGGCCGGGGTGACGATGGCCTTGGTCGAGGCCCGGCGGCGGCGCGGCTTGGTCGGCGGGGCGGCCTCCTCGACGGG
>DATMFB010000140.1:0-5466 GCA_035556395.1 Microbacteriaceae bacterium
GGGCGCGATCCCCGGCGCGAACGGCGTCGGTGCGCACTGTCCCGAGAGCGGACTGACGATCGTGGTGCTGAACGCGATCGACCCCGCGGGCGCGTCGCCCGGCTACCCGGGGCTGCTGGAGCTCGCGCCGGCCGCGCTCGAGGCGTTACAGGAGCTGTGACGGCACCACGCCGCCGCTGTTGTTTTGAATTATTCAAAACGACCCGGATCGACGGCGCGTCAGCTCCACGTCTCGACTCGTTCCAGACGGCGATGGGCCGCGAGGCACAGGTCCGCGCCGCCGAGCGCATGCTCCGCAAGTCGCCGTAGCGGCTACGCGGCGCGGGCCTCGCGGATCAGGATGCGCCACCGCTCGGGACCCTCCTGAAGGTACTCGGCGCGATAAGCGTCGGCGTACCGGTCACGCAACTGCAAGAGCAGCGGCACGGGGTCGTGGGTCGCCGAGATCACAAGCGCGGCTCCCGGCCGCAACCCCTCGATCGCGCCGAAGATCGCGGCGTGCCGGATCGCGTGCGGAATCGTCTGGACGTCGAGCTCGGGTAGCTCCTCGTCGTGCCCGCCGCAGGCGCGGGCACCGCCGCTCGGCTGGTCGACCGCCGTTTCGCGCGAGCTGTGAATGTCGTAGTGCATCATGGCGCTCCTTAGCGATCGGGACGACCTGGTCCCACCAATTTACTACAGTTGATCCCGTGGAAAACGATCAGACCCCGGAATCCCGGCGCACCGCCGCTGATCGGCGTCACTCCGTGACCCGCGAGCGCCTCCTGCGCGCGCTCGAATCGGGCGGCTCGGCCCGTATCACCGACCTCGTCGCGTCGACCGGGCTCCACGAGAACACGATTCGCGGGCACCTCCACCGACTCCAGGCGGACGGCCACGTGCGCCGCGAACCGCAGCCCCCGACCGGCCGTGGTCGCCCCGCGACGCACTGGCACGCCGTCGATCCGCACACGACGAATCCCTACGCGGGGCTCGCCGCCACACTCGCCGACACCCTGACGAGCACCGTCGCGGATGCGCCCCGCGCGGCACACGCGGCCGGCGAAGCCTGGGGCGAGCGGCTCGCCGAGGAGCACCTCGACGCGGCCGGTGCCCGCGCGCTCGTCATCGACATCATGCGAGAGCAGGGCTTCGCACCCGGAGACGACGGCGAGGACGACGGCGTCATCGCCTTGCGGCGCTGCCCGTTGCTCGCCGCCGCCACTCGCCACCCCGACGTGATCTGCTCGGTGCACGAAGGCATGATCGACGGCATCATCCGCGCGCACGGCGAGGACGCGACCGTCGAGCTTGAGCCGTTCGCCGCGGACGGCACCTGCCGACTGCGCGTGCGAGCCGCGTCGTGACCACGAGTCGCGCTGGCCGGGCGCGCGCAACGACGGCCACCGCGCCCCGGACCCATCCCCGCCGCGGGCCGTCCTGGCGCCTCGGCTGGCTCCTCCCGGCCGGCGCGGCGCTGCTCATCGGACTCGACGCAGGGCTGCTGCTGCTCGGCCTGCCGGCACCGATCACGACCGCGCGGCTGCCCGAGGTGCACGGCATGCTCCTCGTGCTCGGCTTCGTCGCCACGCTCATCGCGCTCGAGCGGGCGACCGCCCTCGGCCGCTGGTACGGCTACGCCTGCCCCGCACTGCTCGGCGTCGGCGGCCTGCTGCTCATCGCGGAGCCCGTGCCACTCATCATCGGCAAGTCAGTGCTCGTCGCGGGCGCCGCCGCATTCGTCCTGCTCTACGTGCCGCTGTGGCGACGGCAGTTCGACGCCGCACTGCTCACGCAGCTGCTCGGCGCCGCGCTCGCGCTCGCCGGCACCGTCATCTGGCTCACGCACGACGACTTCACGCGCATCGTGCCCTGGCTCATCGGATTCCTCGTGCTGACGATCGCCGCCGAACGCGTCGAACTGGCCCGCATCACGATGGGCCCGCGGGCCGGAGGCCGACTGCTCGCCCACGCCTGGACGATCACGGGCGCGCTCATCGTCGGCGTCGCACTCCCCGACGCGGGCGCGATCCTCCTCGGCATCGCGCTCATCGCACTCGCCATCTGGCTCATCGTGCATGACGTCGCGCGCCGCACGATCAACGCGACCGGGGTCACCCGCTACATGGCGGCGTGCATCCTCGCCGGCTACGTCTGGCTCCTGGTCGCCGGCGTCGCACTCCTGTTCGGCGATCCAGCCGGGACGCCCGCGTACGACGCGATCGTGCACGCCGTGTTCCTCGGCTACACGATGTCGATGATCATGGCGCACGCGACGACGATCCTGCCCGCGGTGCTGCGCATCGCACTCCCCTATCGGCCGGCGTTCTGGGTCCCGATCTCGCTGCTCCAGCTCGCGCTCGTCGTGCGGATCTGGCTCGGCGACGGCCTCGGCATGCCGATCGGCTGGCAGCTCGGGGGTGTGCTCGGCGTCGCGGCGCTGCTGCTCTTCGTCGTCACGGCGCTCGCGAGCGCGATCATCGGCACGCCCAAGCCCTCGCGCGCGCCCGCGCCCACCACGACCGGAGGCGGACCATGACCGGCCCAACGACTCGCGCCGCCGATGCCGGGGCGACACCGGCGCGCGGCTTCCGGGCGATGCGGGACATCCCGACCGCGTTCTGGCTGCTGCTGACGATCATCGCGACACTCGTGCATCGGGACCTGCCGGAGCCGCGGTGGCTCATGATCCACCTGCTGCTGCTCGGGGCCGTCACCCACGCGATCCTCGTCTGGAGCGAGTACTTCTCGTTCGCGTTGCTGCGCCGCCGCGCGGCCGCGAACGACCGGCGCCGACAGAACGTCCGCCTCACCCTCTCGAACGCCGGCCCCGCGCTCGTGCTCGTCGGCGTGCCGATGCAGCTGTGGCCACTGACCGCGGCCGGCGCCGCCGTGCTCGTCGTCGCCGTCGTCTGGCACGGTGCCGCGATCTATCGACGCTCGCGCGGGAGCCTGCCGGGGCAGTTCGGACGCACCGTGCGGTACTACCTCGTGGCCGCGGGACTGCTCGCGATCGGCGCGATCCTCGGCGCGGTGATCGCGCACGGCGACGCGGCCCCGCAGCTTGCGCTCTCCCATGCGATCGTCAACGTGCTCGGCTGGATCGGCCTCACGGTCGCGGGCACCGTCGTCACGCTCTGGCCGACGATCCTGCGCACCCGCGCCGACGACTACGCGGCGAAGGGCGCGGCGCGCGCCCTGCCCGCACTCGCCGCCGGGGTGCTCGGCGCGGCCCTCGGCGCGGCACTCGTCTGGCTGCCGCTGCTCGCGCTCGGCCTCGCGAGCTATCTCGCGGGACTCCTCGTCCTCGGGGTCTCGCTTTGGCGGGCGGCACGGCAGGCACCGCCACGCAGCTTCGCGGCGATGTCGGTCGGCATGGCACTCGTCTGGTGGGCCGGCACGGTCATCGTGCTCCTCGTCGGCACGGTCGTCGCGAGCATCGACGGCTCCGGCATCGCGGCGCTCACCTCGCTCGTCGACGAAGTCGTGCCGTATCTCGCCGCGGGCTTCGCGGCGCAGGTGCTCATCGGCGCACTCAGCTACCTCGTGCCCGTCGTGCTCGGCGGCGGGCCGAGACCGGTCCGGGTCGGCACTGCTGCCTTCGACCGCCTCGGCGCGCTGCGCATCGCGGTCGCGAACTCGGCCCTCGCCGTCTGCGCACTGCCCGTCTCGAGCCTCACCCGGGTCGTCGCCTCGGCGCTGTATCTCGTCGCGATGGCGTCGTTCCTCATCATCATGACCATCGGCATGGTGGCGCAGCGCCGGGCGAAGCAAGCCACGCCGGAACGCGATTCCGGGCCGGAGCCCACTCCGGCACGCGTCCCCGGTGCCGATCCGCATCGCGGGCGCCGCGCCGGCCAGGCCGTCGCGGGGCTCCTCGCCGTCCTGCTCGTCGTCGCGGTATCGGCCGCCGTCGATCCGATATCGAGCGGACCGCGAGCCACCCCGACGGGCGCCGCGGATGCGCCGGTGACGACCGTGCAGGTCGAGGCCGCGAACATGCGGTTCACGCCGAACCGCATCGAGGTGGCGGCCGGCACGCGCCTCGTCATCGAGCTGACGAACACGGACGCTTCGCAGATGCACGACCTCGTCCTCGCGAACGGCACGGGCAGTCAGCGGCTCGCGCCCAGCCAGTCGGCGACGATCGACGTCGGCGTCCTCACGGCGGACCTCGACGGCTGGTGCTCGATCATCGGGCACCGGCAGATGGGGATGACGCTGACGATCGTCGTGGTCGACGGATCCGGCGACCAGGCAAGCGATGCGCCGAGCGTGCCGGGACACGATCACGCGACGATGGATGCGGATTCCGACGCCATGGCCGAGCCGGGCGAGGAGTTCGCGCCGTACGACGCGACGCTCGCGCCACTGCCCGTATCCGACGGCCCGACCACGCATCGGGTGACGCTGACGGTGCACGACACCGTCGTCGAGGTCGCGCCCGGGGTGACCCAGACTCTCTGGACCTACAATGGGACCGCCCCCGGCCCGACCCTGCACGGACGCGTCGGCGACCGATTCGTCATCACGCTCGTCAACGCCGCGACGATGGGTCACTCGATCGACTTCCACGCGGGCTCGCTCGCGCCCGACCTGCCGATGCGCACGATCGAGCCGGGCGCGCAGCTCACCTACGAGTTCACGGCGACGCGGGCGGGCATCTGGATGTACCACTGCTCGACGATGCCGATGTCCGCGCATATCGCGAACGGCATGTACGGCGCCGTCGTGATCGAGCCGGACGCGCTGCCCGCCGTCGACCGCAGCTACGTGATCGTCCAAGGCGAGTACTACCTCGGCGATCACGACGATGGGCTCGTCGACGTCGACAAGATCATCGCGCGCTCCCCCGACCTCGTCGTCTTCAACGGCTACGCCAACCAGTACGACTACGCGCCGCTCACGGCGCGCGTCGGCGAGCGGGTACGCATCTGGGTGCTCGACGCCGGGGTCGAGCGACCGTCGAGCTTCCACGTCGTCGGCGGTCAGTTCGACACCGTCTGGCAGGAGGGGCGCTATCTCATCGACCGGGCGGCCGACACCGGCTCACAGGCGCTCGGCCTGCTCCCCGCGCAAGGCGGCTTCGTCGAGCTCATCTTCCCCGAGGCGGGCGACTACCCCTTCGTCTCGCACCTCATGGTCGACGCCGAGCATGGCGCGCACGGCATATTCGCGGTGACCGGCGGCTAGCAACCGGCCCGACGCGTCGCCGCCGCTGCGGTGTCGGCCGGCCGGAGCGGCGGGTTCGCCTCCGACCAGTCCCGCTAGCTCTCCGGCGCCGGGGGCTGAGCGGCCGGCAGCCGGCGCACCTTGGTCCGGCGGCGACGGCGTTCCGGGATCATCGAGCGCATCTCCTCGAGCTTGCCGAAGCACAGCAGCCGGTCCCCCGCCTCCAGCACGGTGCTGCGCTTCGGGTTCGGGATGACGCTCGCGCCGCGGTGCACCGTCAGGACGGTGATGTCGCGCTCACCGAGGCCCGATTCG
>DATMFB010000141.1:0-4485 GCA_035556395.1 Microbacteriaceae bacterium
TGATCCCCGCGGCGCGCGCGGCGCGGATGCCGTCGAGGACGCTCTCGAGTCGATCCCGGCGGGTGAGGCGCGCGAAGTGCTCGGGGTTGACCGTGTCGAGCGAGATGTTCACCCGGTCGAGGCCGGCGGCGAGCAGCTCGCCGAGGCGGCGGTCGAGGCCGATGCCGTTCGTCGTCATCGCGAACGTGGCGCCCGATCCGGCGGCGCGGCTCTCCCGGATGATCTCGGCGAGGTCGGCGCGCATGAGCGGCTCGCCCCCGGTGAAGCGCACGTCGTGCACCCCGAAGTCACGGACCGCGATGCCGACGAGCCGGCCGATCTCGCGCGGCGTCAGGAGATCCTCCCGGGGGATCGCGGGCAGTCCCTCGGCGGGCATGCAGTAGGTGCAGCGCAGCGAGCACTTCTCCGTGACCGAGACCCGCAGGTCCTGCGCGACGCGCCCGAAGCGGTCGATGAGGACGGGCACATCGGGTCGCCCTTCGACCGACGGCGCCCCCATCGGCGTCCCCCGGAGTCGCGGCACTCCCAGAGCGATCGTGCTCATGCGTGCACCCTAACAGGCGGCCATCGACGCGCACTCCCGAAGCTAGACTGCGGCCGTGATCGCCGACGAGGGCCTCGCCTGGGTATTCACGGCGTGGTTCGCGATCCTCGCCGGCGCGTCGACGATCGGCGCCATCCGGGCGCAGAACGCGGCCGACCGGGCCTCGTACATCGCCCATGTCGTCATGCTCGCGGTCATGGCGATCATGCCGTGGCACTGGTTCATGGCCGTGCCGGGAGTCGTCTGGATCAGCATGTTCGCCGCTGCGGCACTCGGCTACGCGGTGCTGACGCTGAGTCGGCCGAGCGTCGTGGTCGGGCCAGGCGCCGGGCACCACGCGCGGCGGCTCGTCGCCTGGTACCACGTCGCGATGATGCTCGGCATGGTCTGGATGATCGTGCTGATGGAGCAGCTGCAGGCCGCCGGGCTGCATGCGCTCCTGCCGCTCGGTGCGGATGCGATTGGTGCCGATGCGGTCGGTGCCGGTGCGCACGGGCACGGCGTCGCGGCGCCGTTCGCGCCCGGGTCGATCGACGTGCCGCCGCTCTGGCATCTGCCGCTCTGGATGATCGGGGTGACCTATCTCTTCGCGGCGATGTTCGTCGTCGCGGCGGTCTGGTTCCTCGTCCAGCTCCGCGGCGCCCCGCGCGGGACGCGCCGCGGGGAGGCGCTTCCCGCCCGAGCGGAGCTCGTGATCGGCGCCGCGATCGCCGCCGGGATGGCGTTCTCGTACTTCGTGATGTCCTGAGGCCGCTCCCCGCGACCCCCCGCGGTGAGATGCTGGTGGCGTGACCGAGGAATCGCCCGACGCATTCACGCACCTCGACGAGGCGGGACACGCCCGCATGGTCGATGTCACCGCGAAGCAGCCGACCGTGCGCTCGGCGACCGCACGCGGCTTCGTCCGCTGCTCGGCCCGGGTCGTCGCGGCGCTGCGGGACGGCTCGGTCCCGAAGGGCGACGTCCTCGCCGTCGCCCGGGTCGCGGGGATCGCCGCCGCCAAGCGCGTCCCCGACCTGCTGCCGCTCGCCCACGTCATCGGGGTCCACGGCGTCGTCGTCGACCTCGCCGTCGAGGACGAGGGGGTCACGATCGAGGCGACCGTGCGGACGGCGGATCGCACGGGCGTCGAGATGGAGGCGATCACGGCGGTTGCGGTCGCGGGGCTCGCGATCGTCGACATGGTCAAGGGCCTCGACAAGGCGACGTCGCTCGAGTCGGCGCGCATCGTGGCGAAGACCGGGGGCAAGTCGGGCGACTGGCTGCGGCCGGATGAGTGACGCCCGGGTCCCTCCTCTCGCCGCGATCGTCATCGCGGGGGGCCGGGGGACGCGGATGGGCGGCATCGACAAGCCGGGGCTCGCGATCGGGGGCTCGACGCTTCGCGAGCGGGCGATGGCGGCCGCGCGCAGCGCGGGCCTCGCGCCGATCCTCCACCTCGGCCCCGAAGTCGACGGCGGCCCCGTCGCGGCGCTCGCCGCGGGTGTCGCCGAGCTCGACGCGGACGAGGTCGTCGTCCTCGCGGGCGACCTCGTGCACCCCGAGTTCGTCCTCGTCGCACTGGCGGCGGCGCGCGACGGACGCGACGGTGCGGTGCTCGTCGACCCGGACGGCCGCGAGCAGTGGCTCGCGGCCCGCTACCGGGTCGAGGCGCTGCGAGCCGCGCTCGACACCCTGCCGGACGGGCCGCGGGACGCATCGTTCCGCGCCCTCGCCCGCGACCTGGACCTCGTCCGCGTGCTCGTCGAGCCCTCCGTCGTCGCCGACATCGACACGTGGCAGGATTACGAGACGGCGAAGGAGCAGATCGATGGCTGACGGACAGGACACCGCGCCGGAGCTGGCGGAGTGGGCCGAGGTGCTCGTGCACGAGTTCGGTCTCGAGGTCGAGCAGGTGCCGGTCGACCGCATTCTCAAGCTCGCCGCCGTCGCGGCGCACGGCGTGACCCGTCCCGCCGCGCCGCTCTCGGCCTTCGTCGCGGGGCTCGTCGCCGGTCAGCTCGGCGGCAGCCCGGAGGAGATCGCCGACGCGATCGCCTCGATCGAGTCGCTCGTCGCCGACCGGGACGAGGAGACGGGCTGATGGCGCAGGTGCGTTACTTCGCGGCCGCGGAGGAGGCCGCCGGCGTCGCCGAGGAGAGCCGCGACGAGACGACGCTCGGTGCGCTGCGGGCCGCGCTCGCGGCCGACTACCCCGGACTCGCGCGGATCCTGCCGCGCTGCTCGGTCCTCGTCGCCGGCTCCCGGCATGAGGACCCCGAGACCCCGCTCGGCGCGGCGACGCTCGTCGACGTCCTGCCCCCCTTCGCCGGCGGCTGACCCGCCCCTCCGCCCCGCCCCACGGCCGTCGGTGCATGTGGTTTGCGCCGCTGCATGCGGTTCAAACGGGGTGCAACGGGGCAGACCGCATGCCAGAACGCGGTCCGCCCGGCGGCCGCGCAGGGCAGGATGGACGGGTGACCGTCTTCGCCGTCGTCGTGCTGTTCCTGAGTGCCGTCTTCAACGTCTGGACGTGGCCGACATTCTTCCGTCGCGTCACCCGGGACGCACGGGCGAGGGACGAGGCGGGCCGGCCCACCGCGTTCTATCGGGTCCACCTCGTGCTGCTCGTCGTCGGGCTCGCGATCGCCGCCGCGTCGGTCGTCGCGGGAATCCTGCTGCTCGTCTGAGCCCGGCCGCGCCGCGGGCGGCCTATCGGAACTGGGCGACGAACTCGCCGATGACGGATTCGAGCGCGAGCGAGAACGGGTACACGACCTGATCGGCGGGCTGGAACACGTCGGCTGAGCCGATGTCGCGCAGGATGTGCACCATGTCCGGGATGATCACGAACCGGGCGACCCCCTCGCCGAAGGCCTCCGCCACCGCGATCACGCCGGAGCCGAGCGTCCCGTCTCCGCACGGGGTGTTGAAGTCCTTCGATCCGCAGGTGATGAGGGTCGGGACGCGGACGAGCGGTGCGAGCGCGGCCGGGACGACCTCGTCGAACTGCTTGCCGTAGAGCGTCCGGTAGGCGTGCGTGACGACCATGTGCGCCGGGTCGGCGCCGTAGATGTTCGAGGCGATCGTGCTCTGGTACTGGGCGGCGGCGTCCGTCGCGTCGGGGAACGGCACCGGACCAGGGTCCGCGTACGGCGGCGTGCCGGATCGGATCTGGTCGATCCCGTCCGCCATCCAGGCGGTGAGGCCGGCGGCCTCGTCGGAGGTCATCCCGCCTCCCGCCGCGGCGGCGTCGATCTGCTGGCCGAACTGGGAGGCGACGACGTCGAGGATCTGTGCGTACGCCGGCTCGACGAGGAGGAGGCCCGCGAGATCGGGAGCGCCCTTGAGGTTCGTGGCGACCACGAGCGACGCGGCGCCGCCCTCGCTGTGCCCGAGCAGCAGGATGCGCTCGGGATCGACGCCCGGCTGCGCCGCGACGAAGGACAGCGCATCCCGGATGGGCTGCAAGCGCAGCTGCTCGTAGCTGAGCGCGAGCATGGCGTCCGGATCGTCCGCGTACGGGCCGAGCCCGGTCTCGCCGGTGCCGAGCTTGTCGTAGCGCAGCGACGCGATGCCGTTCGCACTCATCACGTCGGCGAGCCACTCGTACGCCTGGGTCTGCAGGGTCGGCGCGTCGCCGTTGCGGTCGATGCCGCCCGTGCCGACGACGATGACGACCGCCGGGACGGGTGTTGAGGTGTCGAGGGGACCGCGGTAGCTCGCATGGAACGTCACCCCGCCGCTCTCGAAGGCGACGTCCTGGTCAGGGCCGATGGCCGACACGCAGCCCGGACCGGCGGACCCGGATTCGGCGGCGGCCGCGCTCGCCGGCGCGACCGAGCCGCCGAGCGCGATGCCGCCGGCGGCGAGGAACGCCAGCAGCACGAGCGCGAGCGACGCGCTGGCAGTCCCGGCGCCGCCGCCCGAGCCGCGACGCGCGCGCACGACGAGGATCACGA
>DATMFB010000142.1:0-25026 GCA_035556395.1 Microbacteriaceae bacterium
TGGGTACAACGCGCTCGAGGGGACGTTCCTCGGTGGATGCCTCTTCTCCGGCCGTGCGGCCGGCCGTTCGATGACGGGCTGAGCTCAGTCCGCGGGCGTCGAGATCGGCTTGCTCGCCCGCGCGCGCACCGCGTTCTTGAACCACCGGGTGTCGGGGATGCGCGCGAGCAGTGGCCCGGCGAGGATCGTGATGAGCACGTAGGCGGTCGTCGTCGACACGATGTACTGCGCGAGCGCGGGGTCCCCGGCGGACAGCGCGGTCGCTGCGAGCCCCGCGATGACGATCGAGAACTCCCCGCGCGGCGTCAGCGCGAAGCCCGCGCGCCACCGACCGGCGACGCCGACTCCCGACGCTCTCGCCGCGAGATACCCGGTCAGGACCTTCGTACCCATCGTGACGACCGCGAGGGCGAGTGCCGGCAGCAGCACGGGGACGAGTGTCCCGGGCGCCGTCACGATGCCGAAGTAGACGAAGAAGATCGTCGCGAAGAGATCGCGCAGCGGCGCGAGGACTCGGACGGCCTCCTCGGCGACCTGGCCGGTGATCGCGATGCCGACGAGGAACGCGCCGACCGCGGTCGACACCTTGAGCTCGGAGGAGATGCCGCCGACGAGCATCGTCAGGCCGAGCACGCCGATCAGCAGCGACTCGAGGTGATGGATCGAGAAGACGCGGGAGATGGTCTTGCCGAAGCGCAGCGCGATGAACAGGATGACGAGGACCGCGACGACCGCGATCGCGACCGTGACGGCGGCCTGGGCGATCGCCTCGCCGACGACGATCGCGGAGACGATCGGCAGATAGAACGCCATCGCGAGGTCCTCGATGACGAGGACCGAGAGGATGGTCGGCGTCTCGCGGTTGCCGAGCCGGCGCAGATCCCGCAGCATCTTCGCGACGACGCCGGACGAGCTCACCCAGGTGATGCCGGCGAACGCGACGGCCGCGATCGGCCCCCAGCCCATGATCAGGGCGAACGCGGCGCCGGGCACGGCGTTCAGCAGCGCGTCCCACAGTCCGGAGTACTTCGCCTGCTTGAGTCCCTTGACGAGCTCCGAGGGGGAGTACTCGAGGCCGAGCATGACGAGCAGCAGCACGACGCCGATCTCGGAGCCGATGTGGAAGAACTCCATGCTCGCGTCGAGCGGGATGAGTCCGCCCTCGCCGACGACGAGTCCGGCGGCGAGGTAGAGCGGGATCGGGGAGACGCCGACGCGGTTCGCGATGCGCGCGAGAATGCTCAGGACAAGCAGAAGAGCGCCGACCTCGATGAGGAGTACGGCGGTCTCGTGCACGGCTTAGCGCGGGCCTCGGTCGATGATGTCGACGAGCGCGTCGAGACCCTTGCGCGTGCCGACGGCGACGACGACGTCGCCCGGCTCGAAGACGGTTTCCGGCCCCGGCGACGGGATGACCTGTCCGCCGCGCGCGATCGCCACGATCGAGGAGCCCGTGACGGTGCGCGCCCGCGTGTCGCCCATGGGTCGGCCGACGAAGCCGCTGCCGACCGGGAGCGAGATCTCCTCGGTGTAGAGGCCGAGCCCGGTATCGCCGAGGCCCGTGATCTTGCTCAGCGTGACGGACGCGCCGAGGATCTCGCCGATCGTCGTCGCCTCATCGTCGGTCAGGGCGATCGACTCGGTGCAGGCATCCGGATCATCGCTGTCGAAGAGCGCGATGTCCCGCTCGCCCGAGCGGTAGGTGATGACGGAGATCCGGCGACCGCCCGCAGTCAGGATGTCGTTCCGGACGCCGATGCCCGGGAGGTCGACTCGCTCGATGCGCACACCCACGGCGACTGAGCATAGCAATCGCTGAGTAGGGAATCGGACGCGGACGCGGGACGGGTATGCGATGGGCATGGGACGATGGAGGGGTGCGCCGCCCGGGTCCGATTCAAGCGCTGCGCGGCCTGGTCGCCGGCGTGCTGACGACCTTCCTCGCGCTGCTCTTCCATGTCATCGGTGGTGGCACCTCGCCGGGCGCGCTCGCCGTCGCGATCTGCGGCGCAGCGGTCTGCTGGGTCGCGATGCTCGTCGGACGGTCCCGGCCGTCGTTGCCCCTGCTCATCGCGTCGATCGGCGTGGCGCAGGTCGTCCTGCACACCGCGTTCTCGATGGCGACCGCGACGGCGACCATCTCCGGGCAGGCGCACGCGGGCCATGACGATCTCGTCGTCGTCGCGATGGGCGACGGGCATGCGATGTGGCCGGCCCACCTCCTCGCGGGGGTGCTCACGATCGTCGCGATCCGCCGCGGAGAGCTCGTGCTGCGCCGACTCCTCGAGCTCGCCGGCATCGCCGCCGGGGCACTCGTGCGACTCGTCGTCGCGGTGCTCGGGGTCGCGCCGCGGCCGCGCATCGTCCGCACGTCTCCGGTCGCGTTCTCCGCGTGCCGAATCGGCGCCGCCCAGGCGCTCGGCTCCGTCGTGCGGCGCAGGGGTCCTCCGGCGCTCGCCGCCTGACCGACCCCACACCAGCTCTGCGCGCCGCGTGATCGCGGCCCTGCCGCCGCGGCGCGCTCGAAACACTAAGGAATCCGCATGTCCAAGCACACTCATCCCCGCGCGCGCCTCGGCGCCATCGCGGGAGCGGCCATCGCACTCGCGGCGGCCGGCGCCCTCGTCGTCGCGAGTCCCGCGGCGGCCCACGTCCACGTCGACGGCGATGCCGTCCCGGGCTCGCGGACCACGGCGACGTTCCGCGTCCCGACCGAGTCCGACACCGCGTCGACCATCTCGATCACGGTCGCGCTGCCGACCGACACGCCGATCACCTCGGTCCGGGCGCTGACGAAGCCCGGCTGGGCGTTCGAGGCCGAGCGCGTCGACCTCGACACGCCCGTCGTGATCGGCGACGTCACGATCACGAGCGCCTACGGCTCGATCAGCTGGACGGCGACCGGCGACGGCATCGCGCCGGGGGAGTACGACGAGTTCGTCGTGCAGCTCGGCCCGGTCCCGGACCAGGCGGAGCTCGTGCTCCCCACTGCGCAGGGCTACAGCGACGGCACGGTCGTCGCGTGGGACGAGCTCGGGGAGCACGGTTCGGAGGCCGAGCGCCCCGCGCCCGTCCTCGCGATCGGTTCGGGCGCGGCCGACACGCCGGTCGACGGTCTCGCGATCACGGGCGTCGTGCTCGGCGGGCTCGGTCTCATCGCCGGCATCGTCGCGCTCGTCCTCGTTGCGGGCGCGAGGCGCCGGGCGGGCTGAGCCGGCACGACACGTGTGCGGGGGCGGCGGTGACCGCCCCCGCACGCGTGCTATAGTTGATCAGTGTCAACTACTACGACGGTGACCGCTTCGGTCCCGACCATGAACCACCGACAGGTCATCCAGGCGCTCATCGCGCTGATGTCGGCCTTTTTCGTCCTGATCCTGTCCGGCACGGTCGTCGCGACCTCGTTGCCCGTCATCGTCAGCGACCTCGGGGGCACGCAGTCGGACTACACGTGGATCGTCACGGCCAACTTCCTGACGATGGCGATCTCCACCCCCATCTGGGGCAAGCTCGCCGACATCTTCAGCCGCAAGGCGCTCATCCAGAGCTCGCTCGCGATCTTCACCATCGCCACCGTCGTCGCCGGCTTCGCGCCCACGGCCGGCTGGCTCATCGCCTGCCGCTTCTTCCAGGGCATCGGCGTCGGCGGCATGATGGCGCTCGGCATGGTCGCCATCGCGGACATGGTCAGCCCGCGTGAGCGCGGGCGCTACATGGGCATCATGGGCGCGATCATGGGCATCGCCCAGATCGGCGGCCCGCTGCTCGGCGGCGTCGTGACCGACGGCCTCGGCTGGCAGTGGAACTTCTTCCTCCCCATCCCCGTCGCGGTCGTCGCGTTTCTGCTCATGCAGTTCACGCTGCACCTGCCGAAGCACCGCAGGAAGATCAAGATCGACTACCTCGGCGCGATCCTGCTCACCGCGAGCATGGGCCTCATCCTCGTCTGGATGAGCCTCGGGGGAAAGGACGCGGCCACCGGCGGCTTCCCCTGGGACTCGGTCGAGAGCATCGTGATGATCACGGTCGGCGGCGTGCTCCTCGTGGCAACGGTCCTCTGGGAGCTGTTCGGGACGAAGGAGCCGATCGTGCCCCTGCGCCTCTTCGCCCAGCGCACCTTCGCACTCGCGACCGTCGCGTCGCTCTCCGTCGGCGTCACGATGTTCGGCGCCGCCGTCTTCCTCAGCCAGTACCTGCAGATCGCGCGCGGCATGACGCCGACCGAGTCGGGCCTCTTCACCATCCCGATGGTCGTCGGCTCCCTCCTCGCGTCCCTCATCTTCGGGCAGCTCATCACCCGCACCGGCCGGTGGAAGGGGCTCGTCATCTTCGCGGCGGCGGCCCTCGTCGTCGGACTCGCGCTCATGGGCACCATCCACTACGACACCTCGATGTGGCTCGTCGGCCTCTACATGGGCCTCCTCGGCATCGGCACCGGTGGTCTGCTGCAGAACCTCGTGCTCGTGACGCAGAACCAGCTGCCTGCGAAGCAGCTCGGCGCCGGGACCGGGGCGATCACGTTCTTCCGCAGCCTCGGCGGGACGGTCGGCATCGCGGCGCTCGGAAGCCTCCTCGGCACCTGGGTCGCCGAGAAGATCAAGGTCGGGATGGCCGCGATCCTCCCGACCGCCATGAGCGATCCGACGTGCGCCGACAGCCTCGTCGCACTGCAGAGCGGCAGCCTGCCGCACACGGCGACGCTCTGCGATCCGCTGCGGGTCGTCATCGAGAGCTCCTACGGCGACTCGATCGCCGCGCTCTTCTGGGTGTGCGTGCCGCTCGCCCTCGTCTCGCTCCTCGCGGTGCTCTTCCTGCCGAACAAGTCGCTCTCGCGCAAGACGGGCGCGCAGCAGCTCGAGGAGGAGCTCGGGGCCGAGTTCATCGCGTTGGCGCCGAGCGACGCCGAGGGCCTCGCCCCGGTCGAGGGCGGCGTGCTCATCGGGGAGAATGATGGTCATGACGAGCCAGGCGCCCGCGGCTGACCGCGACGAGAGCGCGGCCGTCGACGCGCTCGAGGCCGCGTTCCGCCGAGTCACCCAGGTCGTCAAGCGCACCGTCGGGTCGATCGCGACAAGGGTCCACCCGGAGCTGCGCCACGCCGGGTGGGTCGTCTTCACGGTCGTCCACCGCGGCGGGGTCGACGGGCAGCCGGTGACCGTTGGCGAGATCATCGCCGAGACCGGCATGGACAAGTCCGTCGTCAGCCGGCAGCTGCGCGCGCTCAACGACTGGGGACTCGTCGAGATGAGCCGCTCGGCGGCCGACGCGCGTGTCGTCGTCGTCGAGCCGACCCAGCTCGCGCGGGAACGGTTCCGAGCGGTGCGCGCGCGGCAGCGCGAGTTCTACGGCACGATCCTCGCGGACTGGTCGGAGGCGGACGTCGAGAAGCTCGAGGAGCTCCTCAACCGGCTCGCCGACGTCATCACCGACTTCTGACGATTCCTGCCCCGATGAGCTGGTCGAGGAGCCCCGCGCCGTCGGGGGCGAAGAACCAGCGCACCGGCGACTGCGTCTCGAGGTCCGCCGCCCGCTTGCGGCCGCCCGCGAGCACGGCCTCGCCCGTCGAGAGCTGACGGATGCAGACCGCCGCGACGTTCCGAGGGTGCTCCTTCGCGAACTCCGCGTAGATCGCCTCGTCATGCTGGCCGTCGTCGCCGAAGAGCAGCCAGCGGACGTTCGGGAACTCGCCGGCGAGCCGGCGGAGCTGATCGCGCTTGTGGTCCCTACCGCTGCGGAAGAACCGATCGTGCGTCGGGCCCCAGTCCGTCAGCAGGAACGGCCCCGGCGGGAAGAGGTTGCGGGTGAGGAACCGGTGCAGCGTCGGCGCGATGTTCCACGCCCCGGTCGAGAGGTACATGATCGGTGCGCCGGTGTGCTCGCGGCGGATGCGCTCGTAGAGGACCGACATGCCCGACACCTGGATGCGGGCGTGCTCGTCGACGATGAACGTGTTCCACGCGGCGACGAGCGGGCGGGGCAGCGCCGTGACCCAGACCGTGTCGTCGACGTCGGAGATGAGGCCGAACCGCTCCTGCGGCTCGACGATGAAGACCCGCGACGAGACCGTCTCGGCGTCCGTGACCGAGAGGTCGATCGTGTTCCAGCCGGACGGGAGCTCCACCTGGACCGTGACGTCGACGACGCCGCCCCGGTCGATCGGCACCGTGAAGGTCTCCGAGCCGACGCGCACGTGCAGCTCGGTGTCGTCCGTCGGGACGCTCAGGAAGCTGCGCCAGCCGCGCACTTTCTCCGCGCGCTGCGCGGCAGGCGCGTCGGGCTTGGCGAGGACGACCCGGGCGAGGATCCGGACCCAGTCGGGGGAGCCGTAGCCGGTGTAGGCGAGGATCGTGTTGACCCGCCCCCGCCGTCGGGCGCGGCGCTGCCGCCAGCGATGCAGCGCGTCCTCGACACGTGCCGCGAAGTGCTTCTTCGTGCGGCCCCCGCTCGCTGCCGGGTCAGACGGACTCGTCGTCTCGGACATCGACGTCTATCCTGCCACCGGTCGGGTCCGAGTCGGACCCCTCGACGGCATCCGGGCCCTCGGTCTTGGAAAGACGTCGCTTCACGAGCCAGACGATGACGAAGAAGAGGGCGATCAAGCCGGCGAAGACGTAGCCGGCGTAGTGGAGATTGTTGACGAGGAGCTCGCGGAACGCGATGCCGGCGAAGGTCCCCGCGGTCACGTACGCCACGCCCCAGATGATCGCGGCCGGGGTCGCCCAGAGCATGAAGCGCCGGTAGCGCATCGTCGACATGCCGACCGTGACCGGCATGAGGGCGTGGAGGACGGGCAGGAATCGGCTCACGAAGACCGCGATCCCGCCGCGGCGGGCGACATACGCTGCGGCGCGGTCCCAGTTGGGGCCGATGCGGCGCCCGAGCCTGGAGCGCCGGAGCGCGGGCCCCACCCAGCGGCCGAGGAAGAACCCGACGGACTGGCCCGCGAGCGAGCCGACGATGACGACCACCAGCAGCACCGTGAAGTGGATCGGGTCGTAGACGCTCGTCGCGGCGGCGACGACGATCGTGTCGCCCGGGATGATGAGTCCGATGAAGAGCGTAGTCTCGAGGAAGATCCCGATGCCGGCGGCGACCGTGCTCCACACCGGCCCGATCGCGACGACGACGTCGAGGACCCAGGCGATGATCTGGGACAGCCATACGCCGAACGCCTCGAACGGATTCACCCGCCCAGTATCCACGCCCTCCCACCGCGTTCTCCTCGCGTTCTCCTCCTTCTTCCTTCCTTGCTCCTTCCGCTCCGGTGTCACTTATGGCTGGAATACCCCGCTCATTCCGACCACGAGTGACACCGGAACCCCGGAGAATGAGTGGGTGCGGGATCGCGTGCTCACGTGGGAGGTGCCGGGCGGCGTCGATGCCGAGGGCGCGTTCGCCGCGGTGTGGGGCGATGCGGAGCACGCGTTCTGGCTCGACAGCGGGGGAGGCGCCGCCGGGACGAGCTTCCTCGGGGCCGCGGAATGGGCCGTCGACGCCGAGGAGATCCGCACCAGGGGCGGGGACGTGCTCGGCTGGCTGCGCTCCGAGCGCGCGCGCTGGGACGTGGACGTCTCGGACGCGCCCGGCGGATTCGCGCTCGGGATCGTCGGCTGGCTCGGGTACGAGCTCTACGCCGAGACGATGAGCCTCGGGGCGATGGCGCCGCGTCGCTACCCCGACGCGCTCTTCATGCGAGTCGATCGAGCGCTCGCGATCGATCACGCGACGGGCCGCGCGCGGCTCCTCGCCAGGGGACGCGACTGGTCCGGTGAGCTCGCGGAGTGGCGCGATGGCGTTCTCGCGACGCTGGAGGCCCTTCGACTCGCTTCGCTCGCTCAGGGAGCGACAGGCGAAGCGGCAGCCGAGGCCGCAGGCCGAGTCGAAGGGCCGCATCCCGTCACCTGGGCCTACTCCGACGCCGAATATCTGCAGATGATCCGCGAATGCCAGCACGCGATCGCCGAGGGCGACGCGTACGTCCTCTGCCTGACGACCGAGGCGCGCGTCGCGGGGGAGTTCGACGCGTGGGAGGTCTACCGCCGGCTGCGCCGCAGCTCGCCATCGCACCACGGGGCGTACCTGCGCTCGGGCACCGTCGCGCTGCTCAGCGCCTCGCCCGAGCAGTTCCTCACGGTCGACCGGAACGGGTGGGTCGAGACGAAGCCGATCAAGGGGACGCGCCCGCGCGGCGCGACCCCCGCGGCCGACACGTCGCTCGCCGCGCAGCTGCGGGCCGACGAGAAGGAGCGCGCGGAGAACGTCATGATCGTCGATCTCATGCGCAACGACCTGTCCCGCGTGTGCGAGGTCGGGACGGTCGAGGTCGTCAAGCTGCTCGACGTCGAGACCTATCCGCACGTCCACCAGCTCGTCTCGACGGTGGGCGGGCGCCTCGCACCCGGGCGGGACGCCGTCCATGCGATCGGCTCGTGCTTCCCGGCCGGATCGATGACGGGTGCGCCGAAGCACTCCGCGGTGTCGATCCTGTCGCGGCTCGAGGCCAGGAGCCGCGGCATCTACTCGGGCGCGTTCGGGTATCTCGGTTACGACGGCGCGGTCGACCTCGCGATGACGATCCGCTCGATCGTGATCGATCCGGCAGGCGCGACGATCGGGACGGGGGGCGGCATCACGGCGCTCTCGGTCCCGGAGGAGGAGCTGGAGGAGACGCGCCTCAAGGCTGCGGCGCTGCTCGGCGCCCTCGACGAGCCACCAGCCGCGAACCGGTAGGCTCGATGGCCGTGACTGACGGCGACGAGACGACGCACGCCGAGGATGGCGTTCTGTACGACATCCACGCCATCCAGGCGAAGTGGCTCGAGCACTGGGACGCGCACGGGACCTTCATCACGAAGGACGACGACCCGCGGCCGCGCAAGTACGTCCTCGACATGTTCCCCTACCCGTCGGGCGATCTGCACATGGGGCATGCGGAGGCGTTCGCCTTCGGCGACATCGTCGCCCGCTACTGGCGTCAGCGCGGGTTCAACGTCCTGCACCCGATCGGCTGGGACTCGTTCGGGCTGCCCGCGGAGAACGCGGCCATCCAGCGGGTCGCGAACCCCGTCACCTGGACGTACGACAACATCGCGCAGCAGAAGGCCTCGATGCGCCGCTACGGCGTGTCGTTCGACTGGACGCGGGTGCTGCACACGAGCGACCCCGAGTACTACAAGTGGAACCAGTGGATCTTCCTGCA
This sequence comes from Microbacteriaceae bacterium, assembly GCA_035556395.1. Classification (GTDB taxonomy): domain Bacteria; phylum Actinomycetota; class Actinomycetes; order Actinomycetales; family Microbacteriaceae; genus 73-13. The sequence continues at coordinate 9,200 of DATMFB010000142.1, forward strand.
GATGTTCGAGCGGGGGCTCGCGTATCGCAAGGAGTCCTACGTCAACTGGGACCCGATCGACCAGACCGTGCTCGCGAACGAGCAGGTGCTCGCCGACGGGACCTCGGAGCGCACGGGCGCGCTCGTCGAGAAGAAGAAGCTGACGCAGTGGTACCTCAAGATCACCGACTACGCGGACCGGCTCCTCGACGACCTCAACCAGCTCGAGGGCGCCTGGCCCTCGCGCGTGCTGCAGATGCAGCGCAACTGGATCGGCCGTTCGACGGGGGCCGACGTCGACTTCCGGATCGAGGGGCGCGAGGAGCCGGTGACCGTCTTCACGACGCGTCCCGACACGCTCTACGGGGCGACGTTCATGGTCGTCGCACCCGACTCCGACCTCGCGATCGAGCTCGCCGCGGGCGCGACGCCCGAGGTGCAGGTCGCGTTCAAGGAGTACCTCGAGCGCACGCAGCGCCTCAGTGAGATCGACCGGCAGGACGCCGCCCGGCCGAAGACGGGCGTCCCGCTCGGGCGCTTCGCGATCAACCCCGTCAACGGCGAGCGTCTGCCGATCTGGGCCGGCGACTACGTGCTCGCCCACTACGGGCACGGTGCGATCATGGCGGTGCCGGCGCACGACCAGCGCGACCTCGACTTCGCGCGCACGTTCGACCTGCCGATCCGCATCGTCGTCGACACCACCGCGCCCATCACCGGGGCGATTCCCGTCATCCCGACCGATCCGGAGACGGGCGAGCTGATGATCCCGGTCACGCTCGAGGCGCTCGACCCGGCGACGACCGGCCAGGCGCTCGGCGGCGACGGCCGGCTGACGAACTCGGGCCCGCTCGACGGGCTGTCCAAGCAGAACGCGATCAAGCGCGCGATCGAGATGCTCGAGGAGTCGGGCCAGGGCCGGGCGTCGAAGAACTTCCGCCTGCGCGACTGGCTCATCTCACGCCAGCGCTTCTGGGGCACCCCGATCCCGATCGTGCACGGCGCGGACGGCGAGCTCGTCGCCGTCCCGTACGACCAGCTTCCGGTCGTCCTCCCGTCGACCGAGGGCCTCGACCTCAAGCCGAAGGGCCAGTCCCCGCTCGGCGCCGCGACCGACTGGGTTGAGGTGCCGGACCCGCGCGACGGCTCGCCGGCGAGGCGGGACCCCGACACGATGGACACGTTCGTCGACTCGTCCTGGTACTTCCTGCGCTTCCTGTCCCCGAACGACGACACGCGCGCCTTCGATCCCGCCGCCGCCGAGCGCTGGGCGCCCGTCGACCAGTACGTCGGCGGCGTCGAGCACGCGATCCTGCACCTGCTCTACGCGCGCTTCGTGACGAAGGTGCTCTTCGACATGGGCCTCGTCTCCTTCACGGAGCCGTTCAGCGCCCTGCTCAACCAGGGCATGGTGCTCACCGGCGGCAAGAAGATGTCGAAGCGCAGCGGCAAGGGCTCGCTCTTCGCCGAGGAGCTCGAGGCGCACGGTGCCGACGCGGTCCGCCTCGCGCTCGCGTTCGCGGGGCCGCCCGAGGAGAACATCAACTGGGAGGACGTGTCGCCGGCCGCATCCGCGCGCTTCCTCGGTCGGGCGTTCCGCCTCGCGACCGAGGTCACCTCCTCGCCCGACGTCGCCTGGAAGGACGGCGACGTCGCACTGCGCCGCGTGACGCACCGATTCCTCGCCGACGGCACGCAGCTCGCCGAGTCGTTCAAGTTCAACGTGCTCGTCGCGCGGACGATGGAGCTCGTGAACGCGACGCGCAAGACGCTCGACGCGGTCGGCGGTGCCGACCCGGCGGTGCGCGAGGCCGTCGAGGTCATCGCCGTCGCGCTCTCGCTCTTCGCGCCGTTCACCGCCGAGGAGATGTGGGAGCGGCTCGGCTACGAGCCGTCCATCGCGATCGCCGGGTGGCGCAAGGCGGACCCCGCGCTCCTCGTCGAGGACTCGGTGACGGCGATCGTCCAGGTGGACGGCAAGGTCCGCGACCGGCTCGAGGTCCCGGCGAAGATCGATGCGTCGGAGCTCGAGGCGCTCGCGCGCGCCTCGGAGAACACGTTGCGCGCGATCGGCGATCGGGAGATCGTCAAGGTGATCGTGCGAGCGCCGAACGTCGTCAACATCGCGACCAAGGGCTGATTCATCCACAGGTCGGGTCTTTCCGGGCTCGAGCGGCGGCGGCCGTCCCTAGTTTGTCGGGATGGCGGATGTCTCCCGAGCACGGCCCGCGCGCGCTGAGCGCGCGGAAGGCGACGCGCCGATCCTCGTCGGACCCCCGCGGGCACGCCTGCGTCTCGCGATCGGCGCCGTCGTGGTGCTGTTGCTCGCCGGGCTCGGCGGCGCCGTCATCGCGGGCCTGACCGCGCCCCGCGGCGGCACGGTCCTGGTCCCGGGGCCATCGCCCGCGGCGACCGATGACGTGCTCACGGTCGTCGTGCACGTCCTCGGGGCGGTGGTCGCACCCGGCCTCTACCGGCTGCGAGAGGGCGCGCGGGTCGTCGACGGCATCGCGGCAGCAGGCGGATTCGGACCGGAGGCGGAGCGCAGCGGGCTGAATCTCGCGCGCGTGCTCAACGACGCGGAGCAGCTCGTCGTCCCGGTCATCGGCGCGGTGCCGGAGACCGTGGGCGGGGCAGCCGGGCTCGCGGCCGACGGGCGGGTGAACCTCAACACCGCGGACCGCGCCGCGCTCGAGACGCTCCCGCGCGTCGGCCCCGCGATGGCGGACCGGATCATCGCGTGGCGGGACCGCAACGGCGGGTTCCGAGCGGCTGAGGACCTCCTGCAGGTCGCGGGCATCGGCGAGAAGACGTTCGACGCCATGCGGGAGCTGGTGTCCGTGTGAGCGTCGGGCCGCCGCGCGTCGCCCGCCGCCGGCCGGGCCGCGATCTGCGCCTGCTGCCGGCCGCGATCGGCGTCTGGATATCGGCCGCGGTGCTCGTCGGCATGCCGGAGGCGGTGCCCGCCGCCGCATCGGCGGCGTGGATGCTCGCCATCGTGAGCACGATCGCGGCGATCCTGCTGCGGAGCCGGGAGCGTGCAGTCGGCGGGCTCGCCGCGCTCGCGCTCGCCGTCGGGAGCGTCGCCCTCGTCGCGACGTCGCTCGCGTTGCGCGCGGACATCCGTGCGCCGCCGGCACTCGCCGATACGCGGGGCCCGGTCGAGGTCCGCCTCGTCGTCACCGAGGAGGCGGACGCGGGCGGCGACCGCCTGCGCGGCACCGCCTCGATGGTCGGCGAGGCGGTGGGGGAGATGCCGGTGCTCGTCGTCGGGACGCGCCTCGAGGAGGACGTCGGGATCGGGGCGACGCTGCAGGTGCGCGGGACGGTGTCCCCGACCGGTCCGGGCGGCGGGCTCGCGGCGATCGTCGTCGCGGACGGCGCGGCGCCCGAAGTCCTCGCGCCGCCGCCCGCCTGGCTCGAATGGGGCAACGCGATGCGCGCGGGCTTCCGCGACGTCGCGGCCGAGCTGCCGGGCGACGGCGGCGCGCTGCTCACCGGACTCGCGATCGGCGACGACCGCGGCGTGCCCCAGACGCTCGCCGACGCGATGCGCTCGAGCAGTCTGACGCACCTCACCGCGGTGTCGGGCGCGAACTGCGCGATCGTCGTCGGGGCGGTCATGATCGGGGGCGCTCTCCTGGGCGTGCGGCGACGCTGGCGGATCGCCGGCGCGCTCGGCGTCCTCGCGGCATTCGTCGTCCTGGTGACGCCGCAGCCGAGCGTCGTCCGGGCGGCGGTGATGGCGGCGTTCGCGCTCGGCGGGCTCGCGCTCGCGCGGCCCATGCGCGGCCTGCCGCTGCTCTGCCTCGCGGTCGTCGGGATCCTCATCGTCGATCCCTGGGCGTCTCGCGAACTCGGCTTCGTCCTCTCCGCGTTCGCGACCGCCGGTCTGCTCGTGCTGAGCGGTCCGCTCGGGCGCGTCATCGCGTTCGCCATGCCGCAGCGCCTCGCGCTCGCCATCGCCGTGCCGCTCGCCGCGCAGCTCGCGTGTCAACCTGCGATCGCGGTCATCGATGCCTCGCTGCCGGCCTATGGTGTCGTCGCGAATCTCCTCGCCGTGCCCGCTGCGCCGCTCGCGACGATGGCCGGGCTGCTCGCCTGTCTCGCCGCGCCCGTGCTGCCGCCGCTCGCGACTGGGCTCGCGTGGCTCGCCTGGCTGCCGTCGAGCTGGATCGGAGGCGTCGCGACGACGTTCGCGGCGATGCCGGCGGCTCGGCTGCCCTGGCCGGAGGGCATCGCCGGCATCGGCCTCTACGCGTTGCTGGCGCTGGCGATCGCGTTCGTCGCGCTCGGACGCGGGCGGGCGAGACTCGTCGGCGGGCTCGTGACCGGCGCGATCGTCGCAGGCTTCGCGGGTGCGCTCGCCGCGTCGCACGCCGCGGTGCTCGCACGCCCGGTCGATTGGCAGTTCGCGATGTGCGACGTCGGGCAGGGCGACGCCGCGGTCGTGCGCAGTGCCGGCGCGGTCGCGGTCATCGATGCCGGGCCGGATCCCGAGTCGCTCTCGTCATGCCTGGCGGAGCTCGGGATCGCTCAGGTCGATCTCCTGATCCTGACCCACTTCGACCGCGACCATGCCGGTGGCAGCGGGGCGCTCGTCGGGCGGGTCGCCCGCGTGCTGACCGGACCGACCGACGCGGCAGCCGAGACGCGTGTGCTCGGCCCGCTGGCGGCGGCCGGTGCCGTCGTGGAGGAGGTCAGTCGAGGGGATGCGGGCATGCTCGGTGCGCTCACCTGGCGGATCCTGTGGCCGCGTGCCGATCCCGCCATCGCGCCCGGCAATGACGCGAGCGTCGTCGTACGGTTCGCCGCAGCGGGCGACGGCTGCCCGCTCGGCGGCTGCCTGACCTCGGTGCTGCTCGGCGATCTCGGCGAGAGCGCGCAGCTTCGGCTCCTCGCGAGCGGCCCCATCGGCCAGAGTGCCGTCGTGAAGGTGAGCCATCACGGAAGCGCCGATCAGTCCGAGCGGCTCTATCAGGCGATCGCGGCGCCGATCGCGCTCATCGGCGTCGGTGCGGACAACGACTACGGGCATCCGACCGACCGACTCCTCGCCATGCTGGCGCGCACCGGAGCGGAGATCGGCCGCACCGACGAGGATGGTCTGCTGCTCGTCGCGATGGATGCTGGGGGCGGCCTCGCGCTCTGGCGAGCCAAGTCGCTTCGTCCTCCGGAAAGCCAGGCGCGTCACCGTACCCGCCCCGGATTGTGAACTGTGCAATTCGGGGCACGATCCGATACCTATCCAGTCGGATCGAGACAGAAAATCGCACAGTTCGCGACTTCAGAAGTCATCGCAGGCCGAGTCGGGAGACACGGCCGAGCGGGCGTTGCGTGCGTGAGGATCCAGCAGGCGCAAGGGGAAGGTGAACCTGCGCGGGAGGCCCATTCTCTTGGCTATGGCAAATCGATGTTCCACACACGGTTGAAGTCCTCGGCAACCAACGGCCAGACGAGTCGGCGGCCTTCATCAGCCGAGCGAATCTCCTCACACAGTGGCCCGTAGATCACGAACTCGTGAGGGATGACTCGCCCCGACCGGTCCCTGCGCTCTAAAGGATCCGGGAAGCGCAGCGCACCGCGGTCGTCGTTCGCGAGCCATACTTCGGCTCCGTCTCCGGTTCCGTAGAAGGCAGCCTCATATACCGGCAGGGGATCGACTTCCCCGCCATCTCGCAAGAAGCGAAATCCCCAAGTCTTCCCGCGGGTCGCCCAGATGAGGCGCTGCAGAGTATGGGCGGTCACGCGAGGCTCCGGAAGAAGACTTGCTTCTCGATGCCGTCGTTCAAGTCGTTGATGAAATCCGCGCGGACGGCGCCTATGTAGTCGTGTCGTGACGACGCATTCGCGACAAGCTCCTCAACCTTCTTGCGGGGTAGTTGTGTTGCCAGATCCGCGATCGGTGGAAGGGCGAGCGAGAGAATGCCGCCGAGAGGGCCCTTCAAGACCTTTAATGGGAGGGGGACCTTCTTGATCATGCCCAAGAGCGCTGAGATCCCCCCGAGCGAATCGACCAGGCTCTTGAGGACCTCGGTGCTGACTTTGGTGGTGTTTGCCCATCTGAGGTGGTACTGGAGTGGCAGGACCGCCGCGAGCGGGAGCACGAGATCCAGTCCAACACGACGTGAGACTTCGATCTTCTGCGGTTCGAACTTCGCGGATGAGAGTAGTAGGAAATCCTCTCCGAGCGAGAGCAACTGGCCATCGGCGACAAACCCGGCAAGCACGCTCCGGAGATTGTCGATCTCGTCAGCAGCCTTCCGAATGAGGAGATCGCGAAATGTGATTACATCCCAGTTGGGGAGCAAATCCGATTTGGAAAGTGCGAGCACCCAGATCCGAGGAAAATCGACGAGGGGCTTGCCATTCGACAGCAGATCATCTCGGACAGAGAGCAGACTGTTCCGAAAATTGGTGAAGAGCGACCTGAGATAACGTTCCTCGTCACCCGCATGGTCCGAGAGCCGCTGGCCATCGACGAGAAGGAAAGCGACGTCCGAGCCGAGGAGGGAACGGAAGGTTTCCACCCTTCTCTCTGACTCCTCTGGTCCGCTGACGCCTTGTTCGAACCACTCTCCCGGGTAGTCATGCCAAACGAGACGGAGCGCCTGGAACTTCGCGGATTTCGCGGATTTCGCCTCGACTTCTAGCTCGGCCCTCAGCTTGATAGAAAACGAGTAGGACGTTGATGCGAACCTCGTCGCGATTGGGGGCTGGCCCTCATCGCGCATCTCAAGATAGTTCTGGTGTAGTCGGTGTCCCTGGCTCTGGCCGTCGGCCACTACATGGAAGCGGCTATTCCTGACGAAGTCGGGCTCTTGTGCCGCTCCGTAGAACGATGAAACGAGCACGGTCTTCCCGCTTCCGCCTTCGCCGAACACTGCGATCTGCTGCTCGAGGACCCTGTTCTTCGACACATCGACAACCTAGGCCACGTAGGCTCGCAGCGTGGCACGACCGACGGCATCCAGGGGCGGGAAGGCCACGGCTCCCGGACTGCCCTGGCACGCGATCCGGCCGGCGCCCGTGATCCTCGTGAGCGGTCCCGAGGAGTTCCTCGCGGACCGGGCCGGGCGGCTGCTGCGCGACCGGCTCAAGGAGCAGGATCCGAGCCTCGAGGTCCACGACGTCGACGCCGCGACGTACGCGCCGGGGGAGCTGCTGACACTCGCGAGCCCGTCGCTGTTCGGCGAGCCGCGGCTCATCCGCGTCGAGCACGTCGAGAAGTGCACGGACGAGTTCATGGAGGAGGCGCTGCGCTATCTCGCGGCCCCGGCCGACGACACCGTCGTCGTGCTGCGGCATGCGGGCGGCGTGCGCGGCAAGAAGCTCCTCGAGGCGCTGCGGGCCTCCACCGACGCGATCGAGATCTCCTGCATCGAGCTCAAGGGCGATCAGGAGCGGGGCGACTTCGTCCACGCGGAGTTCCGGACCGCGGGTCGCGTGATCACGCCGGGCGCCGTGCGGGCGCTCGTCACGGCGTTCTCCGCCGATCTCGGCGAGCTCGCGTCCGCCTGCCGCCAACTGCTCGACGACACCGACGACGACGTGACCGAGGTGACGGTCGACAAGTACTACGGCGGGCGGGTCGAGACGACGGCGTTCGACGTCGCCGACGCCGCGATCGCGGGCCGGACGGGGGACGCCCTCGTGCTGCTGCGGCACGCACTCGAGTCGGGCGCGGACCCCGTGCCGGTCGTCGCGGCGTTCGCGATGAAGCTGCGCGCGATGGCGAAGGTCACCGGGGTGCGCGGCGGGGGCGCGGAGCTCGCGGGGAGGCTCGGGATGGCGCCCTGGCAGGTCGATCGGGCTCGCCGGGACGGACAGGGCTGGACGGATGACGGGCTCGCGACCGCGATCGAGACCATCGCCGAGACCGATGCGGCCGTCAAGGGTGCGGGACGCGACCCGGTATATGCCCTCGAGCGCATGATCCTCGTCATCGCGGATCGCGGGCTCGGGGGCTCGCCGCTCCTCGGATGAGGATCGGCGGGAGCGAGAGCTGCCCGGAGAACGACAAAGGCCCCGCCGAGACGGGGCCATTGTCGGTTACGACTAGAGCGCGGCGACCTGCGACGAGATCGAGGACTTGCGGTTCGCCGCCTGGTTGCGGTGGATGACACCCTTCGACACGGCCTTGTCGAGCTTCTTGTTCGCCAGGGCGAGGGCCGTGGTGGCCTTCTCCTTGTCGCCCGCGGCGACGGCCTCGCGCGTGCGACGCACCGCGGTCTTGAGCTCGGACTTGACAGCCTTATTGCGCTCCTCCGCCTTCTTGTTCTGGAGGTTGCGCTTGATCTGGGACTTGATGTTCGCCAAGAGTCATTTCTTTCGTCTGGTAACGGCAGGTGGATTCCCGGCCGGGTAGAGGGGTCCTGCCGAGGTGTCGCGCGGTGGGATTCGCGCGGAAGCCAACGAACGATGTTACCAGGACGCAGCCCGGCCCGCCATGACCAGCAGCCGCGACACGGTGCGCGGCGCCGCGAGATTGACCATGTGGGTCGCCCCGGGCACGATCGTGTGCCACGAACGCGGCGCTGCGGCGATGAAGAGCCGCTCCTGGAGACGCATCTGATCGAGCTCCCCGTTGACGAACCAGATAGGCACGCCGGCCGCGACGGTGCGGGCGATCGAGGCGAGCGGGTCGAACGCGGCGACGGCGTCGATCGCGTCGAGCGCCGCACCGATGGCGTGACCGCCCGCGAGGAACGCCTGAGCCGCGGGCTTGCCGCCGACGAGGCGCTGCACGGCGGCGTCGACGCGGAACCCATGGTCCGGAAGCCGATCCAGAGCCCGGGTGAGGCCTCGGTAGGCGCCGACGCCGAACGCGATCGGCCGGGTCGAGCAGGCCATCGGGATGAGCCCGTGGACCCGGTCGGGATGCTGGCCCGCGTACTCCATCGAGAGATAGCCGCCGAGCGAGAGGCCGACCAGGATGACCGGTCCGGGCTCACCGGGCAGCGCGACGACCCGCTGGATGGCGTCGTCGATCGTCGCGAAGGCGGCCTCGGCGGTGAAGGTCTCGTCGCGTCGTCGCCCGTGACCGGGCAGATCGGGGACCGCGACGTGGAATCCCTCATCGCGCAGCGCCGCGTGCTGCGGCCGCCACATCGTGCGCGAGGTGTAGAGCCCGTGCACGAGCACGAATCGCGCCGCGCCACCCCTCATGCCGCCAAGGCTAGCCGCGTGCCGCCTCACTCCTGCGACATCGCCCGGCGCAGCCGGATGAGCGGCAGCTCACGATCGGTCGCCGCCCGGTATCGATCGATCGTGCGCAGCGTCATCCGGCTCGACTTCGCTCGCACCTCGCGCGTCACCCGGTCCAGCTCCTCACCCTCGAGCTGGCTCGCGGTCACCGCGATCCGCTCTCCGTTCGTGACGATGACGGCCCGATCGGGGTGCGCCGCGAGGTTGAAGTACCACGAGGGGTGATGCTTCGCGCCCGCCGCGGTCGCGGTGATGATCCAGTCCTCGCCGTCGCGGACGAAGCCGACGGGGACCGGGCCGCGCTCGACGCCAGACTTCGCGCCGATCGTCGTGAGCGCGAGGGCGCCGACGCCACGGAATCTCGTCGCCCGCGTCGAGTGGGCCTGCCGGAGCAGGTAGTCCCCGACGAGTCGCCAGATGCCGACCGCGCGCGGCTGCGGGCGTCCATAGGTGCCGTTCGGGAGGGGCTGGAAGCTCATGAGCGCGCCTCCGTCGACCTTCCGGCGTTGGACACGAGCTCGGCGATGACGCGCTCCACGCCGGCGGCACCGGGTGATGCGGCGATCTCGGCGCCGATCCGGGTGCTCGCGAGTCGGTAGCGCGGGTCGGCGAGCACGCGGCGGATCGCCCCACGCACCGCCCGCGGCGTCGGCCGGTGCGCCTTCAGGTTGATCCCCGCGCCCGACCATGCGACGCGCGCGGTCGTCTCGACCTTGTCCTCGGTCCGGCCGGCGGCGACGATCGGCACGCCGTGCTCGAGCGCGTAGTGCAGGCCGCCGTAGCCGCCGTTCGTGACGAAGGCGGCGAGCCGCGGGAAGAGCCGGTCGTAGGGCAGGTACTCGGCCGCGCGCACGTTCTCAGGCAGCGGACCCAGCTCCTCGATCGGCCGGCCGCCCGTCGCGACGACGAGCATGACGTTCTCGCCGGCGAGCGCCTCGATCGTCGGACGGATCAGCTGGTCGAGATCGTGGTTGGCGACCGTTCCCTGGCTGACGTGCACGATGGGACGGCCGTCGTCGAGGTCGTCCCACCACTCCGGGAGCGCGATGGCGCTCGCGCCCGTGCGCGAGACCGGTCCGATGAACCGCACGGTGTCCGGGAGCGAGGGTCGCTCGTACTCGAAACCGGGGACGGTGAGCTGGATGACCCGGTCGAGCGAGTTCGGGAGGTCGCCGAAGCGCAGCGCGTCCGGCATGGGGACACCAGCCTCCGCGAACGCCTCGCGGAACGCGCGCATGATCGGCACATAGATCGTGCCGTCGACGAACGCGTGGAGCGCGCGATTGCGCAGCCGCCCGAGCGGACCGGGGAGGGGATGCATCCCGAGGCCGAAGGGCGCGGTGTCAAGGTCGCGGGACTGGAGCGGGCCGATGTTGACGAACGCGAGGGGGAGGCGCTCGGCGCGCGGCCGGGCGCAGTAGATGAAGGCACCGAATGAGCCCGTGTCGGTCAGCACGACGTCGGCTGGCCGCGTCGCGACGGCGTCGTCGATGGCGCGGACCTGGTGCGCGGCGGGCTTGACGAAGAGGTTGACCATCGACCACTGCACCTCCTTGACGCCCGTGAGTCCCGCGCGCTCGGGATACGCCTCGTTCGCGTGGTCGAGGTCGAGATCCGCGGGCTCCGGCAGCGCGATGAACTCGAGCCCCGCGTCTCGCGCGCGCGTCTCGTAGGCGCGACCGGTGAGGAAGCGGACGTCGTGGCCAGCGCCGGCGAGCTGCGTCGCGATCGCGAGCAGCGGGGTGATGTGTCCCTGCGCGGGAGCGCAGCAGACGATGATCGAGGACACGAGAACTCCTGTGGGAACGAGTCGATACAATGATTACGTCGTCAGAGTATTCACTAACTTGCTAAGGTAGTCAAATGGTTGGATCGACGAACAGGACGTACCGGTCGGAGCTGCGCGATGCGCAGGCGTCCCAGACGCGGGGGCGGGTGCTCGACTCCGCCGCGCAGGAGTTCGCCGTGCGCGGCTACGCGGGCACGACGCTCGCCGCGATCGCCCGAACCGCGGGGGTCTCGGTCGAGACGGTCAAGCTCCAGGGGGCGAAGCACGAGCTGCTGCTCGCGGCCTGGAACCGGCGGCTGACCGGTGCGGACGAGCCCGGCGATGCGCCGTTCCTCGACGACGACGCGCGCCTGGCGCAGGCGATGGCGCTCCCCGACGGCGCGCTCGTCGCCGTGCTCGCCGAGACCGCCGCAGGGATCAGCGCCGAGAGCGTCGGGCTCTGGCAGGCGTTCGCGAGCGCCGCGCGCTATGACGACCACGTGCGCGTGGCATTCGACGCGACCATCGCCATGCGGCGCACGGAGTTCCAGCGGCTCATCGAGCTGTTCGATGCGAGGGGCATGATCGCGAACGACCGGCCCCGCGACGAGCTCGCCTCGACCCTCGTCTTCCTCGCGAGCGCGGAGGGATATCAGCAGCTCGTCATGGAGTCGGGGATGGGGCTGGATGACTACCGCGCGTGGCTCATCCGCGCGATCGAGCGGCTCGTTCTCGCGCCCTGAGTCCCGGCCGCCCGGGGCGAACGGGCCGGAGGCCGCGCACCCCGCCAGGGCCTGCGAGAATAGAACGCCATGCCACGCGCCACGACTCCTCTGACGCCTGCCGCGACCGACCCCGCAGCGATCCGCAACTTCTGCATCATCGCGCACATCGATCACGGCAAGTCGACGCTGGCCGACCGCATGCTCCAGATCACCGGCGTCGTCTCGGACCGCGACATGCGCGCGCAGTACCTCGACCGGATGGACATCGAACGCGAGCGCGGCATCACGATCAAGTCGCAGGCCGTGCGGATGCCATGGGCCGTCTCGACGCCCGATGACCGGTCGCTGAAGGGCGCTCTCGAGACCAAGACCTACGCCCTCAACATGATCGACACGCCCGGCCACGTCGACTTCACCTACGAGGTGAGCCGCTCGCTCGCGGCCTGCGAGGGCGCGATCCTGCTCGTCGATGCGGCGCAGGGCATCGAGGCGCAGACGCTCGCGAACCTCTACCTCGCGCTGGAGAACGACCTCGCGATCATCCCGGTGCTCAACAAGATCGACCTGCCTGCGGCGGACCCCGAGAAGTACTCGCGCGAGCTCGCGCAGCTCATCGGCGGCAGCCCTGACGACGTCATGCGCGTCTCGGGCAAGACCGGCGAAGGCGTCGAGGCGCTCCTCGACCGGGTCGTCGAGCTGATCCCCCCGCCGGTGGGCGACCCCACCGCGCCGGCGCGTGCCATGATCTTCGACTCGGTCTACGACGCGTATCGCGGCGTCGTCACCTACGTCCGGATGATCGACGGCAAGCTCGCGCCGCGCGAGCGCATCCAGATGATGTCGACCCGGGCGGTGCACGAGCTCCTCGAGATCGGCGTCTCGAGCCCCGAGCCGGTGCCGAGCGGGGGTCTCGGGGTCGGCGAGGTCGGCTACCTCATCACGGGCGTCAAGGACGTCCGCCAGTCGAAGGTCGGCGACACGATCACGAACGCCGCAAAGCCCGCCGCTGCCGCGCTGCCCGGTTACACCGATCCCAAGCCCATGGTGTTCTCCGGCCTCTATCCGATCGACGGCAGCGACTACCCGGACCTCCGCGAGGCGCTCGACAAGCTCAAGCTCTCCGACGCGTCGCTGCAGTACGAGCCTGAGACCTCGGTCGCGCTCGGCTTCGGCTTCCGCTGCGGATTCCTCGGGCTGCTCCACCTCGAGATCATCACGGAGCGGCTGACCCGCGAGTTCGGCCTCGACCTCATCACGACCGCGCCATCGGTCATCTACGAGGTGCGCATGGAGGACGGCAAGACCGCGACCGTCACGAACCCGTCGGAGTTCCCGACCGGTGGCAAGGTCTCCGAGGTGCGCGAGCCCGTCGTCAAGGCGGCGATCCTCGCCCCGAAGGACTACGTCGGCACGATCATGGAGCTCTGCCAGTCGCGACGCGGCACGCTCCTCGGCATGGACTACCTCGGCGAGGACCGCGTCGAGATCCGCTACGACATCCCGCTCGGCGAGATCGTCTTCGACTTCTTCGACCAGCTCAAGTCGAAGACGGCGGGCTACGCGTCGCTCGACTACGAGCCGGCGGGGGACCGGGCCTCCGACCTCGTCAAGGTCGACATCCTGCTGCAGGGCGAGCCGGTCGACGCCTTCTCCGCGATCGTCCACCGCGACAAGGCCTACGCCTACGGGACGATGATGACGGAGCGGCTGCGCAAGCTGATCCCGCGCCAGCAGTTCGAGGTGCCGATCCAGGCGGCGATCGGCGCCCGCATCATCGCGCGGGAGAACATCCGCGCGATGCGCAAGGACGTCCTCGCGAAGTGCTACGGCGGCGACATCACCCGCAAGCGCAAGCTCCTCGAGAAGCAGAAGGAGGGCAAGAAGCGTATGAAGATGGTCGGCCGCGTCGAGGTCCCTCAGGAGGCGTTCATCGCCGCGCTCTCCGGCGACGTCGAGTCAGCCAAGGACGCCAAGAAGTAGTTTCCGGGAGGCGTCATGCGGCACCTGGTATGGGCGCTCGGAACGCTCATGGCTCTAGGCCTTGCGATGCTGCTCGCGGTCGACTGGTGGGTCTCCGCGGCCTATCACTTCGCCGACGGCTACCCGCTCGCCTCGGTCAGCGGTAAGAACGATCTCCCCAAACTCGGGACGACCTCGCGCATGTTCACCGCTGCGGGCCTGCTCCTGGTCGCGCTCATCGCACTCATAATCACGGCGATCCTGCTGATCGGCTCGCGCACCAGGCGGTTCGCTTGGCTCGCCCCGCTCGCCGCGATCGTCCTCGTGGTCGGCATCACCGCGATCGGCACCACCCTGTTCGAGCCCCCGCCCCCTGACCGCGGTGGGTGATGCGGCTCACCTGTGCAGCGATCCCTTCCGGTGTCACTTGTGGCTGGAAGCGCCCGGGGATTCCAGCCACAAGTGGCACCGGAGCAAGAACGCCGGGGGCGGAGGTAGGGTCTGGGCGTGGCCGGGTGGGGTGAGGTGTGCGAGATCGCTGCCGCGCTGCCCAGCGCGGAGGCCGGGAAGACCTTCGGGAACGCCGCGTGGAAACTCCGTGGCAAGCCCGTCGTGTGGGAGCGCCCGCTGCGTGCACGCGATCTGGCTGAGCTCGGCGATGCGGCGCCGACGGGGCCGGTCATCGGCGTGCGCGTCGCGGACGAGGGGGAGAAGCTCGCGCTCATCGCGGAGGATCCAGCCGTGTTCTTCACCACGAGCCACTTCGACGGCCACCCCTCGATCCTCGTCGCACTCGAGCGCATCGACGCGGCGCGTCTCGTCGAGCTCGTGCTCTCGGCTTGGGCCGCGCGGGGCGGGGTCAGCTGAAGTGGGCGCAGATGGCTGTCGCGGCGCCCGCGGAGCGACCATTCGCGACCACGACGCCCAGTAGCGTGGGAGCATGACGGTCCCTGACATCACCCTGAACAACGGCGTTCGGATCCCGCAGCTCGGCCTCGGCATCTGGCAGGCGAGCCCTGAGGAGACCGAGCGCATCGTGCGCTACGCGATCGCGGAGGCCGGGTATCGGCACATCGACGGCGCGCGGATCTACGGGAACGAGGAGGCGCTCGGCGCGGGCGTCCGGGCGAGCGGCGTGCCGCGCGAGGAGGTCTTCGTCACCACGAAGCTCTGGCCGACCGACTACGGACGCGATGCCGCGCTCGCGGCGTTCGACGAGAGCCTCGCGCGCCTCGGCTTCGACTACGTCGACCTGTACCTGCTGCACTGGCCGAACCAGGACGACGCGCAGCGCGTCGAGACCTGGCTCGCGCTCGAGGAGATCCTCGCGTCGGGCCGCGCCAGGGCGATCGGCGTCGCGAACCACGAGCCGCACCACCTTCAGGACCTCCTGCACGGCGGCAGCATCGTGCCGGCGATCAACCAGGTGGAGCTGCACCCGACGCTGCCGCAGCGCGAGCTCCGGGCCTTCGACGCGAGCCACGGGATCGTCACGCAGTCCTGGAGCCCGCTTGCGGGCGGCCCGTCGACGCCGTGGGGGCGAGAGAACCCTGCCGGCCCGGCCCTGCGGGCGCACCCGGTGATCGCGGAGATTGCGGAGCGGCACGGCAAGTCGCCGGTCCAGGTGATCCTGCGCTGGCACATCGAGCACGGGCTCGTCGTCATCCCGAAGTCGGTCCACGAGGAGCGGGTCGCGCAGAACATCGACGTCTTCGACTTCGAGCTGTCGGCGGACGAGCGGAACGCGATCGACGGGCTCGAAGCGCCGGACGGTGCCGGTCGCACGGGCACGCACCCCGACGCTGCGTCGTTCTGACCCTTCGACTCGCTGCGCTCGCTCAGGGAGCGGGGTACCGCTGCGCCCGCTCAGGGAGCGGGGTACGCGCTGCGCTCGCCGCGGGAGCCGCGGGAGCCGCTTACCGGTCCCTGAGCGAGGCCGCAGGCCGAGTCGAAGGGCGCTACCGCTCCCCGCGCTCCGGCTTGAAGAGCATCTGCGTGACGAGCAGCAGCATGGTCGCGATCGCGCCGACGACCGGCAGCGCCGACCACCACCAGCCGACGAAGATCCCGAGCAGCACGCCGACCGTGACGGCGAGGATCCAGAGCACCGCCGTGTAGATGCCGAAGCGTGCGGCGGCGGCTGGGTCCCGCTCGAAGCGGTTTCCGGTGTGCCGCTTGGCGGTGCCATC
>DATMFB010000143.1:0-5752 GCA_035556395.1 Microbacteriaceae bacterium
ACTCCCGCGGCGTGCTCGACATCATCACCCGGCTGAAGTCGGACGCCTCCTTCGAGGCCATCGACATCGTCGGGGGAAACGTCGCGACCCGGGACGGGGCGGCGAACCTCGTCAGCGCCGGCGTCGACGCGGTCAAGGTCGGGGTCGGCCCCGGCGCGATCTGCACGACCCGGGTCATCGCGGGCGTCGGCGTCCCGCAGGTCACCGCGGTCTACGAGGCCTCGCTCGCCGCGAACCCCGCGGGCGTCCCGGTCATCGCGGACGGCGGCCTCAAGTACTCCGGCGACATCGCGAAGGCGCTCGTCGCCGGCGCGGAGAGCGTCATGCTCGGCCAGCTCTTCGCCGGGACCGACGAGGCCCCCGGTGACCTCATCTACGTCAACGGCAAGCAGTTCAAGACCTACCGCGGGATGGGCTCGCTCGGCGCGCTGCAGACTCGGGGCAAGAAGACCTCCTACTCCCGCGACCGCTACTTCCAGGCGGACGTGCCCTCCGACGAGCAGCTGATCCCCGAGGGCATCGAGGGCAAGGTGCCGTATCGCGGCCCGGTCGGCTCGGTCGTCTACCAGCTCGCCGGCGGCCTGCGGCAGTCGATGTTCTACACCGGCGCGCGCACCGTCGAGGAGCTGCGGGCCAAGGGGCGCTTCGTGCGGATCACGGCGGCCGGCCTGCAGGAGTCGCACCCGCACGACATCCAGATGGTCGTGGAGGCGCCGAACTACAACGCCCGCTGACCGCGGCCGGCGCCGGCGGCGCGCTCACCTCGGCCAGACGCGGCCCTCGGCGGGATCGTCGGCGAGCGGGTCTCCGAACCAGAAGAACCAAAGCCGCCAGAAGTTGTAGTTCCCGTAGGCGTCGCAGCCGTCGCCGCCGCCACCCGCGATGATGTCGGCATTGGGCTGGTACGGCGTGTAGTCGTAGAGCGCCGCCGTCGCCGCGTTCTTGATCATGACCGTGCCGGCCTCGCAGCCGGGGGCGTACAGGATCGCGTTCTCCCGATACGGCTGATAGTTGAAGAGCTCGGGCCGCTGGACGTACATCTGGTACGACCGGGCCGCGTGGTAGACCTGCCCGACGAAGCCCGAGTAGGCATCGACGCACGGGGCCGAGTCATAGCACGCGTACCCCATCGCGGCGTTGTACTGCGACTCCCACGGCCAGCGGTCGGTCACGAGCCCCTGCTCCTTCTCGAGCGTCACGAGCAGCGTCTTCGGGCTGATGCCGCACGCCTTCGCGATGATCGAGATGACCTCGGCCGAGCTCACCCGCTCCCTCGGCGCCACCGGCTCGCAATAGCTCCAGCCGTCGTCGCCGATGACGTCGAGCCGCGGCACGTCCCAGAGGCGATAGCTGAGGCAGTGATAGGGCCAGCCCGAGTCGCCCGCCCGATCGCTGCGGGGATGCCAGGTGGCGCAGTAGGGCACCTGCTCCTGGAGGAAGCGGTCGATCTCCTCGACCGTCATCGACTCGGCGTCGAAGAAGTTCGCGTCGCTGACGATGAGGCCCGGGTCCCACCAGGCCGCCGGCAGGGGCGGGAGGTCCGTGACGCGCTCGACAGTCGACTGGGTCGCGGGGGCGCCCGTCGTCGGCACGCCCGCGGGAGCCGGGATCGCGCCCGCACCGGACGGCGAGGCCGGGCCGCTGCAGGCGGCGAGGGCGACCGCGACGCCGATGGCGAGGACGGCACCGAGGAGTCTGCGCATCGCGCCAGGATAGGCGGGCTCCCCGGGACGACCCTCCGAGCACACCCCCCCCGGATTCGGGTCAGCTTCGCCCCGATCCGCGCCGAACCCTCCACCTAGGCTTGAACGATCATGGCTCCCGTCCGACACGACGTGCTGATCACCGCGGAGGAGCTCGCCGAGGAGCTCGCCTCGAAGCGTCCGCCGGTGATCCTCGACGTCCGCTGGCGCCTCGAGCGTCCGGACGGGTGGGACGAGTATGTCGCCGGCCACATCCGTCGAGCCGTCTACGTGCGGCTGGACTCGGAGCTCGCCGACCCCTGGCATCCGCCGACGCGGGGCCGGCATCCGCTGCCGGCGCGGGAGGACCTGGAGAACGCGGCGCGCGGCTGGGGGATCAGCGCCGACTCCCGGGTGGTCGTCTACGACGACAACGCCGGGCTCGCGGCCGCCCGGGCCTGGTGGCTGCTGCGCTACGCCGGCTTCTCGGACGTCCGGCTGTTGGACGGCGGGATGCGAGCGTGGACCGGAGCGGGACACCCGCTCGAGGCGGGCGTGTTCGTCCCGGAGCGGGGCGACGTCGAGCTCCGCTTCGGCGCGCTGCCGGTCATCGGCATCGACGAGGTCACCGGCTTCACGAGCTACGGGACGCTGCTCGACGCGCGGGCGAGCGAGCGGTTCCGCGGCGAGGTCGAGCCCATCGATCCCGTCGCGGGGCACATCCCCGGCGCCGTGAGCGCGCCGACGACCGAGAACCTCGATGCGCACGGCGCGTTCCTCCCCGAGTCCGAGCTCCGGGCGAGGTTCGAGGGCCTCGGCGTCCAGCCGTCCGTCGCCGTCTACTGCGGGTCCGGCGTGACCGCGGCGCACGAGGTGCTCGCCCTGACGCTCGCGGGATACCAGCCCGTGCTCTACCCCGGATCGTGGTCCGAGTGGTCGAACCACCCCGATCGACCGGTCGCCCTCGGCGACTAAAGTGTGGCCGTGGCCATTCATGCAGACATCACGACCGCGTTCGGCGGCACGCCTCTCGTCCGGCTCAACCGGGTCAACGACGGCGGTGCGAGCGTCCTCGCGAAGCTGGAGTTCTACAACCCCGGCTCGAGCGTCAAGGATCGGCTCGGCATCGCGCTCGTCAACGCCGCCGAGGCCTCTGGTCAGCTGAAGCCCGGCGGGACGATCGTCGAGTCGACCTCGGGGAACACGGGCATCGCCCTCGCCATGGTCGGCGCGGCCCGCGGCTACAAGGTCGTCCTCACGATGCCGGCGTCGATGTCGAAGGAGCGGCGCGCGCTGCTGAAGGCGCTCGGCGCCGAGCTCGTCCTCACGGACCCCTACAAGGGCATGACCGAGGCGCTCGCCGTCGCGGAGCAGATCGCCGAGGAGCGCGGGGGGCTGCTCGCGCGCCAGTTCGAGAACGAGGCGAACCCCGCGATCCACGAGGCGACGACCGGGCCCGAGATCTGGAACGACACCGAAGGCGGCGTCGACGTCTTCGTCGCGGGCGTCGGCACGGGCGGGACGATCACGGGGGTCGGCCGCTACCTCAAGCGCCAGAAGCCCGACGTCAAGGTCGTCGCGGTCCAGCCCAAGGACTCGCCGATGCTGACCGAGGGTCGCGCCGGCGGCCACCGCATCCAGGGCATCGGTCCCAACTTCGTGCCGCCGATCCTCGACCGCAGCGTGATCGACGAGGTCATCGACGTCGAGTTCGATGACGCGATCCAGCTCGCGCGCACGCTCGCGACCCAGGAGGGCATCCTCGCGGGCATCAGCGCGGGTGCGGCCGTCTGGGCGGCGATCGAGCTCGCGAAGCGGCCGGAGCACGCCGGCCAGACGATCGTCGTGGTCGTCCCCGACTCGGGCGAGCGCTACCTCACGACGACGATCTACGAGGACCCGGAGCCCAAGCCGGAGTAGCGGGCGCTCAACGCGCCGCCGCGATGCGGCGGACGCCCTCCTCGAGGACCTCGGGCGCGCAGGCGAAGTTGATCCGCGCGAAGCCGCGCCCGATCGTGCCGAAGTGGGCGCCGGGCGTCAGCGCGACCCTCCCGCGGTCGAGGATCCGCTTCGCGGGGTTGTCGCCCCAGCCGAGCGGTCGGAAGTCGATCCACGCAAGATAGCTCGCCCGGGGCTCGTGGAGCACGGCCTCGGGGAGGTGCTCGTCGAGGAGGTCGTGCAGCAGCGCGCGGTTCGTCTCGATCGCCTCGACGACGTCCGCCAGCCAGCCGCGGGCCTCGTTGAACGCGATCGTCGAGGCGTGCACGCCGAAGTGACTCGTGCGGTGCTCCGCGCTCTCCGGGAAGCCAGTGAGCCTCGCCTTGGCGGCCCGCGAGCCGGGGATCCACCACGCCGCCGTGAGGCCCGGGATGTTGAACGCCTTCGATGCCGATGTCACCGCGATGCCGGTCTCGCGCGCGGCCTCGGAGACCGCGAGGAACGGCACGAACTCGGCATCCGAGTGCGTGAGCGCGCCGTGGATCTCGTCCGAGACGACGAGCACGCCGTACTGCGCCGCGAGCTCCGCGATCCGCTCGAGCGTCTCCCGCTCGTAGGGCAGGCCGGTCGGATTGTGCGGGTGGCAGAGCAGATACGCCTTCGCGCCGCCGGAGAACGCGGTCTCCAGCGCCTCGAAGTCGATCTCCCAGTCCCGCGATCCGTCCGGCGGCAGCAGCGGCACGTCGAGGAGCTCGCCGCCGGCCTCCTTGATCGCCCAGAAGAACGGCGGATAGACGGGGGTGTTGAGGACGACGCGGTCGCCGGGCCCGATCGCGGCGCGGATCACCTCGGTGATCGCCATCATGACGTTCACCGTCGTCGTCAGCGTCGACGGATCGAGCTCCCAGTCCCACGCGTCGTGCGCGAACGACGCGAACGCCTCGCCGAGGAGCGGCCGGCGCGCGTCGTAGCCGACGTCGGATCGGCCGATCAGCTCGACGAGGTGCGACGCGATGACCGGCGCGAGCGGATAGTCCATCTCGGCGACGAACATCGGCAGGACGTCGTCGGGGTAGCGCGTCCACTTCGAGGAGGTGCGGGTCCGCAGCAGCGCGAGCGGATCGGCATGGAGAGCGGTCACCCGTTCAGTCTGGCACTCGCCTCAGGCCCGACGGATAGGCTGAAGTATTGTGACGGACATCGAGATCGGGCGCGGCAAGCGGGCGCGCCGAGCGTGGGCATTCGACGACGTCGCGATCGTCCCGAGCCGGCGCACGCGCGATCCCGAGGACGTCAGCGTCAGCTGGTCGATCGACGCGTTCACATTCGACACGCCGGTCATCGCGGCGCCGATGGACTCCGTCGTCAGCCCCTCGACGGCCATCGCGATCGGCCGGCTCGGCGGACTCGGCGTGCTCGACCTCGAGGGCGTCTGGACCCGCTACGAGGATCCGCTCCCGATCCTCGAGGAGATCAGCACCCTCCCCGCCGACGACTCGACGGGTCGACTGCAGGAGATCTACGCCGAGGCGATCAAGCCCGAGCTGGTGTCCGCCCGCCTCGCCGAGATCCGCGCGGCCGGCGTCCCCGTCGCGGGCGCCCTGAGCCCGCAGCGCACGGCCGATCTGCACCGGACCGTCGTCGACGCCGGGGTCGATCTCTTCGTCATCCGCGGCACGACCGTCAGCGCCGAGCACGTGTCGAAGACGCGCGAGCCGCTCAACCTGAAGCAGTTCATCTACGAGCTCGACGTCCCCGTCATCGTCGGCGGCGCCGCGACCTACACGGCGGCGCTCCACCTGATGCGCACCGGCGCAGCCGGCGTGCTCGTCGGCTTCGGCGGCGGCGCGGCGTCGACGACGCGCTCGTCGCTCGGCATCCACGCGCCCATGGCGTCCGCGGTCGCGGATGTCGCCGGCGCGCGGCGCGACTACCTCGACGAGTCGGGCGGGCGCTACGTGCACGTCATCGCCGACGGCGGCCTGAGCACGAGCGGCGACATCGTCAAGGCGATCGCGTGCGGCGCCGACGCGGTCATGCTCGGCACCGCCCTCGCACGCGCGGCCGAGGCGCCCGGCGCAGGCTGGCACTGGGGCGCGGAGGCGCACCACCCGGAGCTGCCGCGCGGCAGC
>DATMFB010000144.1:0-15647 GCA_035556395.1 Microbacteriaceae bacterium
CGAGGCCGCGAGCGCGAGCTGGCCGTCACCCTGGGGCGACGGCCGCCCCGGCTGGCACATCGAGTGCTCGGCGATGAGCCGGCGCTACCTCGGCGAGGCCTTCGATATCCACGGCGGCGGGCTCGACCTGCGCTTCCCCCACCATGAGAACGAGCTCGCGCAGTCGCGCGCGGCCGGCGACGAGTTCGCGCGCTTCTGGCTGCACAACGGGCTCGTCACGGTCGACGGGCAGAAGATGTCGAAGTCGCTCGGGAACTCGATCTTCGCCCACGACTTCCTGTCGCAGGCGGCGGCCCCCGTCGTGCGGTACCTGCTCGCGGGCGCCCACTACCGTTCGACGATCGACCTCCACGACGGCTCGCTCGCCGAGGCGGCCGCGGCGCTCGACCGCATCGAGGCGTTCCTCACCCGTTCGGGCCGGGCGCTCGCGTCCGGCGACGCCGACGCACCGGTGCTCCCGGGCGTCCCCGCCGCGTTCGCTGCCGCGATGGACGACGATCTCGCCGTGCCGCAGGCGCTCGCCGTCCTGCACGAGACCGTCAGGGCGGGCAACGCCGCCCTCGACTCGGGCGACACCGCGGCGGCCGTGCGGGCGCGCGGCGAGGCGCAGGCGATGCTCGCGGTGCTCGGCATCGAACCGGGTGCCGCGCAGCCGGGCGGCGCCGAGGGCGGCGCGCTCAGCGCGCTCGTCGGTCGACTCATCGAGCGCCGCGCGGCGGCTCGAGCAGCCAAGGACTTCGCCTCCGCCGATGAGATCCGGGACGTCCTCGCGGCCGCCGGGATCTCCATCGAGGACGCGCAGGACGAGACGCATTGGAGCCTCACATGACGAAGCCAGGACGACCGGGCGCAGCCGGCAAGAAGACCTCGCGGAAGATGGGCTCGGGCGGGCAGGGCCGCCAGGCGCTCGAGGGCAAGGGGCCGACGCCCAAGGCCGAGGACCGGCCGTACCACGTCGCCGCCAAGCGCAAGGCCCAGGCCGAGCGCAGCGCCGCCGCCGTGGGCAAGGCCGTCGGCAGGGGCCGGGGCAAGGGGGCGCCGGACGCGACGATCGCGGAGAAGGCGTTCACCGAGCGCGAGCAGGCTCGTCGTCGGCCGGCGAAGGCGGAGGCCCAGGCGGAGCTCGTGACGGGCCGCAACTCCGTCCTCGAGGCGTTCGCCGCGAAGATCCCCGCGCACACGCTCTACCTCGCGCAGCGCATCGAGTTCGACGACCGCGTCAAGCAGATCATCGCGAGCGCGAACGGCCGCAACCTGCCGATCATCGAGATCACCCGGCAGGAGCTCGACCGGATGACAGACGTCGGGACGGTGCACCAGGGCGTCGCGCTCAAGGTCCCGCCCTACGAGTACGCGCATCCGCTCGACCTCCTCGACACGATCGAGGAGCGCGGGCAGACGCCCCTCCTCGTCGCGCTCGACGGCGTGACCGACCCCCGCAACCTCGGCGCGATCGTCCGCTCGGCGGCGGCCTTCGGCGGGCAGGGCGTCATCGTCCCGCAGCGTCGCGCCGCGGGTATGACCGCAGCGGCATGGAAGACCTCGGCGGGTGCGGCCGCGCGACTGCCCGTGGCGATGGCGACGAACCTGACGCAGACGCTCAACGCGTACAAGTCCCGGGGCGTGTTCGTCCTCGGACTCGACGGCGGCGGGGACGTCTCCCTGCACGACCTCGACCTCGCGGCGCAGCCGCTCGTCATCGTCGTCGGCAGCGAGGGCAAGGGCCTCTCGCGCATCGTCACGGAGGCCTGCGACGCGATCGTCTCGATCCCGATCAGCGCGGTGACCGAGTCGCTGAATGCCGGCATCGCGGCGAGCGTCGCGCTGTACGAGGTCGCGCGGCTGCGTTCTCGCGGCTGAATGTCCCTAGACTCGCTGAATCGCGGATCCTGAGCGAGCGAAGCGAGTCGAAGGGCGCGCAGGGAGCCGCATCGGGGCGGCGGCGAGGACGAAAGGGCCTGAGTCGAGCAATGGCGATCGACGGGGTGCGGCGCGCGACGATCGATGACGTCGCGCGGCTTGCGAACGTGCACAAGGCGACCGTGTCGCGCGCGCTCAACGCCGCGACCCGCCACCAGGTCAGCGCCGCGACGGTCGAGCGCGTCGAGCAGGCCGCGACCGAGCTCGGCTACGTGCCGAACGCGATGGCCAGGGGCCTGCGCACGAGCACCTCGACGACGATCGGCGTCGTCATCCCGGATCTCACGAACCCGTTCTTCCCGCCGATCGTCCGGGGGATCGAGAACTTCCTGCAGCCGAGGGGCTACACGGTCCTGCTCGCGAACACCGACAGCTCCGAGGCGATCGAGCGCGCGGCGTTCGAGTCGCTGCTCGGCCGGCGCGTCGACGGACTCATCGTCGCGTCGGGGCAGCAGCATCACCAGTCGGCGCTCGCCGAGGTCTATGCGGCAGGCGTCAAGGCGGTCATGGTCAACCGCGACGGCGGCGCCGTCCCCTATCCGCTCGTCACGGGCAACGACGCGAGCGGCATCGCGGCCGCCGTCGCCCACCTGGCCGAGCTCGGCCATCGGCGGCTGCTGCACATCGCCGGACCGCCGGAGCTGTCGACGAGCGCGACCCGCACCACCGCGTTCCTCGACGCCTGCCGTTCCACCCGCGGGGTGCAGGGCGACGTCTTCGAGGCGTCGGCGCTCACGGTCGAGGCGGGCCAGCGGGCGATGGACCTCGTGCTCACCGAGCGCAAGGTGCACCCGACCGCGGTCAGCGCGAGCAATGACCTGATCGCCCTCGGCGTGCTGCGGTCGCTGCGCGACCACGGGCTGTCGTGCCCCGGCGACGTGTCGGTCGTCGGGTTCAACGACATCACCTTCGCCGAGGACTTCTGGCCGCCGCTGACGACCGTGCGGGTGCCGACGCACGAGATGGGGGCGGAGGCGGCCCGCATCCTCCTCGAGGGGATCTCGACGGGCGTGCAGGAGCCGGTCACGGTGCGCCTCCCCGTCTCGCTCATCATCCGGGGCTCGACGGGTCCCGCGCCGAGTTGACTCGGACCGGTCCATCGGATTGACTCGCGTTCACTCTCGCTTAACGAGCGGGCCGAAACGAAGAGGTCGAGCATGGCTGGACACGTGATCCGTCGCGGGGCCGACGCGGAGTACCTCCCGCCGGGTCCGCTCATCCCGGGTGCGATCGGCATCACGCGCTGGCGCGCGGTCGGCGAGGCCGACGGCGCCGCGCACACCGAGTTCGGCATCACGCGCATCGAGGCGGGCGGCTCGAGCGCGACCCACGTGCACTCGTTCGAGGAGAGCTTCCACGTCCTCGAGGGGGAGGTCGTGCTCGCGACGCCCGAGGCGACTGTGCACCTCGTCGCGGGCGACTACGGGATCCTGCCGGTCGGCGTCCCTCACCGCTGGACGGCGGTCCCCGGCAAGGGCGCGGCCTGGGCGGACCTCCTGACGCCGCCCGCGCGAGAACGCCATGGCAGCGACACCTACCGCGTCGCCGAGCTCCCGCAGGTCGAGCCGGTGCGGGTCGACACCCGCGATCCGCGGACCCGCTCGTTCGGCAACATCACGGCCGAGCACATGAACCCCGGCCGCCAGTCGCAGGAGCTGCTCGCCGTCTCGGCGAGCATGCGCACCGCGCTCCTCGTCTACAGCGGCATCTCGCTCAAGATGATGGTCGACTCGGACCTCGGCGCGACGCTCGGCACGATGTTCATGGTGCAGTACGAGCCCGACGGCAAGGCCGGGCCGCACGACCATCCGCTCGAGGAGGCCTACCTCGTGACCGACGGCGAGGTGCTCGCGACCTTCGACGGCGAGGAGGTGCTCCTCGGGCCCGGCGACTTCGCCTGGGCGGGCGTCGGCTGCGTGCACTCGTTCGCCGCGACGGGCACCGAGGTGACCTGGCTCGAGACGCAGGCGCCGCAGATGCCGCCGCGCCATGCCTACCGGTTCGCGCGTGACTGGGAGTACCTGGCCGACAAGCTCAAGGGCGGGGCCTGACCCGGTGACCCCCTCCCCCCGGACGGGCGGGATCCTCGGGCCGGGGCTCGTGCTCCCGTTCGCGATCTTCTGGTCGACGATCGACCGCGCCCTCGCTCTGCCGCTCATCCCGATGATCGCCGCCGACTTCGACCAGGCGAGCCTCTCGCTGACGGGTTGGGCGATCACCGGCCACGCCCTCGCCTACGCCGCGTTCCAGCTGCTCTGGGGTCCGCTCCAGACGAAGTGGGGCCGGGTGCGGGTGCTCTGGGTCTCGACGGCGATTGCGACCGTCGCCGGCGTCGCGAGCGCGTTCGCCCCCGACCTGACGTTCTTCGTCATCGCGAGGGTCGCGAGCGGCGGCGCCTTCGCCGCGACGTTCGCCGCGGTGCTCGTCTACTTCAGCGACACGCTGGCGCTCGACCGCCGTCCGGCCGCGATGTCGAACCTCGCGACGGCGACCGCGCTCGGTCTCGCCGCCGGCACGCTCGGTGCGGGCGGTCTCGCGGAGCTCGTCGGCTGGCGCTGGATCTTCGGCGGCTTCTCCGTCGTGACCGCGATCCTCGTGCTCCTGCTCATCCGCCTGCCGGAGCCGAAGCATGTCGGCGATGAGCGGATCATCCCGCAGCTGCGGCATCTCGCGCGGAATCGGGTCGCGCTCGGGCTCTACGCGTTCACGATCCTCGAGGGACTGCTGCTCATCGGCGTCTACAACTTCCTGCCGCAGGCGCTCCAGCAGGCGGGGGAGGGCGCGTTCGTCGCGGGGCTCGTGACGGCCTCGTTCGGCGTGGCCGTCGTGATCGTGAGCCAGACGATGAAGCTCTTCATCCGCCGCGTCAAGCCGTGGGTCTTCATGCTCGCGGGCGGGTGCGCGGCGGTCGCCGCGTTCGCGGTCCTGCTGACGGGGATCTCGCCCGGCACGGTGCTCGCCGGTGCCGCCCTGATGGGCATCGCGTGGGCGCTCGCGCACACCACCCTGCAGACCTGGATGACGGACGCGGCGACCGAGGCGCGGGCGATGGGCATGACGTTCTTCTCGATCTCGCTCATGCTCGGCGGCGCGATGGGCGCGGCGCTCGGACAGCTCGCGGTCGACGCCCACGCCTTCCCGACCCTGTTCCTCGGATCGCTCGGCGGCGCGGTCGTCTTCCTGGTCGCCGGCTCCGTCGGCCGCGCCCGTTACCGGCCCGTGGAGCGCAGCGCTCGCGAGTAGGCCTGTCCGGCGAGTCGTCACCGGATTGATATCCGCGTTCCGGCATTCGCATTTGACAGGAATGCAAACGGTTGCTTTGCTGGATGGCGCACGCCGCTTTCAGCGTGACTGAACACATTTCCCCCAACGACGAGGAAGGCCTCACCGCAAGTGTTCACCCCAGTGTTCATCGGGCAGCAGCTCCTCAACGGACTGAGCTTCGGTGCCACGCTCTTCCTCCTGGCGAGCGGTCTGACGCTTGTCTTCGGCCTCATGCGCATCGTCAACATGGCGCACGGCGCGTTCTACATGCTCGGCGGATACCTCGGCATCGTCGTCTCGGCGCTCTCGGGCAATCTGCTCGTCGGGCTCATCGCGGCCATCGCCGTCGTCGGCGTCCTGGCGTTCTTCGTCGAGTTCGTCCTGCTGCGCTTCGTGCGCGGCCAGGAGCTCCCCGAGGTGCTCCTGACGATCGGTGTGTCGTTCGTCGTCGCGGACATCTGCCTGTGGATATTCGGCGGCGACCCGCAGCAGCTGCCGGCCGATGTCCGACCGCAGGGCGCCTTCACGATCGGCGACTTCACCTACCCCTGGTACGGCGTCTTCGTCATCGGCGTCGCGCTCCTCGTCGGCATCGCGCTCGCGGTCGTCCAGTCCAAGACCCGGGTCGGCGCCATCGTCCGGGCCGGCGTCGACGACCGGGAGATGATCTCGGCGATGGGCGTCAACATCCGCTGGGTATTCACCGGCATGTTCATCGTCGGTGCGGCACTCGCCGCGATCGCCGGCACGATCGGGGCCGGGCGCACGCCGATCCTGCAGGGCGTGCAGAACGAGGTCCTGCTCTACGCGCTCGTCGTCATCATCATCGGCGGGCTCGGCAGCATCGCCGGCGCCGCGGTCGGCAGCATCGCGATCGGACTCATCGACGTCTTCGCGAAGACCTGGATCCCGGAGTTCGCGTACTTCACCGTCTTCCTCCCCATGGCGCTCGTCCTCGTCATCCGCCCCCAGGGTCTCTTCGGGAAGGCAGCATGAGCAACCCCGCAACCCGTGCGACTCCCGTCGTCCGTCCGGCCACCGGACTCATCCCGTCACGCGTGCCCGGCTCGAGCGGCGGCGGGTTCTTCCGCTCCCGCGTCGTCCAGATCGTCGGCCTCGGCCTCGTGCTCATCCTGGGCCTCGCGCTGCCCTACCTCGGCACGAACTCGTTCACGCTCTCGCTGAGCTCGACGATCCTGATCGCCGCGATCCTCGCCTCGAGCGTCAACTTCCTCGTCGGCGAGGGCGGCATGGCCTCCCTCGGCCACGGCGCGATCGCGGGAGCGGCCGCGTACGGCGCCGGCTTCGCCTCGAAGCAGGGCTGGGACGTGGGCATGCAGGTGCTGCTCGCCCTCGGCATCACGCTCGTCGTGTCGTTCGTCTACGGCATCCTCTCGATGCGCACGAGCGGGATCTACTTCCTGATGGTCACGCTCGCGGTCGGGATGCTCATCTTCGGCCTGGCCTCGAAGTACTCGACCGTCACGAACGGCGACACCGGCATCGCGAACATCGCGCGACCCGAGTTCCTCGGCGAGTACTGGCAGTACTACTACTTCGTCTTCGGGATGTTCGTCATCGCGACCGCGATCCTCTGGGTCGTCACCCGCTCGCCGTTCGGGGCGTCGCTGCGCGGCATCCGCGACTCGGAGAGCCGGATGCGCAGCCTCGGCTACAGCGTGTCCTGGTACAAGGTCGGCGCGTTCATGATCTCGGGCTTCATCGCGGGCCTCGCCGGCCTCCTCGCGGTGTGGCACACGCACTTCGTCAGCCCGACCTCGGCCGGCGTCGAGCGCTCCATCTTCGCGATCGTCATGGTCATCCTTGGCGGCGTCGGCACGCTCCTCGGACCGCTCATCGGCGCCGCGATCGTCGTCCTCATCGAGAACGTGCTGTCGAGCTACGTCGACCGCTGGCAGCTCGTCCTCGGGCTCGTCTTCATTCTCGTCATCCTCTTCCTCCGGGCAGGCGTCGCCGGCAGCATCGCGAAGCTCGTCCGCAGGATCCGGGGCCGTACCACCAGGCCTCCCGGGGGCTCCGCGCCTCCACCCGGCGCTGAACCAGCGCCAATCCGCAATCACACCGCAAGAAAGGAAACGGCATGATGTCAACGAAGATGTCGGTACGCGGCCGCTGGGCCGCAGTTGCTGGCCTCGGCGTCGCCGCAGCGCTCTCGCTCGCAGCGTGTGCGCCTCCCGGCGCATCGACCCCGACCACAGCTCCGACGGAGTCCGGCCCCGACAAGGCGACCGGCACGCTCAAGGTCGGCTTCCTGTCCCCGACGAGCGGTAACTTCGCGGTCGCGGGCCAGGAGATGCTCGACGGCTGGAACCTCTACTGGGAGGAGAACGGCAACGAGGTCGCCGGTGTGACCATCGAGACCATCGCTGAGGACGACGCCGGCAACCCGGAGACCGCCCTCACGAAGGCGCACAAGCTCGTCGAGCAGGACGGCGTCGACATCATCGTCGGTCCGCTCATTGCGAGCACCGCGTCCGCGGTCGCGCAGTACACCTCCGGCCTCGGCATCCCGAACCTCCACCCGGTCGCCGCGTCGAACGACATGACGCAGCAGAACTGGAACGAGTTCACGGTGCGCACCGGCTCGATGGCCGGCACGCAGTCGACCTACCCGGGCGGCGTCTGGGCGGCCGAGCAGGGCAACAAGACCGCGGTCACGCTCTGCCACGACTACTCGTTCGGCTGGGAGTCGTGCGCCGGTTTCGTCCAGGGCTTCGTCGACAACGGCGGCGAGATCGTCCAGCAGATCTGGGCGCCCAACACCACGACGGACTGGGCGGGCTACGCCTCGCAGGTCCAGGCAGCGCTCGCGAGCGGCGTCGACATGGTCTTCGTCGCGACCGCCGGCGGAGCGCCTGGCCCCGGCTTCCTGACCTCCTACCTCGACGCGGGCGGTGACCTCGACCCGCTGCTGCTCAACTGCTGCGCGGCCGACCAGGGCACCCTGCGCGCGATGGGCGACCGGATCCTCGGTCTCAAGTCGGTCAGCTACTGGGCCGAAGGCCGCGACGCCCCGGCGACGCAGCAGTTCGTCGAGGCGACGATCGCCAAGCTCGGGATCGTCCCCGGTGCGTACATCGCGGGTGGCTACATGACGGCCTCCCTCGTCGCGAAGGTCATCGAGGAGCAGGGTCTGCTCGTCGGCTCCGACCTGGTCGACGCCATCACGTCCTTCACCTTCCCCGACTCGATCTTCGGTGAAGTCACGTGGGACGAGTTCAACAACACGATCATGCCGGTCTACATCCGCGAGGTCGAGAAGGGCGCTGACGGTCTGCTGTACAACGTCCCGATCGCCGAGTTCCTCGCAGTCGACCAGTGGCTCGGCAAGGGTGCTCCCGCGGACGTCCGCGCGATCCAGCCCTACGACCAGACCCACCAGGGCCTGTGACGAACAGCACGATCACGGCGCCGGCTCCGGACCCTCGCGGGTCCGGGGCCGGTGCCCCCGTCCTCGTCATCGACGGGGTCGGGAAGCGCTACGGCGGCGTCCAGGCCGTCGATGACATCTCGCTGACGATCGCTCCCGGTGAGCGGATCGGCGTGATCGGCCCGAACGGGGCCGGGAAGACGACGCTCTTCAAGATGATCGCGGGCGACGTCCCGGTGACGACCGGTTCCGTCGAGCTCTTCGGCATGGACGTCACGAAGAAGCCGACGGCCAAGCGCGCCCGGATGGGCGTCGGCCGCACATTCCAGATCTCGAATCTGTTCAAGGACATGACCGTCCTCGACAACGTCCGGGTCGCCGCGCGCGGCGGCTCCGCCAAGGCGCGGATCTTCTGGTGGCCGCAGCGCCTCAAGGATGCCGCGAGCCGCCGGGCGCTCGAGGCGCTCGCGAAGGTCGGCCTCGACGGCCGCAAGGACGACACCGTCTCCGAGCTCTCCCACGGCGAGCAGCGCCAGCTCGAGATCGCGATGGCGCTCGTCGGCGACCCCAAGATCCTCCTCCTCGACGAGCCGGCCGCGGGCCTCTCCGCCGCCGAGCGCACGACGCTCATGAAGCTCATCGAGGACCTCCCCCGCACCCTGCCGATCCTGCTCATCGAGCACGACATGTCGTTCGCGCTCGGTCTGACCGACCGCGTCATGTGCATGGAGAACGGCCGTCACGTCATCACCGGCACCCCCGACGAGGTCCGCGACGACGAGAAGGTCAAGGCGATCTACCTCGGAAGGCGCGACACGAAGTGAGTCTCGAAGTCACTGGTCTGACCGCCGGCTATGCCACGGCGCAGGTGCTGCACGGGGTCGATCTGACGATCGCCGCCGACGAGACGGTCGCGCTCATCGGTCGCAACGGCATGGGCAAGACGACCCTCGTCCGCACCCTCGCGGGCCTGCACCCGCCGACGGTCACGGCGGGCACGATCGTCTACAACGGCGATGACCTGACGAAGAAGCCGAGCCATCTGATCTCGCGGGCGGGCATCGCGATCGTCCCCCAGGGGCGCCACGTCTTCGGCTCGCTCACCGTCGTGGAGAACCTCACCGTGACCTCCAAGAAGCGGCGGAACGCGATCGCCGATCCGTGGACGGTCGAGCGCGTGTTCGACTTCTTCCCGCGCCTCGCCGAACGGCAGAAGTCGTTCGCGCGGTCGCTGTCCGGCGGCGAGCAGCAGATGCTCGCGATCGCCCGCGCGCTCATGACGAATCCGACGCTGCTGCTCATGGACGAGCCGAGCGAGGGTCTCGCGCCGAGCGTCCTCGATGTCATCCAGGACCGGATCGCGGGCCTGCGCGGCTCGGGCCTCTCGGTGCTCATCGCCGAGCAGAACGTCGAGCTCGCCCTCGACATGGCCGACCGAGTCGTCGTGATCGAGGACGGCGAGATCCGCTGGACCGGGCTGCCGCAGGACCTGCGCCAGGACACGGCACTGCTCGAGAAGTACCTCTCCATCTGATCGCGCCATGGCCGCCGCATCGAACGACCGCGTCATCGACCTGCTCATCAAGGGCGGCCGGATCTCGACCTTCGCCGAGTCCGGCCAGGGTCCCGCCGAGGCGCAGAGCATCGCGCTCGTCGGCGGCGTGATCCACGCCGTGGGCTCCGATGCGCAGCTCGCCCACCTCGAGCCGCTCGCCCGCAAGGTCGTCGACCTGCGCGGTCGGCGAGTGCTGCCCGGCCTCATCGACTCGCACATCCACGCGGTCCGCGCGGGCGTGAGCTGGTCCGTCTCCCTGCACTGGGAGCGCGTGCGCTCCGTCGCGGAGGCCCTCGAGACGATCAGAACGCGAGCGGCCGAGCTCCCGGCCGGCAGCTGGATCCCCGTGATCGGCGGCTGGCACCGGCGGCAGTTCGTCGAGGGCAGGACCCCGACGCCCGAGGAGCTCACCGCCGCCGCGCCGGAGCACCCCGTCTACATCCAGGAGACCTACGACTTCGGCTTCCTCAACGCGGCGGGCCTCGCCGCGTGCGGCTGGGCCGGCGCCGATGCGCAGGACCCGCCCCGCGGGACGATCGTCCGCGACGACGCGGGCATTCCGACCGGGGTGCTCCTCGGCGTCGGCGCGTTCTCCGTCCCGACGGCGAAGGCCCTCGAGGTCTCGCGCGAGGCCGCGGCGGAGGGCACGCTCGAGATGATGCGCGAGTTCGCGGCGCACGGTCTGACGGCGGTCAACGACGGCGGCGGGCTGCTCGTGCGCCCGAGCGACTACGACCCGCTCTTCGACCTGTGGCGCCGCGGCGACATGCCGCTGCGCTTCCGGCTCTTCATCTCGGCGTGGGATCGCGGCGGCGAGGTCGGCAACTACGCGTCGTACACCGATGTCGTGCAGCACGACTTCGGCGACGACCGGCTCCGGGTCTCCGGCATCGGCGAGGTCGTCCACATGGGCTGCCACGACCTCGAGGGCTTCGAGGAGCTCTCGATCGGGGAGCCGGCCGTCGCGGAGCTCATCGAGATCAGCCGAACCGCCGCCCGGCGCGGCTGGCGGATGTCGATGCACGCCGTCCTCGACGACACGCTCTCCCGCGTGCTCGACGCCTGGGAGGCCGTCGAGGCCGAGACGGGACTCGTCAAGGGACGGCGCTGGTCGATCGTGCACGCCGATGCCGCGTCGCCGCGCAACCTCGACCGGATCGCGGCGCTCGAGCTCGGCGTCCTCGTGCAGAACCGCCACCTGCTCAAGGGCGGCGACTACGTCGAGGCGTGGGGGAGCGAGGCGACCGCGAACGCGCAGCCGATCGGCGGCCTCAAGGCTCGGGGCGTCAAGATCGGCCTCGGCACCGACGCGACCCGGGCGAACTGGTTCTCGCCGTGGGCGGCGATCGACTGGTTCGTGACGGGCCGCTCGATCGACGGCGCGGGCGTCCGCGCCGCCGAGCACCTCATGACCCGCGAGGAGGCGATCCGCGCCTATACCGCGGACGCCGCCTGGTTCACGGGCGAGGACGATCGGCGCGGCAAGCTGCTGCCCGGCTATCTCGCGGACCTCTTCGTCCCGACGCTCGACCCGCTGGAGTGCGCCGACGAGGCGCTCGCGGGCATCCGCAGCGATCTGACCATCACGGGAGGCGCGGTCACCTGGGCCGCGCCCGCATTCGAGGAGGTATCCGCATGAGCTCACAGATCCCCGCGCCGCGGCCGGTCGAGTCCGGCGCGTCCGAGGTCATCCACCACGAGGGCTACGACGAGGCGATCGTCTCGCCCTTCGTGCCCGTGATCCGGACGGTCTCGAATGCGCGTCTCGTGTTCATCAGCGGCGTGACCGGTGCCCCGGTCTACCACGACCACCCGCACATCCCCGAGGTGTTCGACGCGGTGCCCGCCGACATCGAGGGCCAGGTCACCCTCGCGTTCGAGCACCTCGACCAGGCGCTCAAGGCCGCGGGCGCGAACCGCTCCGACATCGTCAACCTCATCCGCTTCTTCACGAACGTCGACGAGGACCAGAACGTCGTCAACCGGGTCCAGTCCGAGTGGTTCGGCGGGCACATCCCGACGAGCGCGACCGTCGAGGTCAAGCGCCTCGCGACGGACCCCCGCCTCCGGCTCGAGATCCACGTCGTCGCGGCGGTCCCCGGGGACTGATCGCGCGGGGCGGCCACCGATCCTCGGGCCGGCCTCCCAGGACGCAACCGTTTGCGAAAGCCCCACGGCTCTGCTAGAACGGTAACTGCAATCGGTTGCAGCACCGTTGACCTCCGCAGCACCGCTGACCCCCACAAGAAGAAAGAAACGATGGACATGACGAACACGCTCCCCACGGTCGGTTGGATCGGTGCAGGTCGAATGGGCACGCAGCTCATCAAGCGACTGCTCAAGGCGGGGTACGACGTCGCGGTGTACAACCGGACGAAGTCGAAGGCCGAGCCGCTCACCGAGTTCGGGGCGACGATCGTCGACTCGCCGGTCGAGCTCGCGGGGCGCGACATCGTGTTCGCGATGGTCTCGGCGTCGAAGGACCTCGAGCAGGTCATGCTCGGCGATGGCGGCCTGCTGACCGACCCCGACAAGGCGCCCAAGGCGATCGGCGACTCGTCGACCGTCTCGATGGAGATGAGCTCGAAGGTCCGCGCCGCAGCCGAGGCGCGCGGTGTCGGCTTCCTCGCGACGCCCGTCTCGGGCAACCCGAAGGTCATCTCGGCCGGTAAGCTCACGGTCGCCGCGTCGGGCCCGAGGGACGTCTACGAGTACGTCGAGCCGCTGCTGCGAGCCTGGGGCCGCGGCGTCACGTACGTCGGCGAGGGCGAGGCGGCGCGCATCGTCAAGATCGCGCACAACGTCTTCCTCGGCGTCGTCATCCAGAACATGATCGAGATCACGCTGCTCGCGGAGAAGGCGGGCGTCAAGCGCAGCGACTTCCTCGAGTTCCTCAACGACTCGGTCATGGGATCCCCGTACAGCCGCTACAAGTCCCCGGCGCTCGTGAACCTCGACTTCAAGCCGACGTTCACGCCGGTCCTGCTGCTCAAGGACCTCGACCTCGGCCTCGCGGCCGCGCGCGAGCTCGGCGTCACCATGCCGGTCACGGCCGTGACCCGCGAGATGGTCGCGACCGAGGTCAACGCCGGCAACACCGAGCAGGACTTCGCGTCCATGGTGCTGCGTGCGGCGGTCGCGGCCGGCATCGACATCAAGCCGGAGAACGTCGACGTCAACGACGGTCTGGACCCCGAGTCATGAGCCACAGCCACAGGCCGAGCCGGGCGTTCGAGCGACCCTCGCAGCGCCCGGCCGGTGTGCGGCCGATCGGCGCACCCGGCCAGATGGGCGTCGACTACGAGCACCGGGTCGACTTCGACCGACTGCGCGCGTATCGACTCCAGCGGGCACAGGCGGCGCTCGAGGCGAGCGACGCCGGGGCCTTCCTGCTCTTCGACTTCTACAACATCCGCTACGTCACCCAGACGTGGATCGGCGGCGCGCTCGGCGACAAGATGATCCGCTACGCGCTGCTCATGCGCGGCAAGGACCCCATCCTGTGGGACTTCGGCTCGGCGGTGAAGCACCACAAGCTCTACTCGGACTGGGTGCCGGACGACAACTACCGCGCGGGCTTCCTCGGCTTCAAGGGCGCGGTCGCGCCCGAGGGCGGGGCGGGGCTCATGGTCGACGCGGTCGCGGAGATCAAGTCGCTCCTCGTCGAGCACGGGGTCGCGGACGCGCCGCTCGGCGTCGACATCATCGAGCCGACGTTCCTCTTCGAGCTCGAGCGCCAGGGCATCCGGATCTCGGACGCGCAGCAGCCGATGCTCGACGCGCGCGTGATCAAGAACCAGGACGAGATCATGCTGCTCAACCAGGCGGCGGCGATGGTCGACGGCGTCTACCAGGACATCGTCGATGCGCTGAAGCCCGGCGTGCGGGAGAACGAGATCGTCGCGATGGCGAACGCGCGGCTGTACGAGTACGGCAGCGACCAGGTCGAGGCGATCAACGCGATCTCGGGCGAGCGCTGCAACCCGCACCCGCACAACTTCACGGACCGGATCATCCGGCCGGGCGATCAGGCGTTCTTCGACATCATCCACTCGTTCAACGGCTACCGGACCTGCTACTACCGGACCTTCGGGGTCGGCTGGGCCACCGAGAGCCAGCGCGACGCGTACAAGACGGCCCGCGAATGGATGGACTCGGCGCTCGACGCGATCAAGCCGGGCGTTGGGTCGGACCAGGTCGCCTCGGTGCTGCCGAAGGCCGAGGACTTCGGGTTCGACAACGAGCTCGCGGCATTCGGGCTGCAGTTCGCCCACGGGCTCGGCCTCGGGCTGCACGAGCGTCCGATCATCTCGAGGCTCAACTCGTTCAAGGACCCCGTCGAGATCCGGCCCGGCATGGTCTTCGCGATGGAGACGTACTGCCCGGCATCCGACGGGATCTCGGCCGCTCGCATCGAGGAGGAGGTCGTCGTGACCGACTACGGGATCGAGGTGCTGACGAAGTTCCCCGCGCAGGAGCTCTTCGTCGCCAACGAGTACTGATGTCAGACGACCGCGGTCGCCTCGATCTCGATGTGGTAATCCGTCGAGAAGAGCCGGCTCACGCCGAGCAGCGTGCTCGCGGGAGAGTCGGCATGGTCGAAGCGCGTGTCGCGGACGCGGTGCCAGACGTCGACCTTCTCCTCGTCGAGATCCACCACGTTGACCGTCAACCGGACGATATCGCCGAGCGTTGCGTCCTGGCGGGCGAGCGAGCCCTCGAGCGAGGCGATCGCGAGCTCGCACTGCTCGGCGAAGTCCGCCGGGGCCGAGCCGTCGGCGCGGGCGCCCACCGTGCCCGACACGTAGATCGTCGTGCCGCCCTCGACCCGCACGGTGTCAGCGATGCCGGGGACGTAGGGGTGCAGCACGCGGGAGATGCGATGTTCAGTCATGCCCCGACCATAGCCGCCCGACCGACCCACGAGAGACTGGAACCATGAACGAGACCACCATGACCGCCGCGATGTACCACGGTCGCGGCGATATCCGCATCGAGCAGGCGCCCGTCCCGAGCGCCCTGCCCGGCGAGCTGCTGCTGCGCGTCGGGACCGTCGGCGTGTGCGGGACGGACGCGGGGGAGTGGGATCACGGGCCGGTGCAGATCCCGCTCGAGCACCCGCACGCGGCGTCGGGGTGGCAGGGACCGATGGCGATCGGCCATGAGTTCTCCGGCACGGTCATCGCGGTCGGCGAGGGCGTCGACCCCGACTGGGTCGGTCGCCAGGTCGCCTCGTGCGGCGCCGCCCCGTGCGGCGAGTGCGCGGCGTGCACGCGCGGTGAGAGCAACCTCTGCCGCCGCTACGCGAGCGTCGGCCTGCATCGTCCCGGGGCACTCGCGGGCTTCGTCTCGACGCCCGTCGGCAGCTGCGTCTCGATCGAGGGCCTCGGTATGTCGCTCGACGAGGCCGCACTCGCGCAGCCCATGGGCATTGCCGTCCACAACGTCCGCCGCGCGGGCGACGTCGACGGTCAGCTCGTGCTGCTGCTCGGCGCGGGTGCGATCGGAGCCTTCCTC
>DATMFB010000145.1:0-2268 GCA_035556395.1 Microbacteriaceae bacterium
CCGAGGGCGCGGTCCCGCGCGTCCCCGTCGGCATCGCCGAGGTGCTCGTCGCGCTCCAGGCCGTCGAGCTCGACCTCGCCGAGCTCGACGCGCCGCTCGGCCGCTCGGGCGATCAGCGCCTCGCGGCGATGCCGCTCGCGAAGCTGCAGCAGCTGCTCGCCGGCCT
The DNA here is from genome assembly GCA_035556395.1 of Microbacteriaceae bacterium. Classification (GTDB taxonomy): domain Bacteria; phylum Actinomycetota; class Actinomycetes; order Actinomycetales; family Microbacteriaceae; genus 73-13. The sequence goes on from DATMFB010000145.1 coordinate 167, forward strand.
GTCCGTCGAGTCGGAGGCGCTCGAGAACCTCCAGGAGCGCTCGGCCCTCATGGGCGCGCTCCACGCCGTGGGCCTCGACCCCCTCGTCAAGGACCTCGCCGAGCGCCGGGTCGCGGCCGACGCGATGCCCGAGGAGCTCGAGCTCGCCTGGTGGAAGTCGGCGCTCGCCGGGCTCCTCGAGGCCGACCGTGCGCTGCTCGGCGCGAACACCTCCGTGCTCGATCGGCTCGAGGAGGACTTCCGCCTCGTCGATGAGGCGCACGCCCGGGGCAATGCGGCAGCGCTCGCGTGGCGGCTCGCCGAGCAGTGGCAGATGGGACTCGTCGACTGGCCGGAGGAGGCCGCGGCGCTCAAGCGCGTGCTGCGCCACGAGCACGTCACCTCCCACGACCTGCACACGGCCGCGCCGCATCTCGACCGCACGCTCAGTCCCGTCTGGCTCGCATCGCCCTACGAGATCGCGCAGATCTCCCCGGTCATGCCGTTCGACGCCGTGATCCTCGTCGACGCGGGCACGCTCACCGTCGCGGAGAGCGCGCTCGCGATCCGCAGGGGCCGTCAGGTCATCGCGTTCGGCGATCCGGTCACCCAGGTCCCGACCGCGTTCGAGACGATGGTGAGAGAACGCCGTGGCGGCGACTCCGGCGAGGTCGTCACCGATCTGCACGAGGACTCGGCCCTGTCGGCGCTCTCCGGCCTGCTGCGGGTCTTCACGCTCACGCGCAGCTACCGCGCCGGGGGCGAGGAGCTCGTCGAGCTCGTCAATCGCCGGTTCTACGCCGGGCGCATCCAGGCCCAGCCGTGGGCCGGCACGTATCGCGGCGTCCAGGCGCTCGCGGTCGAGCGCATCGACGAGGGCCGCGGCCTGCTCAACGAGGCGGCGAACGCCGTCGAGTCGCCTGACGCGGAGGTCCAGCGGGTCGTCGAGCTCGTGCTCGCGCACGCGCGGGAGCACCCCTCGGAGTCGCTCATGGTCGTCACGCCGAGCCGCCAGCACGCGACGCGGGTCATGGCTCGCGTGCTCGACGAGTTCGGTCGGCACCGCGAGCTCGCCGGCTGGCTGGCGCAGGAGCGCGACGAGCCCTTCGAGGTGCTCGCGCTCGACCAGGCCGTCTCGATCAGCCGCGACCGCGTGATCCTCTCGCTCGGCTACGGCCGCACGGCCCACGGCCGCGTGCTCACCGAGTTCGGGCCGCTCAGCGCGCCTGGCGGGGATCGGGCGTTCGCGTCCGCCATCACGAGCGCGCGACGCGCCCTCACGATCGTCACGGCGGTGGGACCCGAGGATCTCGCGGGCCGCACGACGGCCGCCGGTTCGCTCGCGTTCGCCGCCGTCCTCGAGGACATCGCGACGAGGACCCCGGCGGTGGATCGCGATGGCGACGGCGACCCGATGATCGTCGACCTCGCCGCGCGGCTGCGCGCCCGTGGGCTCACGACGCGCCTCGGCTATCGCGGCATGCTCCCGCTCGTCGCGTCCTACGGTCAGCGCTGCGTCGTCGTCGAGTCGGACGCAGACCTGCTCGCCGGGTCGCTGCGCGAGTCGCTCCGGCTGCGCCCCGAGCTGCTGAAGCGCTTCGGCTGGACGTATGTGCGCGTCCACGCGTTCGAGCTGTTCCAGGACCCCGACCTCGTCGCCGATCGGATCGCCGAGCTGCTCGGCGCGGAGGCCGCCCCTCGGCTCGCAGAACCGCGCATCCCGAGCGAGCGAACCGAATCGGATGGCGCGCCGGAGCCGGCGCTCGTCGCCGAGGAGGCTCCGCCGGTCGATGAGGTCGTCACGGACGAACGCCTCGAGCCGAGCACCCCCGCCTTCGTCGACTCCGCCCAACCGCTGACCGAGCCGATCGCCATCGAGGAGACGGAGTCGGGCTTCGAGTCGGGCCCGCGCCAGCGGGGCTGGACGCTCGGCGACGACCTCGACTCCGGCCGGGTGTGACCGAGGTCGACCCCGAGCTCGACGGCGCGGAGGAGCCCCCCGCGCCGAGGCTGCGAGTGCGCCGACGCGTCAGGACCCCGCCGCCGCCCGGCTCCGACCCGAATCCGCAGCCGGAGCCGAAACGACTCCCGCCCGCCGACAACGACGAACGGATGCGCCGCGA